>CAMAYE010000037.1 GCA_945862135.1 Bordetella parapertussis
TGCTGGGCGCAATACGATGGGTCATGGTGATATCCGGATTCAGTTCAGGGGAATTTTACCCGTTCTGGCGACGATCCGGCCGCAAAGGCAACTTCCGCCGCCGCGCCGCGAATGCGAGAATACGGCCATGACCGAATCCAAATACCAGATCACCGTACGGCCGCGTGCCACCTACATCGCTGAACAGTCGGACAGCCATGCGGGACGCTACGCCTTTGCCTACACCATCACCATCACCAACACCGGTGGCATGCCGGCGCAACTCATCAGCCGGCACTGGATCATCACCGACGCCAACAATCTGGTACAGGAAGTCAAAGGCCAGGGTGTCGTCGGCGCCCAACCAAAGCTGAAACCCGGCGAAAGTTTCGAATACACCAGCGGCTCGATGCTGGCGACGCCGGTGGGCACGATGCGCGGCAGCTATCAGATGGTCGCCGATGACGGTACCCGCTTCGACGCCCCCATCCCCGAATTCACGCTGTCGGCACCCCGCGTGCTGCATTAACCGTTCGCGCACAGGCTCTGCGCGCATGTCGCTCCGCACCAGTTATACCCTGCTTGCTCCGGTTTACGACTGGCTGGTCGGACCCGCGTTGGCACAGGTGCGTGCCCGCAGCCTGGCCCGGTTGCCTGCAGCAGGCGCGCATATCCTGCTTGACGGCATCGGCACCGGTCTTGATTTGCCGATGCTGCCGCAGGCAAACCACTACACCGCGCTCGACTTGACTCGCGCCATGCTCGACAAGGCACAGCCGCGCCGAGGCAAGCTGAATGTGCAATGGGTACAGGGAGACAGCCAGCGCCTGCCGTTTAATGACAACAGCTTCGATCACGTACTGCTGCATCTGATTCTTGCCATCGTTCCCGACACCCGCGCAGCATTGCGTGAAGCAACACGTGTCGTGCGAACCGGCGGTAATCTGTTCGTTCTGGACAAATTCCTGCATCTTGGCCAAACCGCGCCGCTGCGCCGAATGCTGAATCCGCTGATGCGCCGCATCGCGACTCGCACCGACGTTGTTTTTGAGGATGCGCTTTCAGGGATTAACGAATTGCGGGTCGTTGACGATCAAGCCGTGATGGCCGGGGGCTGGATCCGCATGATCACACTGAAAAAAACTGCCTCTCAGGATTTCCCGGGAGGATCGACGTCATCATCGTCGCGACGGGGCCATGTCAGCCAGACAATGCCAACCAGCAGCGATACCGCCACGACCACCTCAATCAAAAACCATATCAAGCCGTTCATCATTCCTCGTTTTCTGCATGGATTATCTGATGCATAACCCCGACTGTAACAAACTGCCGCTGCGAGGCTTGATAACCGCCTTTGTCGTCGCGGCAAGTCTGCTGGCATGCCGTACAACGCCTGAACCAGAAAAAACCGCGGAACCACTGCCCCCCCCGGCAACTGCCGTCCCCGCACCCGTTGCACCGTTGCCAGAGCCCCCGGTGGCGACCCAAGCCACCACAGCGCTTTCCGCAAATCATCTTCGGCGCGGTGCCTGGTCTGACCTGCCAGGCTGGCGCGACGACGATCCTGCAGCCGCCTGGGGTGCGCTGCTGATCAGTTGCAGCACGCTGAAAGCGCAGGAAGTATGGCGCCCCGTATGCGCGGCGGCCAGCGCCATGCAAAGACCCAATCGCGAGCAGGCACGGCGTTTCTTCGAAACCCGATTCACGCCCTACCAGTTGCTGAAAACGGACGGAGGAGCCGAGGGTCTCGCAACCGGATATTACGAACCCCTGCTACGCGGCAGCCGCAAGCAAACTGCCCGCTATCGTTATCCAATTTATGGGGTACCCGACGACCTGCTGACACTGGATCTCCCGGCATTCAACGCAGAACCACGTGATGCAAGAGCACGGGCACGCATCGACGGCAAGCGGGTGGTGCCCTATTTCGACCGCGCGCAAATCGAAGCCGGCACGGCGCCGGTGCGCGGCCGCGAAATCGCCTGGGTAGACGATCCTGTCGAATTGTTTTTCCTGCAAATACAGGGCTCAGGCCGCCTTGATCTTGAAGATGGCGGCGTGATGCGCGTCGGTTACGCCGACCACAACGGACATCCCTATCGTTCCATCGGGCGTTTGCTGATCGACCGCGGCGAATTGACCGCGGATCGTGCCTCGATGCAGGGCATCAAGGCCTGGGCACAGCAGAATCCGGACAAATTGCGGGCGGTGCTTGATCACAACCCGCGTTACGTGTTTTTCCGTGAACTGCCGCCCGGACTCGGCGGTCCGCTGGGTGCACAGGGCGTGCCGCTGACCCCGCGCCGTTCCATCGCCGTTGATCCGCGCTTCGTGCCGCTGGGCGCGCCGGTGTTTCTGGCCACCACCTGGCCGCTGAGTGCGAAACCGTTGAACCAGCTGATGCTGGCCCAGGACACAGGGTCCGCGATCCGCGGCGCAGTGCGTGCGGATTTCTTCTGGGGTTACGGTAACGAAGCCGGACGCCAGGCCGGACGCATGAAACAGGGGCTGCGGATGTGGTTGTTGTTGCCGCTCGGCTACCCGGTCAACGGCGTCACTGACTGACGCCGTCAAAGAAAATGCCTGACCGTACGCAGCGCGCACTGCAATCGATCATCGACAGTGTGGGCTGGCACGACGCACCGCTCGACGCACTGCAATTCACGCCTTCACCCAACGTACTGCCGACAGCCCTGCCGATTGGCCCGCTCGCCAGCGCGGCAATAAGTGCCACAGGACTGGCCGCAGCGACATTATGGCAATTGCGCAGCGGCAAACTTCAACATGTCCGTGTTGATACGCGCGCCGCGACGCTGGCAATGACTTCGGCGACCTATCTTCGCGTCAATGGCCAACCGGTGAAATCCTGGGATCCGATCACCGGTTACTACCCGGTGCGAAACGGGGAGTGGGTCTATCTGCACGGCAACTTCGCCCACCTTCGCGACGGACTGCTCAAACTGTTCAATGTTCCCAACGATGCCCTCGCACTCCGCGCCGCGCTGGCCAACTGGTCCGCGGCCGAAGTCGAAGACGCGGCGGGACAGCTTGGCTTATGCGGCGTTGCCGTCCGTAACCGCGCGAAATGGGAAGCGCATCCGCAAGCACGCGCCACAGCAACTTTGCCGCTGATTGAAATCACCCGTGTCGGCGATGCACCGGCGCGCCCGTTGCCCGGAGGCACGCGGCCGCTGTCCGGTATTCGCGTGCTCGATCTGTCTCGTGTGATCGCCGGACCGATGACGGCCCGCACACTCGCCGAACACGGCGCGACTGTGATGCAGGTGGGCGCGCCACACCTGCCTTCGATTGAATCCCTGGTGATCGACACCGGTTTCGGCAAACATTCCTGCGCAATCAATCTGGACGCGGCCAGCAGCGTGGATGCCATGCACGGCCTGATCGACAACGCCGATGTCTTCCTCAATGCCTATCGCCCAGGAACGCTGGAACGCCGTGGTTTTTCACCAACTGCGCTGGCTGCGCGGCGACCCGGCATCATTTACGTGACGATCACTGCTTTTTCGCGAGCCGGGCCTTGGGCGCAGCGCCGTGGCTATGACACGTTGGTGGCTGCGGCCAGTGGCTTGACCTGGTCAGAGACCGGCGATCCGGAACGATTACCGTGCCAGCCTCTCGATTACCTGACCGGATACATAGGCGCATTCGGCGCGATGCTTGCGTTGCAGCGCCGCGCTCTTGAAGGCGGTTCGTGGCATGTGCAGCTATCGCTGGAACGCACCTCGGCGTGGATCCGCGAAATGACTGACACGCTCGGTCGCGAATCTTCCGTCGCCGCAGTCGTGCCGCCCGCATCCGAAATCCTTGATCTCTATGCCGAATCGCAATCCAGTTTCGGTTTGTTGCGACACCTGAAAACGGTGGTGCAAATGGCCGAAACACCGGCGCGATGGGATCATCCGCCAGTGCCGCTGGGCAGTCATCCAGCGTTATGGCCGGAGTAATGGACAAGCATTTTCAGATGACACAAAAGTGAGTGCATGCTTATATATAACTATATGTTTTTAAAAATAATTAAATATTCCCGCTGCGCAAATACTAACTTCCTGCAACAATGAAGGTCGTTGTTATGGGCGCCGGCGTAACGGGCATCGCAACTGCCTGGTACCTGCGCAAAGCCGGTCACGAAGTGGCGGTTATTGACCGGTGAGAAGGGCGGGGGCTGGGAACCTCATTCGCCAATGGCGAACAAATTACGGTATCACACACCGAACCCTGGGCTGCGAAGATGCGCCACTGCTGTTCCGCCTGCGCGCAGAGTAGCCGCAATGGCGCTGGGAATTTGCCTTCCTGCGCCAATGCACGCAGGCGCGTCGGCGCCACAGCATCAGCCAACTGGTGGCGCTGGGTAATTACAGCCGTGACACGCTGAAAACTTTGCGCGAGGAAACCGGCATTCAGTACGACAAGCAGACCCGCGGCATCCTACACTTCTACAACCGACCGAATGCGTGGCGCACCGCACAGCATTCGAAGCAACTGATGCGCGACGCAGGACATGCCCCCCCTAGGGTGGACTCAGGCCTGCGGCGCCGCCTCGGCACTGGCCGAGCGGATTTCACGATGCAGGCCAGCAGTGGATTTCAGCTTTTGTGGCGCGGTGCCCAGCCTTTGATGCTGCAGATCACTCGGAACCGAGCGTCCAGACTCCATCCCAATCTACAGGCGGCGGCGTCTTGCGATAGATTTCGCAGCGCTGGAGATAAAGACTCGACGGCCGATCGGCAGGATTGGCCTTTAGCACCTCGCTGAACAAGCGCTTCGCCTGATCCCAGTTGCGATCACGGTAGTGCGCCACGGCCTCGGTGAAGGCAAAAATCACCTCATCCATGTGGGGAAAACTCTCCGGGGTATGGTGCTCCAGCACTTCGCACAGGGATACCGGCACCTGCATTCCGCGGACACGAATCAGATCGAGATCACGCATGCGAACGGGATTTTTCAGCCGCGCAGCAGTCGTTTCGCACATCAACACCCCCGTACCGTAATACTTGTTCGCGTTCTGCAGGCGCTCGGCAAGATTGACCCTGTCGCCAATAACCGTGTATTCAAGCCGTTTCGGCGAACCGATGCTGCCGGCGACCACGTCGCCGGTACTGATGCCGATGCCGATGTTGATCGGCTCCTGGCCTGCTGCAACACGGCGCAGGTTCAGCTCGCGCAAGGCCATCATCATCCGGCTGCCGACCATCACCGCGTTAGCGGCGTCGTCCTGGCGCGAGCGTACCGAACCGAAGACCGCCATGATCATGTCACCGATGTACTTGTCGAGTATCCCGTTATGCGCAAAAACAACGTCGACCATGTCGGTAAAGTAATCATTGAGCATCGCCACCGTTTCGCGGGCACCCAGGCGCTCCGACATGGTGGTGAAACCGCGAATGTCTGAAAACAGCACGCTGACCTCACGATTCACGCCGCGCAGCGCCGCGTTGCCGTCCTCCAGCAACTCATCCATGACCGCCTTGCTCATGTAGCGCGACATGGTGTTGCGCAGCCGTTTCTCGCGGGTGATGTCCTCCATGATCAGCATGGAACCGATACGCTCGTCGCGCATGTCCTGCAGAGGAACAGCGGTCATGTTGACAGACACCGCTTGGCGGCCGTCAAGCACCAGATCGGAGTCGATGGTGTTGTCGGTGCGTCCTGTGCGCAGCACCTTTTCGAGGCTGTTGGTAACCCAACTGTTGGGCCCGGCGAAAACATCGCCAATCCGACGGCCAAGAACTTCACCTTCGGGACGCTGCAGAATTCGCAATGCCGACTGATTGACCTTGCTCACAACATTACCGGCGTTGAGCGTGACCACACCATTGCTCATGCTGCGCAGGATGCTCTCGTTGTAATTGCGGGAATCGTTGACATCCTCGAACAACTGGGCATTTTCGATGGATACCGCTGCCTGTGCGCAAAGCGCCTCCAGCCGGCGCTGATCTCCGGCATTAAATGCGCCTTCCTTTTTGTTGAGAATCTCCATCACGCCGACCTTGTTGCCACCCCGCGTTGCAATGGGCATGCACAGGATGTTGCGCGTGCGGTAACCGGTGCCCTTGTCCACGGCCTGATTGAAGCGCGGGTCGCGATAGGCGTCCTCGATATTGATGCAGCGTCCGGTAGTGAAACATTCTCCTGCAATGCCCATGCCAGCCGGAAAACGGATCACACCCGATCCCTCGCCGCCGGCGACCCGCGACCACAGTTCGTTGCTTGCGGCATCGTACAGGAACAGTGCTCCGCGGTCGGCGCCGAGCAGTTGCGTCGCGGCGGCAAGAATTTTTTCAAGCAACGGATCCAGTTTGATTTCCGAGGTAATCAGACTGACCACGTCCAGCAGCAAAGCCTCCTCGCGCTGGGACCGCTCAACCCGCTCGAACATGCGGGCATTTTCAAGCGCAGCCGCAGCCTGGGAGGCCAGCGCCTCCAGTGCCTGCATGTCTTCTTCGTCAAACTCGCCCACACGTTTATTCAACGCCTGGGTGACTCCAATGACCTCATTACGATTGTTGCGGATCGGCACACATAGCAGATTGCGCGTGCGGTAACCGGTTTCGGTGTCGACCCAGCGATTGAAACGCGGGTCTGCATAGGCGTCAGGAATGATTTCGCCGCGGCCGCTGGTAAATACCGAACCCGCAATGCCCTGTCCGATGGGAAATCGCACCTCGCCGACGGCATTGCCCTGCATGACCCGTGAAAACAGCTCCCCGGTTTCCGCGTCATGGAGGAACAGCGAACTGCGTTCGGCGTCGAGCGACTCCGTTACGGCCTCCAGCAGACGCACAAACAAAACATCGAGCGACAAAGTGTCGGAGACGCGGTTTGCCACATCCACCAGCGCCGCGTTGCGGCGTGCCACGGCGGCAATGCGCAACAACAGCTGGGCCTTCCCGGCTTCGGGCAATTCTGCAAGCAATTGTTCAATGGCGGCCGGTGCCAGCCGGCGCTCAAGAATGCCACGGACGATCTCAGCGCTGATCTCCATCTCCGCCCTCCCGGCGGTTGGCTTGCTCAAAGGTCGGACAGCCGCAGTTTGGCGAGTCCCGAACCGCTTTGTTCGAAAATGAGTATGTCCTTCGCGGTTAGCGGCTCGCTGACGTGAGCCCCCTGCACCCGTTCACAGCCGAGCCCCAGCAAGGCCACCACAGTCTGTCCGTCGTTGACGCCCTCGGCGGTCAAACGCAATCCCAGATCACGTGCCAGCCGGACCAGTGTGCGCACCAGCTTGGCGTGAATTTCCGAGCGCTGCATGTCGGCGACAAAGGCCGCGCTCAGTTTCAGTTCATCGAATGGCAATTGCGAAAGATTGCTTAGCGAAGAAGCGCCCGTGGCAAACCCGTCAATGCCCAGGCGTACGCCCAAGCGCTTCAATCGTGCCAGCGCATCCTTGACCGGCCCGAGATCGCCGGCGATCGCAGTCTCATGAATACCGATGACCACGCGCCCGGGCGGCACACCCCAGGTGCGCAACGCGCGATCAACGAACTCGGGGAAGTCCGGCTGCAGCAACCCGCTCGCGGACACCTTGAGCCCCAACTTGCATTCCAGCCCGGCGCGCGCGAACTCAGCCCCTTGACGCAATGCATTGTTGAAGATCCACCAGGTGAGTTCACGAATCACGCCTGAAGTTTCTGCTGCCTGCAGGGCGCGGGCTTCGGCAACATTCCCGAGTTCGGCATCGGTCCACTGCAGGATGCAGCCCAGTCCGCCGATACGTCCGGACTGCGCATCCAGTTGCGGCTCAAACACCAGACCCAGGGTGCCCTGTTCCAGCGCAAGCCGCAGGCGCGATTCGTAGCGCATCTCCCGTGCTTCATTTTCGCCCTGTGCCGGGTCATACACCGCAGTACGGCCCGCAGCGCTGCGCGCTTCCCTCACTGCAAGTTTGGCATTACGCACCAGAGTCTGGGGATCACTGCCGTGCTCGGGAAATACCGCGATGCCGATGACTGCATCGGTGTCAAACGACCGGTCACCGAGCGGAATTGGCGCTTCCAGCACACCGAGCACCTTGTTCGCGGCCAGAATCGCGACACCTTCGCCGGCAATGCGCGGCAACAGGCAGGCAAACTGGTCACGGCTCACGCGGCCCAGCTGGTCCTGTTTGCGCAGCACGCCTTCGCGCATGCGGCGCGTCACCCGCAGCATGAAGGCTTCGCCCTTCTGCAATCCCAACTGGCGATCGATCTGCTCGGTCTTGCCGACCTGCAACAGCAGCAACGCAAGATGTTTGCCGTCCTGCTTGTGGGTTTCGATGGCAACCCGGAAAATCTCCATGAACGCCGCATATTCGGGTGTGGGCAGGGTGCGGACAACACCACCCTCTTCCTGCCCGCGGGCGGCCAGTGATGCCAGCAAGGCCATTTGCAGGAAGTTGAAGCGTTGCAGGGCAATCAGACTTTCGGCACAACGCTCGGGTTCACCGGCATAAAGACGCAACGCGCCGCGGGTCATCGCTGCCTGAAAGCGCTGACAGTCTCGGCGCATGCGCTCAAGTGGTTCGCTTTCGGCATCGAGCGCCCATTCACCAAGCGCCGCCATGATCGGCGCAGGATCGCCCCCCTTGCCAAATGCCGCATCAAGACCGCCCGCCGCAGCCACAAACAGGTCCGGAGCCCGTTCACGGACCTCGGAAAAAATCGTGGCAACCGTCGACAGTGTGTCTGGCCCCGCGCCGAATTCCTCGGCAAGCCTTGCGGTCAATGCGTCGAGGCTGGGAGCCTCCGCAGCCGCAACGGCATCGGACGTTTCAGAGGAAGAATTCGGAGGGATCAATGTTGACACTGCCCTGCTCCAGAGTACGCTTGATGCGATAGGGAACGCCTGGCGCGGCTTTAGGTTCCTGCGCCAAGTCAAGAATCATCTGCGGGTGCAACGGATTGCCTTTGGCATCCAGCACCACCATTACTCGCGGCAACAGGCGTCGTACCATATTCTGCGCAATCACGATGCCAACTTCGCCGGAGTTGAGTTCGACCAGCGCACCGACCGGGAAAATTCCGATGCATTGCACGAACTGCTCGACCAACGGACCATCGAACAGCGTGTTGCGCGCGTTGTAAAGATAATTGAGTGCGTTCGATGGCGAATAGGCTTCGGCATACGGCCGCGCGTGAATCATCGCATCAAAGCAATCCACCAGGCCTGCGATCGCACCGAACAGGCCGATCTGGTCACCCTTTAGTCCCTTGTCATAACCGCTGCCGTCGTAACGTTCATGATGCAGCGCCGCCAGCGCCGGCAACTCCGGCGGCAGACCCGGGGTGTCGCGGAGTATCGCTACCGAGTGGGTGATATGACTGCGGCAGACCATCAGCTCGACCTTGCTGAGCGGACCTTTTTTCGTGACCACTTCTTCCGGCACAGCGGTCATACCCACGTCCTGCAACAAGCCGACCATGCCCAACAAGTCGAGTTGCTCGCGCGGCAACTGCAGAAAACGGCCGAAGGTCAGCATGTAAATCGAAACACCAAAAGCACGATCCAGCGTATGGCCGCCTTTCTGCTTGAGCTTGGCCAGCAGCATCATCGCATCCGGAGTGCGCACCACGCTGTCCGTCATACTTGGAACAGCGTCCTGTACGCGGGGGGCGTCGAGTGCCTTGCCGGCCTCGACATTGCTCATTATGTCCTTGATTACCACCTCCGTCTGGCGCTGGGCGGTGCGTGCAACCGGCAATTCCTCATCCACTGTCGCCTGTTCACGATAGGCGACTTTGGTCTTGATGGTGGTGAGAACACTGGGGCCCAGGGGTGGGGGCGGTTTCGGCGGTCCGCCCACTTCGCCCGCCAACAACTGGCTGCGTTCAGGCAGATCCGGGCCCTTGTCGAGGTCGATGTAGACCTTCTTGCAGTATTTCTTCAGCGCTTCGAGCTGTTTCTCATTGTTCAGGATGAAGCCCTGGTACATGAACGGGGTTTCCGTCCATGGCCGATCCAGTTCGGAGATGAATACGCCGAACTCGAGTTTCTCTACTGGGACTTCTTTTTTCATTTTGGAATCGAAACGCTATCGCCTGACGCGATACCCCTCGGTGGATTCTCCATGGTGTCCGGCGGGCGCGCAAGCGGCGTCCTCGGGCGACATCAGAAGTCGAATACCTGGTTATTGTGTAACAGACGGGGCGGCACCGGGGTTGGAAGTTCCTCGATCTCCTGCATCGTCAACTCGATTTCACTGGGTTTGAGGTGGGTGATGAAGATCTCGGCCGGACGTTTGAGTTTGGCCAACTCCTCACCCAGCATTGACGGACACAAGTGCAGCGCCAGCTCAGCCAATCTGCGATCCTTGTCCGAAAATGCAGTTTCAATGATCAGGTACTTCAGATTCTCGACGCCGTTCACTACTTCCCACAACGCGTCGTTCGGCCCGGTATCGCCACTGAAAATAAGGCTGCCCTTGCCGCTGTCCAGCCAGTAGCCGACGGCCGGAACGGTATGGTTCGCCGGCAAGGCCGTGATCCGGCGCCCGCCGCCAATGTCAATGACATTGCCGACGGCGATTTCCCGATATTGCATGAACGGTTCCTGCGGCGTCGGAATCACCGTGAAATCAGGCCAGATATCCCAGTTGAACAGATTCTTTTTCAGGATTTCGATTGTCGGAGCCGTGGCATGTACGGTCATCGGCTTCGCCCGCAACGACCCTACAGAATCCAGCATGAAGGCAATGGAATCAACGTGATCCAGATGCGAATGAGTGACAAACACATGATCGATCAACGACAGTTCAGACAGGGACAGTTCGCCGACACCGGTGCCGGCATCTATAAGAATATCCTGATCAATCAGAAAAGATGTCGTGCGATGCTGCTGTCCGCCGATGCTGCCCGAGCAGCCGAGTATTCGCAGGCGCATGATTTTTCAGCCCTGAGCGTCCGCAACCGGCACCGATGCGCTCTCGGTGCAGGAAACAGCATTCAGGATTCCTCGCGGGGTGCTCATGCTGCTGCGCTTTCGGAAATTAACTGTGGGCCGCGATTTTAACCTAAAGCAAAGCCCCTACCGTGACCAATGCGGGTCACTGCCCGTAGTGAAGTTCCAGCAAAATCCGGCTGCGCACAGGTCGATCATCCTTCAGGCCCGGCATGAAGCGGACAGCCTGCAATTGTTCGCGGGCGTAAGTCTCCAGTGCCCCGGACGGATCACCGTCAACCACCTCGACATCGACAACGCGGCCTGCCAGGTCAATTCCGATACGAAGGCGCAAGCTGCCAGACTGGCTCACGGCGGTGCGCAGTTCCAGCGGCTCCACTGGAACGGGAAACCGGTCCAGTTCGCGCGCCGAAAAAAACCGCGAATCAGGAATGACGCTGCCCGGGGTTGCGGGGGGCTGCACTTCGGGATGGGCTACGGCCGGTGCATCCTTGCGCGCCAGCTGCGCGGCAACAGAAGGCTCCGGCCGGGGTGGCAAGGCTTCATGCGGCAAGTCCGGGGATCCCGCTGACTGCACTGCCAGCGGTGCCGCAATAATCTCCAGCTGCGCGTCCAGCATCTGACTCATCGGTAGCGGACGCCCACCACCGGATGACGGCCAGGCACCAACGATCAGATAATGCGCCAGCAAAGACACGCCCAATGCAAATGCGAGGCGCCGCCACGACCAGTGGCGTGCCAAATACGCAGAGCCTGTGCCGGCAGCCATTGCCCGGAAAGTAAGCCGCTTACTTGGTGACGGCCAGCGCCTGCTCCAGCTTCTCAGCCGGGAGATAACCACCGACCTGCTGGCCATTGGCGAGGTAAACCGCCGGGGTGCCGCGCACGCCGAAACGTTTCGCAAGTGCGGCGTTTTCTTCCAGCGGCGTCGTGCAGTTTTTCGCGGCATTCGCCGGCAGCGAACCCTTGATCATCATGTCATCCCAAGTACGCGCACGATCCTTGGCGCACCAGACGATTTTCGATTTCTCGATTGAATCCGGCGACAGGATCGGCAGCAGGAAGGTATAAATGGTGACATTGGTCATCTTGTTGAGTTCCTTCTGCAGTTCCTTGCAATAACCGCAGTTCGGATCCTCGAAGGTATAGACGACACGTTTGCCGTTGCCGCGCACGCGTTTGATGGCATTCCCCTGGGCACCGATCAGGGCGCCGGACGCAATCTGGTCACGACGCTCCCGTGTCAGATTGCGCTCCTGCGATGTCCGCAGGTCAAACAGATTGCCGCTCATCAGATAAGCGAGCTTCTCGTCTGTATAGACAACCTGCCCGTCAAAAACCACTTCGTAAAGACCCGGAAAAGGCGTGCGCGCGACCGACTCGATCTTCATGTCAGGGAATCGCGCCTGAAAACCCTTGCGCACCAGCGCTTCGTCCGCCAATGCCTGGGCCATGAAAGCCACAGAGGCACACACCACCAACACGATACGAATAAACATGAACAATTCCCTGAGCGCAAAGCTCGAAGTTAAAAAAGCGGCCTTTAAGCCGCTGCGTGCTGGATCAGCAGATTTTTCAGGACCGGCAGATGATTCAACGCACCAAGGCCAAAATTGCGTACCCCGGATAACCAGACCGAACGCGCGCCGAAAAGTTTCTGCAAAGCATCAGTACTGAGCGCAATTGCTGCAATATCTTCGCGTCGCGCCCGTTCGTAGCGGCGTAACAGCGCCAGATCACCACAATCCTGCCGGGGTGCGCGGCCAGCCAGCACTTCCGCCAACACCCGCACGTCACGAAAACCGAGATTGACGCCCTGCCCGGCGAGCGGATGCACATTGTGCGCAGCATCGCCAGCCAGTGCAACGCGCGGCGCTATCAGGCGCGACATTTTTGCGAGGCGCAACGGAAATGCTGCCGCCGGTGTCATCACACGCAGCGCGCCCACTGCGCCACCGCTGGCCTCGGCAACGGTTTCTGCAAGTGCAGGGGGATCCATTGCGAGAAGTTGCCGGGTATGCGCTTCATCGGTGGACCACACCATCGACACCTTGTTACCGGGCAACGGCAGCAAGGCAAGAATGCCATCGGAGCGAAACCACTGGAATGCCGTGCCGTTGTGTGGCAATTCCGTTTTGTAATTGGCTACTACACCAAACTGCGGGTATTCGCTGATCTGAGCTTCGATCCCGGCCTCGCGCCGTACCAGAGAATCACGGCCGTCGGTACCGACGACCAGCCGTGCATTCAACGTGGTGCCATTGTCCAACGTAATCTGCGCTGCAGCCTCAGCGATATGCACGTCTGCCGCCTGCGCCGGACAAAACATGCGGATGCTGCCGGTGTCGTTTATGGCGTCCATCATGGCGCGCTGCATGGCGCCGCTCTCGACGATATAGGCCAGTTCCCGCAATCCGGCATCATAGGCGCTGAACAGCAGACGGCTGTCGCGGCGGTCGCCGGAAATCTCCATGGATTCGACGCGCTGTACGCGTTGCGGATCCAGCCGCGGCCAAACGCCGAGCCGCTCCAGAAACTCGGCGTTGCCCGGGCTGATCGCATAAATCCGGCTGTCCCAGCTACCCGCCGCGGCTGCCAGCGGGGGATGGGGCTCAACCAGTGCGACATCCATTCCCGCCGGTTGCAGCGCCAACGCCAGACTGGCACCCACCAATCCGCCGCCAATAATGGCCACATCGTGCATGTTTAAAACGTCCCGATCATTCGTTGCAATATTCATACAGTCATACAGTCGCCTGGCAGGGCGGTTGCGCTCCGGGTATTCGCAGCGAACCTGCGAAAAGAGGTCAAGGCACGGATTTTTCAGGAAAATTCGGGGGCTGGCGCGGTTTTTTCAGCTTGACAATGACACCCTTGCTCCTTAGACTGCCCGGCCTTCCCGTGGCGAGTTAGCTCAGTGGTTAGAGCAGTGGAATCATAATCCATTGGTCCGGGGTTCAAATCCCTGACTCGCCACCATTTCTTTTTTGCAGCCGGCCCTTCCGTTGCCGGCGCCAGTCTCTCGTGTTATCGTGTGACCATGCGTAAGTTTTTGCTTTTATTGACTTTTTTGGTCGCCTCCACGCAGGCATGGGCGCAACGTACGCTGCCGCCTGAAGCCAAACGTGCGGAAGTCGGGGCGCAACAGGCATTGCCCATGGTGGCTATCGGCAACCAGGTGCTCCGACTTGCACCGGGCGGCATCATATTTGATGCGGCCAACCGCCGGATCACCCACGGTCAATTGCCGCAGGGCTCGGATGTGGTCTATCAGCTCGACCGTAACGGCGAAATCCTGCGCATCGTCATCCTGACGCCAGAGGAACAGGCCCGGCTCGACCGCGCGAAGTAAGTCGTGGGCAAGGTTTACATCAAAACCTTCGGCTGCCAGATGAACGAGTATGACTCGGACAAGATGGCGGATGTGTTGCGCAGCAAAGACGGCCTGACGCAGACAAACGATCCAGCCGAAGCGGACGTCATTCTGCTCAACACCTGCTCGGTACGCGAAAAAGCCCAGGAAAAAGTCTTCAGCGACCTGGGCCGCATCAATGAACTCAAACAGGCGAAACCCGGACTGATCATCGGCGTTGGCGGCTGCGTTGCGAGCCAGGAAGGCGCGGCCATCGTCAAACGCGCACCCTATGTCGATGTCGTATTCGGTCCGCAGACCCTGCATCGCCTGCCGCAACTGATCGCGGCGCGCCGCGCGTCGGGACGGCCCCAGGTCGATATCTCGTTTCCCGAAATCGAAAAGTTCGATCACCTGCCGCCGGCGCGCGTCGAAGGCGTCACCGCTTTTGTGTCGATCATGGAAGGCTGCAGCAAATACTGCTCGTTCTGCGTCGTGCCCTACACCCGCGGCGAAGAAGTATCGAGGCCATTCGACGACGTACTCACTGAAGTGGCCGAACTCGCCACACAGGGCGCAAAGGAAATAACCCTGCTCGGCCAGAACGTCAATGCCTGGCGCGCCCCCGTTGAAGGCGAACCAGAAGGCGCCGATTTCGCGCTGCTGCTGGAATACGTCGCGGAAATCCCCGGGATCGAACGCATCCGTTACACGACCTCGCATCCGAAGGAATTCACGCCGCGGCTGATCGAGGCCTATGCGCGCATCCCGAAACTGGTGAGCCATGTACATCTGCCGGTGCAGTCGGGCTCCGACCGCGTGCTTGCGGCGATGAAGCGCGGCTACACCGCGCTCGAATACAAATCCATCATCCGCCGCCTGCGTGAAGCGCGGCCGGATATCTGCATCTCGTCGGATTTCATCATCGGCTTCCCAGGCGAAACCGAACAGGACTTTGCTGCCACGATGAAACTGATCGACGATATCGGTTTCGACGCCAGCTTCAGCTTCGTCTACAGCCGCCGCCCGGGTACACCCGCAGCCGATCTCGCCGATGACACGCCGCCGGCGGTCAAGCTTGAGCGATTGAAACAGCTACAGCAGAAAAACGATGCGCAGGCGCACACCATCAGCCGCGGCATGGTCGGAACCCGCCAGCGCGTACTGGTCGACGGCATCTCGCGCCGCGATTCGACCGAACTCGCAGCACGCACCGACAACAACCGCGTCATCAATTTCGCCGGACCGCGCGAACTGATCGGCACGTTCATCGAAATCACCGTCACCGACGCTCTGGCACACACGCTGCGCGGCGAAGCGGTCATCACCAACAGCGTCGTCACCCATTGAAACCTTCTGAAATCAGCTTTACCCCGGTAGACAACCTCCGGCTCGCCAATCTCTGCGGCGCGCTGGACGAAAACCTGCGCCAGATCGAAACCGCGCTGGATGTCGGCATCACCCGCCGCGGCGAACATTTCGCGCTGACCGGCGCAGTCGACCGCACCCGCGTTGCCGCCCAAGTCCTGCGCAACTTCTATGAAAAGGCAGCGGACCCGCTGTCTCTGGACGCGATTCAGCTGGCGCTGATCGAGGCGGGCCACAAAGGCGCCGCACATGCCACCGTCCCCTCGCCGGCACTGATCACGCTGAAAAAAGACCTGCACGGCCGTACGCCGCGACAGAATGAATACCTGCTCAACATCCAGAAACACGACATCACCTTCAGCATCGGACCTGCCGGCACCGGCAAGACCTATCTTGCGGTGGCGTGCGCGGTGGATGCCCTGGAACGTGACGCCGTGCAGCGCATCATCCTCGTGCGTCCCGCGGTCGAAGCCGGTGAACGTCTGGGTTTTCTGCCCGGCGACATGGCGCAAAAAGTCGATCCCTACCTGCGCCCGCTGTACGACGCGCTGTATGACCTGATGGGTTATGACAAGGTCGCGAAGATGTTCGAGCGCCAGGCGATTGAAATCGCACCGCTGGCTTTCATGCGCGGCCGGACGCTGAACCACGCCTTCATCATCCTCGACGAAGCGCAGAACACCACGCGCGAACAGATGAAAATGTTTCTGACCCGCATCGGCTTCGGCAGCAAAGCGGTGATCACCGGTGACGTCACTCAGGTCGATCTGCCAAAAGGACAGATCAGCGGCCTCGTTGAAGGGCAGGCGGTACTGAAGAAAGTCCGCGGCATCGCATTCACCTTCTTCGACTCAACTGACGTCGTGCGACATCCGCTGGTGCAGCGCATCGTCAATGCCTACGACAAACACGGCAAAACCGACAAGCGGCGCGGCGACGAGTGAGCGCGGCCAAACCGAAACGCGCACCGCAGATCGCGGTGCAAAATGCCTCCACCGCACGCAACGTGCCCACGGCAGCGCGCATCCGCCAATGGGCGCGCGCCGCCCTGAGTGTGGATGCGCAGGTCACCATACGCATCGTCGGCCAGACGGAAGGCCGGCTGCTCAATCGCAGCTACCGTCGCAAGGATTACGCCACCAATGTGCTGACCTTCGTGTTCCGCGAACATGCGCCGCTGCAAGGTGATCTTGCGCTGTGCGCGCCGGTCATCACCCGCGAAGCGCGCGCACAACGCAAGACCGTCGCCGCGCATTACGCCCATATGATTGTGCACGGCCTGCTTCATCTGCAGGGCTACGACCACGAAAACGACAAGGATGCCGCGGTGATGGAAAAGCGCGAACGCACGCTGCTCGCCCGCTTCGGGTATCCTGACCCCTACAAACCTCCAGAAACATCCGCCGCCCACGGCCGATGAACACGCAACACAGATCCTATGGATGAACCGCACAAACCCACGCTGCTTGAACGACTATCGGCGTTCCTGCTGCGCGAACCCGAAGACCGCGAGCAACTGCTTACACTGCTGCGCTCGGCGCATGACAACAATCTGCTGGATGCCGACGGCCTGGCCATGGTCGAAGGCGTATTGCAGGTCTCGGAAATGCAGGCGCGCGACATCATGGTGCCGCGCGCACAGATGGACGTCATCGACGTCAACGAGCCGCCGGACCGTTTCATTCCGCTGGTCATTGAAACAGCGCACTCGCGCTTCCCGGTGATCGGCGAAGGCAAGGACGATGTCATTGGCATCCTGCTGGCGAAAGACCTGCTGCGTTATTACGCCGGCGAGGAAGAGTTTGATGTGCGTGACATGCTGCGCCCGGCCGTGTTCATCCCGGAATCGAAGCCGTTAAACGTGCTGCTCAAGGAATTCCGCAAGAACCGCAACCACATCGCCATCGTCGTCGATGAATACGGCGGCGTAGCCGGTCTGATCACCATCGAAGACGTGCTGGAACAGATCGTCGGCGACATCGAAGACGAATACGATTTCGATGAGGCCGAAGACAACATCGTCCAGGAAAAGCGCGGCATCTACCGCGTCAAGGCGTTGACAGAGATTGCCGACTTCAATGAATCCTTCGGCACTGATTTCAGTGACGAGGAATTCGATACCGTCGGCGGACTGGTGCTGAAACGTTTCGGTCGCGTGCCCAAGCGCGGCGAACAGCTCACGGTCGATCAACTGAGCTTCCGCGTGCTGCGTGCCGACAGCCGCCGCGTCTACCTGCTGCAGGTAACGAAGAAGCTCGAAAAGCAAGTTGTATAGCAAGTATTTGAATTAATTATTATTTTAGAGCGCTGCCGATAACTTCGATGCTCGCACCGTCGCCACACCGCACCACCGAGTGGGCCATCGCTGCAGGGCTCGGCGCCCTTACCGTCACCGGATACGCACCGCTGTGGCTTTATCCGGTCCCGCTGCTGACATTCGCCGGGCTGTTTCTGCTCTGGCAGCGCGCATCCGATGCGCGCGCCGCGGCTTACACCGGATTCGCCTTCGGCCTCGGCTGGTTTGTCGCTGGCGTGTCGTGGATTTATGTCAGCCTGCATACTTTCGGGGCAATGCCAGCACCGCTGGCCGCTGCAGTAACTCTGCTGTTCTGCGCCTATCTCGCATTCTTCCCGGCAGTGGCAGGCTGGCTGACGCGGCGCTGGACCATGAAACCGGCAATGCACTGGATGTTTTTCGTGCCCGCTGTCATCACAATGCTGGAATGGCTGCGCGGCTGGCTCTTTACCGGGTTCCCCTGGCTGAACCCCGGTTACACGCAGGTTCCCGCCAGCCCGCTTGCGGGTTTTGCACCGGTGCTCGGCGTGCATGGCATCACGCTGCTGCTTCTCGCATCGGCCGGCGCGCTGAGCTTGCTGATCAAAGCGCGATCACTCAAAAAAATCACCGGGCTGTGGCTGCTGCCGGCAACAATCATCATCATCTGGTTTGCCGGTGCCGCGTTAAAAACGGTCGCCTGGACGGAACCTACGGGCACGCGCATCACCGTCAGCCTGCTCCAGGGCAACATCGAGCAAGACATGAAATGGCGAGAAGATCATCTGCGCAGCACGCTGGAAACCTATCTGCGCATGGTGCGCGCCAGCGACGCGCGCCTGATCATCCTGCCGGAAACCGCGTTGCCGCTGTTCCTGCGCGACGTGCCGGCTGAATATCTTGAAGCCCTCGCCGCACATGCCCGGCGCAACAACGGCGATGTGCTGCTTGGAGTTCCGGAACGGCTGCCGCAGGGCAACTATTACAACAGCGTGATTTCGTTCGGCAGCGCAAACAACCAGACCTATCGCAAGGACCACCTGGTGCCGTTCGGCGAATTCATCCCGCTGCGTCCTTTACTCGGCACCATCGTCTCGCAACTGGCCATCCCGCTGCAGGATTTTTCGCGTGGCGGTGCTGCACAACTGCCGCTGGCGGTCGCCGGCGAACAGGTTGCCATCAACATCTGTTACGAGGATGCTTTCGGCGAGGAAATCATCCGCCAGTTGCCGCAAGCCACGCTGCTGGTCAATGTCAGCAACGTCGCATGGTTCGGGCGTTCGATCGCGCCACCGCAACATCTGCAGATCGCGCAAATGCGCGCGCTGGAAACCGGGCGTTATATGCTGCGCGCCACCAACACCGGTGTAACCGCGGTGATCGCGCCGACCGGTCGTGTCGAGGCTGCGGCACCGGAATTCATCCAAGCCGTACTCACGCACAATGTTCCCGGCATGCGCGGTGCGACGCCATATGTGCGCTGGGGCAACCTCGCCGCGCTGGCGCTCTGCGTTTTAGCCATCGGAATCACCTGGTTCACCCGCGATCATTCGGGAAAATGACCCGCTGCGCCTTTGGCGCGTTGCGACAAAGGCTGTAAAATTAGGCGCTTAACTCGCCTTGAGCCGCGATGCTCATCTGAAATGCTTAGCTTCCAGCAAATAATCCTCAAGCTGAACCAGTACTGGGACAAGCAGGGCTGCGCCCTGTTGCAACCCTATGACATGGAAGTCGGCGCCGGCACCTTCCACACCGCCACATTTCTACGCGCCATTGGTCCTGAGCCGTGGAAAGCCGCTTACGTGCAACCGTCACGCCGTCCCAAGGACGGTCGTTATGGTGAAAACCCGAACCGCCTGCAGCACTACTACCAATACCAAGTCGTGCTCAAGCCGTCACCGCCGGACATTCTCGAGCTTTATCTCGGCTCGTTACGTGAAATCGGCATCGATCCGCTGCAGCACGACATCCGCTTTGTCGAAGACGACTGGGAATCACCGACGCTGGGCGCCTGGGGCCTGGGCTGGGAAGTGTGGCTGAACGGCATGGAAGTCACCCAGTTCACCTATTTCCAGGAAGTCGGCGGCATCGCCTGCAAGCCGATCATGGGCGAGATCACCTACGGGCTCGAGCGCTTGGCGATGTACCTGCAGCAAAAGGAAAGCGTCTACGACCTTGAATGGGCGCCGGGCGTGCGTTACCACGACGTGTATTTCCAGAACGAAGTCGAACAATCGACCTACAACTTCGAGCAGGCCAATGTCGAAGTACTGTTGCAGCAGTTCGGCCAGTTCGAAGGCGAAGCCAAACGCCTGTTCGAAGCGGGGCTGGCGTTGCCCGGCTACGAAATGGTCATGAAGTGCTCGCACAGCTTCAACCTGCTCGATGCCCGCGGCGCGATTTCGGTAACTGAGCGCGCCGCCTATATCGGACGCGTGCGCACGCTGGCGCGGCTGGCGGCGCAGTCCTACTACGCTTCACGCAAGGCCCATCGTTTTGAGCGCGCCAGCATCGAAGCGCTGCAGGCTTTTCTGCCCACCGAGGAACGTGATGAAGTCGTTGCAGCGCGCGCGGGAGCCAAAATATGAGCCAACAGCTGCTTGTCGAGC
>CAMAYE010000038.1 GCA_945862135.1 Bordetella parapertussis
GTCATCGAGCGCGCCGGCATCAAGTCACTGTGACCCTCACCATGAACGTCAAACGATGAGTATTAAAGTCACCCACGCCGACGGCATCGCCACCGTCTGCCTCGACCGTGCCGACAAGCTCAATGCGCTGTCGGCGGAAATGTACGAAGAGCTTGCGCGCGTTTTCAGCGAACTCAATCTCGATGACAGCGTGCGCGTCGTGCTGCTCACCGGTGCAGGCAAGGCCTTCTGCGCCGGCGGCGATGTCGGCTCGATGGGCAACTTCGACATCGTCAGCGGGCGCAAGCGCTCCAAGGGACATCACCGGATGATTCTCGCGCTGCATCACCTTGAAAAACCGGTGATCGCTGCAGTGCGCGGCCCGGCGGCGGGTATCGGCGCCAGCCTCGCACTGGCCTGCGACCTCATCGTGGCGAGTGAAACCGCCTACCTGCTGATGGCCTTCAAGAACGTCGGCATTCCGCCGGATGGCGGTGCGATCTATTTCCTGACCCAGCACCTTGGCCTCGCCCGCGCCAAGGAAATCGTCTACAGCGCGCGCAAGCTGCCAGCGTCTGAAGCCAAAGACATGGGGCTGATCAGCAAAGTCGTGCCCGATGACCAGCTTGAAACCGCTTCGCTGGCGCTGGCGCACGAAATCGCCGGGTCCGCGACCTATGCACTGACGCTGGCCAAACGCATGTTCCAGTACATGTATATGCCGACGCTGGAACAGCTCCTTGAAATGGAAGTGCTGGCCATATGCGGCGCGCGCATGACCCACGACCACGTCGAAGGCGTCACCGCGTTCAAGGAAAAACGCAAACCGCAGTTCAAGGGCAAATAAGCTGCAACAGACAATGACCACCTGGAACAAACAGACTCTGGCCGAAACGCTCGCCACGGTCGCCACCGCATACCCGCAAAACCTGGCCCTGGTGGTCTCGGGCCGCCGTCTGACCTACGCGGAGTTGCGCGACGATGTGCGCGAGATCGCGCAGGGACTGCGCGCCATGGGCATCAATCGCGGGGACCATGTCGCGGTATGCATGGGCAATTCGCCGGAGTGGATGATTTTCTTTTACGCCGCCGCGAGCATCGGTGCGGTGACGGTGCCGGTGAACACCCGCTTCAAGGCCGACGAAATGCTCTACTGCCTGAAGCAGGCGGACGTGAAACTGCTGTTCGTCGCCGACCGTTTCCTGAAAATCGACTTCATCGCGATGCTCCGCAGCATCTGCCCGGCCATCGATAAAAAACTGCCCGACCCTGCGCTGCCTCTGCTGCACACCGTAGTGGTACTTGGCGAAGACGTACCCGCCGGCGCGATGCGTTTTGCGGCCCTGATCGCCAAAGGCGCCGCTTTCGACGAGCGTCAGCCGCCGGAAGTGCATCCCGATGACGTGCTGCTGATGCAGTTCACCTCGGGAACCACGTCTTATCCAAAAGGCGTGATGCTGTCGCACGACAACATGCTGCGCAACGCCGCCTGTATCGCCGCGCGCTTTCACCTGAAGGCAAAGGACCGGTACTACAGCGCCCGCCCCTGGTATCACGTCGCCGGCACCACGTTGTCGATGCTCGCAGCATTGACCACCGGCGCCTGCCTCTATTCATCGCCGCACTTCGATGCCGGTGAAGCGCTGGTGACGATGTGGAGCGAGGAATGCACGCACACATCGGGCAACGACACCATGTTCCTGATGATGCTGAATCATCCGGACTTTGAAAAATATCCGCTGAAACTTCGCCATGGCTGGGTGTCCTGCGGCCCCGAGGTTTCGCGCAAGGTGGTTGATCTGATGGGCATGAAGGGGCTGGTGCAGGCCTACGGCCTGTCGGAAGCCTCGCCCAATGTCTGCATGTCGCGTTACGACGATGATCTTGAAAAACGCATCAACGGCTGGGCACACATCCTCGATGATGTCGAGGTGCGGCTGGTCGACCCGGAAACCAGCGCCGTGCAGCCACCGGGCAAGACCGGCGAAATCCAGGTGCGCGGCTGGAGCGTGATGAAGGGCTATTACAAGATGCCCGAGCAGACCGCGAAAACCATCGACGCCGACGGCTGGCTGCATACCGGCGACCTCGGCGTGATGGATGAAGACGGCCGACTGCGTTTCATCACCCGCATCAAGGATGTATTCCGCGTCGGCGGCGAAAACGTCGCGCCGGCGGAAGTCGAAGATGTTCTGCACAAACATCCCAAGATCAAACAAGCCCAGGTCATCGGCGTGCCCGACCCGCGGCTGGTCGAAGTTCCTGCGGCCTACGTGATCCTGCGCGAAGGTGAAACGGCGACGCCGGAAGAGTTGATGGCGTGGAGCAAGGAACGCCTCGCCAACTTCCGCGTGCCACGTTATCTGAAGATTGTTGAAGACTTCGAAAAAATCGGCATGACCGGCAGTTCAAAAGTACAGAAAAACAAACTGCGCGCGCAGGCGCTGATTGATTTTGGTTTGTCGGAAAAAGCAAAAACCTAGCCACAGAGGTCACAGAGCGCACAGAGAACTTCAACAACGTCTATTCGATGTCCCAGAGCAGGAGTTACCCCGGTTTTTTCTCTGTGGCCTCTGTGACCTCTGTAGTCAAGTATTTGTTTTTATTAATTTTTTAGGCCAAAAAATGGAATACACCCTCAAACGCCCCGACGGCTGCAACATCTTCTACACCATCGACGACTACACCGACCCCTGGCAAAAGGCCGAGACCGTGCTGTTCGTCCATGGCCTCGCCGAATCGGGTGAAGCCTGGCGCGCCTGGGTGCCGCATTTCGCGCGCCACTATCGCGTCGTACGCCTGGATTTGCGCGGCTTCGGCCGTTCAACACCGATGAGCGCGGAACACGAATGGTCGATGGACGAACTGCTCGATGACATCGAAGCGCTGATCCATCACGTAGGCTGCAGCAAGGTGCATGTGATCGGCGCCAAAAGCGGCGGATCGATGTCGCTGGCGATGGCCGCCAATCGTCCGCAGCTGGTGCAGACGCTGATTGGCGTCACGCCGCCCGTGCTGCCCGCAGCCGGGGTCAATGACTGGGTGAAACACATCAACAGCAAAGGCGTGGTCGACTGGGCCGCGCACACCATGCAGGGCCGCCTCGGCACCAAAGCCTCCAAAGCCGAAGTCGACTGGTGGATCCACAACCTGCAGGGCAAGACGCCGCTGTCGACGCTGCAGAGTTATCTGCGCTGGGTGCCCAAACTCGATATCCGCGAAGACGTCAAACGCATCACCTGCCCGACGCTGATCATCACCACCACCGGCAGCGGCCTGCGCTCGGTTGACGGCGTCAAAGCCTGGGTTTCCGGTGTGAAGTCGGCACAACTGATCGTGATGGAAGGCGATGCCTGGCACGCCGCAGGCGCCTACCCCGACCGCTGTTCCGAAGCCGCTCTGAAGTTCCTCGCAGAGCAGGGCAAAAAATGAACGCTTCCCGAAAACTGATTACAGGACTCGCACTCGCCGCGCTCTGCGGCACAGCTGCAGCACAGAACTATCCGGGCAAAACCGTGCGCATGGTGGTCGGTTATCCGCCGGGCGGTCCCACCGACGTCATTGCGCGCATCGTGTCGCAGAAACTGACACAGGCCTGGGGCCAGCAGTTCATCGTCGACAACCGCCCCGGCGCCAGCGGCATGATCGGCGCCGAACTCACGGCGCGAGCCGCACCCGACGGTTACACTTTGTTGATGGTACCGGTGACCTACGCCGTCACGCCCAGCCTGTTTGCAAAAATGAATTACGACGTCGAGAAAGATCTGGCCCCGGTGGCTCAGGTCGCCGCAGCACCGTTCATCCTCGTCGTGCATCCGACGCTGCCCGTCAAAACCGTCAAGGACCTGATTGCACTCGACCGCCGCAACCCCGGCCAGATCAATTTCGCATCCGCCAGCACCGGTGGCATGCCGCATCTCGCGGGCGAACTGTTCAATTCGATGACCGGCACGAAACTGGTCCATATTCCCTACAAGGGCGCAGCGCCGGCAACCACCGACCTCCTCTCCGGCCAGGTCACACTGATGTTCAACAACATGCTGTCAGCGATGCCGCAGGTCAAGGCCGGCCGGCTGCGCGCAGTTGCCGTCACCAGCACCAAACGCTCACCCGCCGCACCGGAGCTGCCGACCATCGCCGAAACCGTTCCCGGTTATGAAGCCAGCGGCTGGTACGGCGCATTTGCCCCGGCGGCAACACCAAAGGACATCATCAACCGCCTCAATGCTGAAATGAACCGGGCCATGAAAATGCCTGATGTCGCCCAGCGACTGGCCGGAGACGGTGTTGAAGCTGTCGGCACAACGCCGGAACAATTCGGCGCCTACCTGAAGCAGGAAGTCGCCAAATGGAGCAAAGTGGTCAAAACATCCGGCGCCACAGCCGGCTGATCCGCCACTGAAACTGGAAATCGAAAAATGGGAGAAAGTGGTCAAAGCTTCCGAAATGAAGATTGGCCCGCTTTGAATCGTTCACACCGCAGTTTGTTTTTATTGGAGAAAGGAAGCAGCACATGTCTGATCTGATGAAGCAGTCCCCTCTCGGCGTTTACGTCGAGCACCTGAAAAAAGGCGAGCTCGCCTACCAGGTTTGCAAAGACAGCAACAAGCCGTTTTTTTATCCGCGCGCGGTTGTCCCGGGAACCGGCAGCAGCAACATCGAATGGCGCGTCTCCAAAGGCCTCGGTACGGTCTACACGACCACTGCAGTGCACTACAAGGGTGAGCCGCCGCTGAACGTGGCGATGATCGACATGGACGAAGGCTACCGTCTGATGAGCCGCGTTGAAGGGATCGACGCGATGGACGTCAAGATCGGCATGCGCGTGAAATTCAAGGTCAATCCCGGCGACGAGAAGACCCTGCCCTTCCCTGTATTCACCCCCGCAGGAGACGCCAAATGAGCCTGCTCAAACGCGGCAGTATTGCAGTCGTCGGCGCCGCCGAATCCGATCTCGGCCAGGTTGCGCCGAACACCACCCCCGTCGACCTGATGGCGCAGGCCACGATGCGCGCTCTCGACGATTGCGGCCTGACTCTGAAAGATGTTGACGGCTTGTTTGTCGCCGCCTCACAGGTACGCATGGGACCGATGGCACTGGCCGAATACCTGGGCATCAAACCCAAGGTGTTCGACGGCACGCAGATTGGCGGCTCGTCGTTCATGTCGCATGTCGCACACGCGCAGCTGGCCATCCAGATGGGCGCCTGCGAAGTGGCCGTGATCGCCTACGGCAGCACGCAGCGCTCGGTGTCGCGCGCCGCCGCCAGCCCGCGCGAATTCAATCCCTACGAATCGCCGTACCGGCCGATCCTGCCGATCAGCGCCTACGCGATGGCTGCCGCACGCCATATGCATCAATACGGCACTACGCGCGAACACCTCGCTGAAGTGGCTGTCGCCGCCCGCAAATGGGCACTGATGAACCCGAAGGCCTGGGAAAAAGAACCGCTGACGATTGAGCAGGCGCTCAATGCACGCATGGTGTCCTACCCCTTCACCGTACGCGACTGCTGTCTGGTCGTCGATGGCGGCGGCGCCATCGTGCTGACATCGGCTGCCCGCGCCAAAACGCTGAAGAAAAAACCGGTCTATGTCTTGGGTTTCGGCGAAACACTGTCGCACGCCAACATCTCCAGCATGCCCGACTTCACCGTCACCGGCGCCGCGATCTCCGGCCCGCAGGCCTTCAAGATGGCCGGCGTCACGCAAAAAGACGTCAAGATGCTGTCGCTGTATGACGCCTTCACGATCACGCCGATCCTGTTCCTTGAAGACCTCGGCTTCGTGCCGAAAGGCGAAGGCGGCCGTTTTGTTGCCAACGGCGGTATCGCACCCGGCGGCAAACTGGCGGTCAACACCTCCGGCGGCGGCCTGTCGTACTGCCACCCCGGCATGTACGGCCTGCTGGTGATGATCGAATCCATCCGCCAGGTTCGCGGCGAATGCGGCGAACGCCAGGTCAAGGACTGCGATGTTTCCTTGTCACACGGCAATGGCGGTGTGATGTCCAGCCAGTGCACGGTGATCTTTGGTTCCGAGAATACGCTGTAATAAGTACGCTGTAATGATTACGCTGTAACCCGTAGTAAGCTTCAAGGGCCGGATGCGGATTATCCGCATCCGGCTTTTTTCACTGCCGGAGGAGACCGATTGTGAAACTCGAGTTGTATTACGCGCCCAAGACCTGCGCCCTGGTCCCCTACGTCACACTCACCGAAGCCGGCGCCGACTTCACGGTGCACAACATGAACTCGCGTTCCGGTCAGCTCAAAACGCCGGAGTACCTCAAGCTCAACCCGAAACACAAGGTTCCCGTGCTGGTCATCGACGGCGAACCGCTGACGGAAAACGTCGCGATCCAGATCTTCATCAATCGCACTTTTCCAAAGGCAAAACTGTTGCCGCAGGATCCACAGCAGGAAATCAAGGCAATTTCTCTGATGGCATGGTTCGCCTCGACCATCCATCCGCACCTGACCCCCAATGCGCGTCCGGAGAACTATTGCGACATGCCGGGCAGTGCAGAGGCTGTCAAACGCGCCGGCAACAAGCTGCTGTTTGAGGATTTCAGGATTGCCGAAGGCCTGCTAGCCGGACGCGAATTCTTTTTTGACCACTTCACCGCGCCCGACGCCTATTTTTTCTGGTGCTTCCGCCGCGCCATCACCTTCAAACTGGATTTGTCGCCGTTCCCGAACTGCATGGCTTTTGTCGAACGCCTGCAACTACGCCCCAGCCTGCAGAAAGTGCTGGCCCATGAACAAGCGGTCGAAGCCGAATTCGCACGCACCGCACAACCGTTAAACTGAAATCCCATGGAAATCAAAATCCTGACCTCCAACAGCACGCTGCCGGTGCTCAATGCGCTGATCCCTGCCTACGAAAAAAGCAGCGGCAATACCGTATCGATCAGCGCCGACTCCGCCAAGGCCATGGTCGCACGCATCCGCGGCGGCGAAACGGGTGACGTCCTGGTACTCGGCAACGGCGCCGTCAAGGAACTCACTGAAGCCGGCTTCATCAACGGCGCCAGTCGCCGCGGCTTTGCCCGTGCCGTCGTCGGTGTCGGCGTACGCAGCGGCACCCCCCACCCCGACATCAGTTCGACGGATGCCTTCCGCAAAACACTGCTGTCCGCCCGCGCCATCGCACACACCGTACACGGCGCGAGCGGCATGTACATTCCTACCCTGCTCGAAAAACTCGGCATTGCTGCTGAAATGAAGGCCAAAACGGTAACCCGCCCCGGCGGATACATCGGCAAGGTGGTAGTTGAAGGTGAGGCCGATATCGCGCTCCAGCAAATCCCCGAACTGCTGGCAGTACCGGGACTGGATTGCGTGGGTCCGGTGCCCGATGCCGTGCAGAAATCCTTCGAAACATCCATTGCATTGTTCTGCACTGCGCGGGATGCAGGCGCGGCGCAGGCGATGGTTGATTTTTTTGCCAGCCCTGCGAACACCCCGGTGTTTCGCGAAAAAGGGCTGGAGCATGTCACCCATACCAATAACTGACAACGAGGAGAGCAACATGATTCGACATCCGATCCGCTACGCCGCACTCTTTGCAATACTGCCGACCTGCGCAGCATTGCCGGCATTGGCCGCTGACAGCTACCCGACCAAGCCGATCCGCTTCATCGTGCCCTACCCGCCCGGCGGCACCACCGACCTCGTCGCCCGCGGCATCGCCGGCAAGCTCGCCGAAAAATACAGCCAGCAGATCGTCGTCGACAACCGCGGTGGCGCAAGCACCATCATTGGCGCCGACATGATGGCCAAAGCCGCGCCCGACGGTTACACCATCGGCCTGATCACCCAGACCACGATGTCGATCAATCCGAACGTCGTTGCCAAGCTGCCCTACAGCACCGAACGCGACCTCGCGCCGATCACCCAGGTGGTGTATTTCCCCTATGTGATTGCCGCGCACCCGTCAGCGCCCTTCAGCAACATGAAAGAACTGATCGCCCATGCCAAGGCCAAGCCCGGCTCGATTACCTACGGCACCCCCGGCACAGCTTCAACCAACCACCTCGGCGGTGCGCAGCTCGAACAGCTCATTGGCGCGAAGCTGCTGCATGTACCGTTCAAGGGTGCCGGTCCGGCATTGACTGCAGTACTCGGTGGCCAGGTGCAGACGGTGATCACTGGCGCTGCCACCGTAATCCCGCAGGCCAAGGCCGGCAAGATCAAGGTCATCGCCTTTGCCGCCGAAAAACGCCATCCCAACTGGCCCGACATTCCCTCCACTGGGGAAGCTGGCCTAAAGGGCTATGAAGCGGGCACTTGGTTCGGCACTGTCACCCGCGCGGGCACGGCAAAACCCATCATCAATAACCTGAACCGGGAAATCATCGCTGCGGTGAATACCGCCGAACTCAAGGCCAGCCTCACCGGCGCCGGTTTCGACATTCGCACCCAGTCGCCGGAAGAATTCGGCAAGTTCATGGCAGCGGACCGCGCGCTGATCGGGAATATCATCAAGACAGCGAACATCAAACTGGATTGATTTTGATCAATTTATTACAGCACAAAGGGGCTGCGGCCCCTTTTTTTGGTTGGAAAACCGGGCGTATGATGATCTCAAATGAGTAATTCACAAAAATCGGGGGGCGAGCCTGTTCAGTGCTCGTCCTACCCGTCATTGCTGACGGAAATTCTGGGGCAGATTCCTGTCCGGGTTTTCTGGAAGGATGCCGATTTGCGCTACCTCGGCTGCAATGCCCTGTTTGCGCGGGATGCCGGTTTTGATTCGCCCGAGGAAGTCATCGGCAAAGACGATTTCCAGATGGCCTGGCGCGAACAGGCCGAGTTATATCGGGCAGATGACTTCAAGATCATGTCTTCCGGTCAACCGAAACTGGATTATGAAGAACCGCAGACCGGCCCTGACGGCCGCACGATCTGGCTGCGCACATCAAAGGTGCCCTTGCGCGACAGCAGCGGAAAAATCATCGGCATGCTGGGCCTTTACGAGGACGTCACCCGGCGCAAGGTCGCGGAACAAGACCTGCGCGAGAGTGAATACAATCTCCGCGAGGCACAGCGCATCGCGGAAACCGGAAGCTGGCATCTTGACCTTGCCAGCGGCAAGGTGACGTGGACGCAGGAGATGTACCACATGTTCGGCCTGGACCCGAGCGAGCCGCCGCCGGAACTTCCCGCGTTTACCCGACTGCTTTCCCCGGACAGCTGGGAGGCGATGAACAATGCATTTTCGCATTTGCTCAACGACGGGAAACCCTACGAGATTGAACTGGAAATCATCAGCAACAGCGGAAACCGCAGCTGGGTACTGTCGCGCGGTGAGCCGGTCCGCGATACACACGATGCCATCGTCGGCATCCGCGGCGTATCAGCCAATATCACCCGCCGCAAGCAGGCTGAGGAAGCACTGCTCCGCTCGCGCGACCTGCTCTCGAAAATTGTGGAACACATCCCCATACGCGTGTTCTGGAAGGACACCGAATCGCGTTTCCTCGGCTGCAATACCGCGTTCGCCCACGACGCAGGCTCTTCAAACCCGGAAGAACTTCTCGGCAAGAACGACTTTCAAATGCCTTGGAACAAGCACGCAGAACTGTACCGGATTGATGACAAACAGGTCATGGATTCGGGCGTTTCGAGACTCGGATATGAAGAGCCGCAAACCGGACCAGAAGGTAAATCGTTATGGCTGCGCACCTCCAAGGTGCCCATGCTCGACGCCCGGAAAAGGGTTGTCGGAATGCTGGGTATTTATGAGGACATCACCGAGCGCAAGCTGTCCGAACTGGCCCTGCATAATTCCAACCGTGCGCTGAGAGCAATCAGTGCCTGCAACGAAGCCATGTTCCGCGCAAAAACCGAAACGGAACTGCTTGGGGCGGCATGCAGCCTGATTGTCGAAATCGGTGAATACCGGATGGCCTGGATCGGATACGCCAAGGACGATGCGGAAAAATCCGTGACGCCGGTGGCCATGCACGGCGTCGAGCAGGGTTATCTGGAAAGTCGCCCATTCAGCTGGGACGAAAACGTAGCGGCGGGTCGCGGGCCCACGGGTAATACCATACGCAGCGGTAAACCGCAGATCAACCAGAATTTTCTGACCAACCCTGCTCTTGGACTCTGGCGTGACGCCGCATTAAAACGCAACTATCAATCGAGCATCGCGCTGCCGCTGACCGGCACCAACGGCATTTTCGGCGCCCTGATGATTTACGCAACGGAACCTGACGCTTTCAATGCCGGAGAAGTCGCTCTGCTGGAAGACCTGTCGAGGGACCTCTCTTTCGGCATCGAAACGCTGCGCACGCGCAAGGAACGTGACCGTATCGCCGAAGAAAATCAACAACAGTTGATCGCCCAGCAGCAATCCCTGAAGGATTTCGTCAGGGTCATCGCCAGTACGGTGGAAATGCGTGACCCCTATACTGCCGGCCATCAGTATCGCGTCAGCCAGCTTGCGGCTGCCATCGGCCGCGAGATGGGATTGAGCGAACATACTGTCAATGGCCTGGAACTTGCTGCCATGGTGCATGACGTGGGGCAAATCAACGTACCGGCTGAAATCATCTGCAGGCCGGGCAAGCTGAGCAGCAACGAATACCTGCTGATCAAGCAGCATCCGCAAACCGGCTATGAAACCCTCAAGGACATCCAGTTTCCCTGGCCGATTGCCACCATCGTGCTGCAGCATCACGAAAGACTGGACGGATCAGGTTACCCGCAAGGCCTCAAGGGGGATCAGATCCTGCTGGAATCGCGGATCATGGCCGTCGCCGACGTCACGGAGGCCATGTCCTCGCACCGCCCCTACCGGCCAGCGCGAACAAGTGACGCCGTAATCGCCGAACTGAAAAGCGGCAGCGGCACTCGTTATGACAAGGCTGCCGTTGACGCCTGCCTGACCCTGCTGCAGGAAAAAAACTTCACCTTCAAGCGCTGACCAGCAACAGCGGTCGCAGGCCGTGCTCGAAATAAGCACGGGGTTTAGGTAATCTACCGGTCGTCATGAACCACACCGGCCTGCTTTCCACTGCCCAGATCTGGACCAAACTGTTTCAGGCCAACGGCATTGATGCCATGCACCTCTGGCGAGAAGTGGGCGTGCCTGCAGAACTGATGCAGGAAGGGCCGCAGGCCCGCGCTCCGTTGAAATACCTCGATGCCGCGATCATCCGCGTTGCGGCGCGCATTCCCGAACAAGGCTGGGGCCTGAAAATGGCTCAGTGCTGGCACCCCGGCAACCTCGGCGTCCTCGGTCACGCCTGGCTCGCCAGCTCCACGCTTCGCACCGGCCTCACCCGCCTCGCACGATACTGGCGCATCGTCGGCACCCGCGCCCAGATCGGTCTGCACGACAGCCATCGCGGACTCACTTTCAGTTACGCACTGACGGTGGATGAACCGGCCGTCGCATGGAACACGCCCGACTGCTGGCTCGCACTGGTGCTGGACATGTGCCGGGTAAATGCCGCAACGAGAATCTGCCCGGTAAAAGCGACGCTGCGCCGCCCGCTGCCGGCCAATCCGCAGGTGTGGAACGATTTCTACGGCTGCACGGTGAAATTTTCGGCGGCCGAAAACAGCTTCACGCTGGCACGGGCCGATGTTGATCGCCTGTTGCCCACGGCCAACCGCCCGCTCGCCGGTGTGCTCGACGGCATGCTGACCGAACAGCTGGCGAAACTGACCAAGGATGACGTGGTGTCACGCTGCAAGGCGCAATTCCTCGAACAGCTCGCCTCCGGCGAACCCAGCGCCGAAGACATCGCCCAGCGCCTTAACATGAGCAGCCGCACACTGCAGCGCAAACTCGCCGAAGCCAACACGACCTATCTGAAACTGGTGGATGACTGCCGGCGTGATCTCGCGCTGCGCTATATCAGTGACCCGGACAAAAGCATCACCGACATCACCTTCCTGCTCGGCTTCTCCAGCCAGAGCGCGTTCAGCCGCGCCTTCCGCCGCTGGACCGGTAAAAGCCCCACCGAGCAACGCCAGCGCACGGCATCCGCCGCATAAATTCGCACCACACCGGAGCAAACCCGGCGCAGCACCCCCGATTGGCGCATCCGGCTAAACGCTTGGCGTGCGCGGTCAAGTGCCGACAGCCCCCAAAAGCGATCCTGACCCCGCTGCACAACGACGCAACGACGTCATTACGCAAAGGGGACATCATGAAACGTTATTACCTGCGGGACACGCGACAGCAATCGATGTGGAACGGCAAACCCGAGGGCGGCTGGCTGAAAACGCCGCCGACACCCGCACGCTGGGTCACGCGCCGCGAACACGCACAGGCCTTCACCATCGAGGAAATCAACGCCCTCAAGACACTGTGGCACTACCTCGATGGCTGCGAAATCATCGCCGTGGACAGCTCGGAGGTCGAATCATGAATTACCGGGTGATGAAGCAACACAGCTTCGAACGCATCGATGCCCTGGAACTGCATCTGCTGGCACGCGCCTATTACGCGGCATGGAAACGCGTGCATCAAAGTGAACCCATCCATGAGCACGCGATTCCGAGTTTGAACCTGCTGATCTATTTCGAACCGATAAGACCGCTTGCGCAAGCTGCACCGAACGGGGGGGCGCGCGCCTCTTAAAGCCAGCTACGATACAGACAGCCCATGACACCCGGCAGCAGGAGCACTTCGCTGCCGGCGCATGGCCCGGGGCAATATCCTGCGCGGCACGGTAGAATCCACACCGCTTCCGAATTCAGGACCGCCCATGCTCCCGATTGCAAAACTCGTCGCAGCCGCACTGACTGTTGCCACCCTCGGCGGTGTCGCCAGTTGCCAGTCAACAACCTCCAGCGGCGTCGTCGGTGCCGACCGCAAGCAGTTTCTGCTGGTGTCGTCCGACGAACTTAACCAGATGGCGGCCAAGGCCTACAACCAATTGCAGGCCGAGTCTGCCAAAAAAGGCGTACTCAATACTGACGCCGCGCTGACCAAACGCGTGCGCGCCATCGCCACGCGTATCACGCCGCAGACCCGCGTGTTCCGCGCCGATGCACCCGCCTGGAAATGGGAGGTCAACACCATCACCAGCAAGGAACTCAACGCCTTCTGCATGCCCGGTGGCAAGATCATGTTTTATTCCGGACTGATCCAGAATCTCAAACTCACCGACGATGAAATCGCCGTGGTGATGGGCCATGAAATCGCCCACGCACTGCGCGAACACTCGCGTGAACAGGTGTCGCAGGCGATGGCCGCACAGGCCGCCATTGGCGTTGGCGCCGCGCTGCTGGGCCTCGGCGACACCTCGGCCAATCTGGCCGGCACCGCTTATCAGGCACTGATCGCCACGCGCTTCAGCCGCAACGACGAAAGCGAAGCCGACCGCATCGGCCTCGAACTCTCCGCTCGCGCCGGTTACGATCCGCGCGCCGGCATCACCTTGTGGAAAAAAATGCTCTCCGGCAACCAGGGCGGCCGCCCGCCGGAATTCCTCAGCACGCATCCGGCGGAAACGCGCCGTATCCAGCAGATCGAAGCACTGTTGCCGGCCGTCATGCCCCTCTACGAAGCCGCCCGGAAGGGCCGCTGACTCTGGCCCGCATGGCTGATCGCCGCACCGCAGGCGCAGTCTTCCTCGCAGGACTCGCGCTGACTGCGGCGGGCTGCATTGCACTCGCTCGCATCGAGCTCAACAGCCTGCACGACGCCTTCGAAACCGACGCCCGCATCATCCACCGCCTGCTGAGCCAGCGCACCGCGCAACAGGATGCGGTGATGGCCATGCTCACCCTGCTGCAACCTGCGACCAAAGACAAGACTGCCGCACCCGGACCGCGCATCACCGCGGTTTATCCGCAGATTCTTGAAGTCATTCAGCGTACGGAAAACGCCGTATGGCCTGATGACGCACTGCAGGCTGGCGAAGCCGAATCCCGCCGCAGCAACCGCGCCGCCATCGGCGGTGTTGATTTCGACAATGGCCGTTATCGCATGGTGCAGGCGGCACTGCCCGCCAGTTATGCCGTGCAAATCGACCTCCGCGCCATGGTGCCGTGGGAAGAATGGCCGATGAAGCCGGATGTGAGCCCGGTGCGCGTGACCCTCGAATACAAGGACCAGCGTTACGCCGTACAACCGGGCAATGACACGGAAGGCTTATGGCGATTTGAATTCCGCAAACGCCTCGCCGCCGACAGCCAGCCCTTTGATGTGGTGGCCACACGCAGCGCCGGCTGGAGCAACCTGCCCTGGCTGAAAATGCTGGCGTGGACCGGTTTTGTCATCGTCACACTGGGCGGCCTGATTGCACTGCTGCGCCAGCGCGCCGACCGCCGCCGCGCTGAAGAACTGTTGCGCCTTGGTCAGGTTGCGCGCCTCAATACGCTGGGCGAACTGGCTGCGGGCATGGCGCATGAACTCAACCAGCCACTGACCGCAATCCTCGCCAATACGCAGGCCGCGAAACGCCTGCTCGATGATGATCCGCCGGAACTCGACACCGCGCGTGATGCGATGGCGCGCAGTGTCGAACAGGCGCGTCGCGCATCCGACGTGGTGGGCCGCATGCGCCGCGTGGTCGAACGCCCCGAAGTCGGTGCCAGCCTCCAGGTCGTCAACCTGCAGGAAACGGTCAATGATGCGCTTTACCTGATTGAACCCGAATGCAAACGGCTGGGCGTACAAGCCGCCGTATCGGGAAGCAGCCTTCTGCTCAAGGCGGATCCGGTGGCGCTGGAACAGATCATCCACAACCTGCTGACCAACGCGCTGCAAGCGCTGGCGCAGGTGCCGCCGTCCGAACGCGCGCTGACCATTGCGATGCAGCCCGAGCTCAACTACGGTGTATTGACCATCTGTGACAGCGGCCCTGGCATTCCCGTCGATGTATTGCCGCGCATCTTCGAACCCTTCTTCACCACGCGTGACGGCGGACTCGGCCTGGGCCTGAGTCTGTGCGAATCGCTGGCTGCCGACATGGGCGGCACGTTGACCGCCACCAACGCCGCACAACGCGGTGCACTGTTCCGCCTGAGCCTGCCGCTGGCGGAGGGCGCATGAGCGATTCGCTGTCCCCGGTCATCCACCTGATTGATGATGATGCCGCGGTGCGCGACAGCCTCGCGCTGCTGATCAGCACCGTCGGCCTGCGCGTGCAGACCTGGGCCAACCCGCAGGATTTCACCAAACAGTTTGATCGCGCCGGCATCGGCGCCATCGTGCTCGATGTGCGCATGCCCGGCATCAGCGGCCTCACCGTGCTCGACCAGTTGATCGCGGAGGGCGTGGATCAACCGGTGATCATGCTCACCGGCCACGGCACCGTCGACATGTGCCGCCGTGCCTTCAAATCCGGCGCCGCCGAAGTCCTCGAAAAACCCGTCGATGACCAGGCGCTGCTCGACGCACTGCAATCCGCCGTGCAGCAGCATGTCAAATCGCGTGCGCGCAATCGCGAAGACCGCGATGCGCGCGAGCGTTATGCGCAACTCTCCGAGCGCGAACGGGAAGTGCTGGGCCTGATCGTCGCCGGCCTCACCAACAAGGAGATCGGCCGCGCACTCGATGTTTCACCGCGCACCGTCGAGACCCATCGTGCCAATCTGTTTGCGAAACTCGATGCGGAATCACTCGCGCAGTTGATCCGCCGTTACGCGGCACTGGTCGAAGACGACGCCTGACCCCACGGTTACCGGCGACTCCCCCGCCTCGGGTGAGTGTTACATAAGTTATTGTTTAATAATAACTTTTTCACTACCGCCGAATCCCTCCCGATCACAACTCAGTATTAGTACGGAGCCTCGGGCGTAGCCCTGCGGATACCCGCGCGCGCAGCGTTTTCCTACAGTGCATCCACGGTTGCAACAGCCAACCGCAACGCTCAACAGGAGAATCCCATGCGCACCATCGCCCAACTGTCCATCGCCGCCCTGCTCGTTACCGCCTCTGTCGCCAACGCCCAGGCCGTGCGCACTGAAAAAAACATCTCGCTGGAACTCGCCAACCAGATCGCCGCCGCCAGCGTCGCATCCTGCAGCGCCAAAGGTTACAACGTCACCGCCACCGTTGTTGATCGCGCAGGCACCGTTCGCGCCGTGCAACGCGCCGACAACGCCGGCCCGCACACCCTCGCCGCCAGCCAGCAAAAAGCCTTCACCTCCGCCTCCGCCCGCAACAACACGCAGGCGATGATGGAAGGCGCGCAGAAAAATCCCGCTGCAGCCAACCTCGTCAACATCCCCGGCTTCCTGCTGCTCGGCGGCGGTGTCCCGGTGCGTGTGGGCAATGACGTCATCGGTGCCGTCGGCATCGGCGGCGCCCCCGGCGGCCACCTCGACGAACAATGCGCGGTCGCCGCACTGGAACAGGTCAAGGATCAGCTGAAGTAAAGTAGCGCCCAATCGGAAATCTCCAATATCCAGTTCCCTCTCCCCGCAAGCGGGGAGAGGGTTAGGGTGAGGGGCAACACAGTCTCGTTGAATTCGCTGCAGTAAAAATTCCCGGGAGTACGCCATGAACCGAAATACCTTGTTGAATATATTCACGTCAGTCCTGCGCACCACCATCTGCGCCTTCGCCCTGCTGGCCCCAACAATGGCCACCGCACAAGTCCCGCCTAACGCATCCGAAGTCGCCCGCTACAGCGGCCTGCATGCCGCCGCCCACAAAGGCGACATCGCCGAAATCGAACGCCTGATTGCCGCGAAGTCCGACCTCAACGCCCGCGATCCCTACGGCCGCACGCCGCTGCATGTCGCCACCCATGCCGGCAAGATCGATGCGATCCGTGTGTTGGCCAAAGCCGGCGCCAATCTCGGCCTGCTGGAAAAAGACCGCTACGACGCCGTCACCATCGCATCCGTCGCCAACAACGAAGACGCGTTACGCGCCCTGCTCGCCGCCGGCGCCAGCGCCAAACTCACCACCAGCCGTTACGACGGCACCGCGCTGATCGCCGCCGCTCACCTCGGGCACACCGGCGTGGTCAAACAACTGATCGCCGCCGGCGCACCGCTGGACCACGTCAACAATCTGCACTGGACCGCGCTGATCGAATCCATCGTGCTCGGCGACGGCGGCCCGCGCCACACCGAAACGCTTCGCGCACTGGTCAGCGCCGGCGCCAACCTGCAACTCGCCGACCGCAACGGCAACACGCCGCTCAGGCTCGCGCAGGGACGCGGATATAAAGCGATGGTGGAGATTCTGGTGAAGGCCGGAGCGAAGTAGTCCGAAAAGGCTATTCGTAAATATTTGTTTTTATTATTATTTTCACAACACGCCGCCGGAGCATTCTGTCCCGGCGGCGTTTTTGTTTCTGCTGATATGCTTCGCACAAACGACGTGCCGCTTTTGCCGGAAATTTAGTACTGTATACAGGCTTACAACACCATGACTAAACGTTTGTTACACAAGACTTTTCCTGAAAAATTCAGTCCCAAGTTAGGGAGACAGGTCGCCAGGTTATACGGCAAAACTGTCTCCCCAAATTAAAGTTAGGTTTCAACAATGGCGACCGATTGGGCGTTCTACTACCTAACGAGACCTCTCGGGCTACTGGTCATCGCCTTACTTGTCGCTATGCCGTTTGGAATCTGGCGCCTCTTGATGGGTAAGTCATTCGCTCGATTCGGGCTGAAACCGCTTGGCGCTGGGTATTTGGCAGCTGCCATCGGCCTCACACTTTTCCACTTCGCATCGTCTTATATCGAGTTCAGCCGCCGAGTGGAGGCAGGTATTCTTGAGGAAAGTGCACGTTGGTCTACGGTCCCGTGGTGGACTGTCTATGTCGGCGTGCTGTCGCTGATGTTCGTGCTTCCGGTCTTGGGCCTGCTGGCCGTGCCAATAAGTGCCTTCCTGCTGAAAGCCGGGAAGCTGAGCTACAAAGCCATCTTGATTGTTTGTCTCAGCTTTTGGCTTCTAATGGTCTTGGCTATGTGGCTCACTCCCACAAACCAATGGCATGAAACCCACCGCTTTGAGTCATTGCAGATGATTGGTCTTGAGCTGCTTCCGGGTGTCGTAGCCATAGGCATGCCGTTCCTTCTTGCCGTTCTCCTCGTTGGACGACGCCAACATGCTGAAACCTAACTCCAACTGGAACGGACGGCCAAATTCGGGCCGCCGTTCACCACAACGTTAGGTGCCCGAGTTACCCACAAAAAGTAGACGCCTGTTTTGAAGCAAACTATCTTGCTGAAAGAGGTGTTGAGATGACGAAGAAGAATCAAAGGAAAGTCTATACGGATGCCTTTCGCCGTGAAGCGGTGAGGCTTGCGGATCAGCCGGGCCGGGAGGCAACGGAAGTGGCCAAGGAATTGGGAATACATCCGGGGCAGATTTACAACTGGCGCACCCAGTTCAATAAACTGTCCAAGGCGCAGTTCACCAAGACCGACGGGACCAACTACGCCAAGGCCGAGTCAGAGGAGGTGCGCCGGCTCAAAAAGCGTATCGCCGAACTTGAGCAGGAGCGAGACTTCCTAAAAAAAGCGACGGCGTACTTCGCGAAAGCCGACAAGTGAAGTATGCCCTGATGGCACGGTGTCGGGCCGAATTCCCGTTGACAATGATGTGTCGCGTATTGGGGGTTTCCCGTGCCGGTTTCTATGACTGGCTCGGACGCGAACCGAGCGCGCAAGCCCGGCGCCGGGAGGCCGTTGGAGACGTGCTGGAAGAAGTGTTTCATCGCCACAAGCGCCGCTACGGGGCGCCACGCCTGAGGCGTGCCCTGAATGACAAGGGTGTGGGTTGCAGCCAGAACTATGTGGCCAAGCTGATGCGGGCCCGGTGCCTGCAGGCCCACAACGGCAAGGGCTTTCGCTATACCAAGTCGATCGAAGCGACGACCCAGGTCAAGGAAAACGTGCTGGATCGCAACTTTGCAAGCGATGGCCCGAACCGCAAGTGGGTATCGGACATCACGTATATCCGGGTGGGGCGCGGTTGGGCTTATCTGGCCGTGGTGCTGGATTTGCATTCCCGAACAGTGGTGGGATGGGCGCTGGACACCCACATGCGTGAATCGCTGATTCTGGAGGCCCTGAGGATGGCACGCGGGCGGCGCCTGGTTCAGCCGGGGTTGCTGCTGCACTCGGACCGGGGCGTGCAATATCGGGCCAAGGAGTATCAGCAGGCGCTGGAGGATTTGGGCATCCAGGCCAGCATGAGCCGCAAAGGCAACTGCTGGGACAACGCAGTGATGGAGGCCTTCTTTGCCCGCCTCAAAGTGGAATTGATCTACCCGGAAAATTATCGGGACTTCGATGCACTGCGGGCAGGTCTGTTTGAGTACATCGAAATCTACTACAACCGTCAGCGTCTGCACTCGTCATTGGGTTACAACAACCCGGCGAAATACGAACTAGAATCGCATCGTTTGAACGTGTCTACTATTTGTGGTTAAGACCAACATCAACGAAATGCTCCGAGAAATCAGAAATACTCAACAGGTCCCCGGCGAAGCACCGCGCCGATGGTTCTTCTCACACGAGCAGGATTGCCTGGTTTGGATGAGCGCGGACGGCATGCCAATCGCATTTCAGTTGGCCTACGGTAAATATCACGATGAGCATGCCATTCGATGGAAAGCGGACCGGGGTTTTTCCCATTACCGCGTCGATGATGGCGAACAAGGCGGCATGGGTAAGGAATCAGCACTCCTCCATCCGGACGGAGCGTTTAACGCCAAAATTGTCCTCAGTGAATTCCTGGCACTCTCCAAAGAGATGCCGCAGGACATTGTCGATTTTGTTTCAGCTCGACTACGCGAGCACCCGGAATATAACGACAATGTCTAACACTCCAATCCCAAGCGGACGCGCACGCGCCGCTGATATCGGGCGATAGGTTCTTGCACATGTTCTGGCTTCTTCTCGCCGTAGCCGTGCTTCTTCTTTGGGTGAGCGTCGATTTGCTATTTCTCTCAAAGAATAACCCGCGGCTTCCGGAAATCGAGAGCGACAAAATGCTTTTTGGAGAAAGCCATCTTCCCATACCCGCTGCTTCTCGCCCATGGCTGCGTCGCAAAATACTCGTGCAAAGCGGCACTTCATCGCGAGTTCTGGCATTCTTTTTTGCACTTCTTAGTCT
>CAMAYE010000039.1 GCA_945862135.1 Bordetella parapertussis
TTAGAGCAGGGGACTCATAATCCCTTGGTCGTTGGTTCGAGTCCAACACGACCCACCAGTAAATTACGCATCGTATGGCGCGCAATTTGACTCACCGGGGTGAGTTACACACCTGCCGGTGATAACAGATGGAGGGAAATGACATGGCAGCTGCAGTCGGCGCAGAAAATCCCGTCAAGACGATGATGCGCGCGGGCAAGGTGGCGCTGGGCATGAATGTGCGGCTGGCGCGCTCGGGCGATATTGCGAGGATCGCCAAAACCAGCGGCCACGATTTTATTTTCATTGATATCCAGCACTCGCTGTTCAATCTGGAAACCATCGGTCACATTGCGCAAGCCGCGCTCGGCTGCGGCATTGCGCCGCTGGTGCGGGTGCGCAGCTGCGATGATCCGGATACTTCGGTGCTGCTTGACAATGGAGTGACCGGCATCGTGTTTCCCGACATCAGCACTGCGGAGGAAGCGAAGCGGGCGGTGAATCGCGCGAAATTTCCTCCGGTAGGGCGGCGTTCCGTCTCCGGCGGCTACGCCCTTTTTGATTACCGGCCGATGTCCACCGCAGCGGCTGTGCCTGCGCTGCAGGAGAATACGCTGGTGGTGTGCATGATCGAAACGCGCGAAGGCGTGGAGAATATCGAGGCGATTGCCGCAGTCGAAGGTATCGACGTGATCCATGTCGGCGCCAATGACCTGCTCACCGCGCTAGGCAAACCCGGGCAATTCGGTGACCCGGAAGGTGCGGCCGCCATCGACAAGATCATCACCACGGCCGTGCGGCATGGGAAAATTGCCGGTGTGGGTGGAGACCGCAACCTGCCGCGTCAAATGGAATATATCCGTCGAGGTGCGCGCTTCATTACAACCAACAGCGAAATTGCATTCATCATGGCCGAGGCCTCGCGGGTGACCGGCGAATTGCGGAAGGCGCTGGAGTCCACTGGAAGTTGATTTTAATTGCAAAAATAAGTATTTGTTTTTATTAATAAAATAACAGGAGATCACCATGAACACCCGATACCTGAAACCGGTCGTGGCCAGTGTCATCGCAGCCGCGCTGGCGTTGCCCGCATTGGTGCAAGCCGCCGAATGGGCGCCCACCAAACCTATTCGCCTCATCGTGCCCTTCCCGCCGGGTGGCAGCAATGACATCGTCGGCCGCCTGGTGGCCAATGATCTGAGCCCGCTGCTGGGCCAGCAGGTGGTCGTCGACAACCGCGGCGGTGCCGGCGGCATCATCGGTTCGGAAATCGCGGCCAACGCACAACCCGACGGTCATACGCTGCTGATCGCTTCGGTTGCTTTCGCCTACAACCCGGCGATTTACAAATCGCGGGTGCGTTTCGATCCGGAGAAATCGTTCACCCCGATTGCGCAGATCGGCACCGGTCCCAGCGCGCTGACCGTGAATCCGAAAATGGCAGCGAAGACGACCAAGGAACTGATCGACATGGCCAAGGCGAAGCCGGGCACGCTGAATTACGCGACTGCCGGTATCGGCAGTTTCCAGCACCTGAGCACGGAAATGCTGAAACTGCTGGGCAATATCAACATTGTCCACATCCCTTTCAAGGGCGGTGGTCCGGCGATGGCCGACGTGATTGCCGGCAACAGTCAGATCACCATGGGCTCGTTGCTGCAGCTGGTACCGCACATCCAGGGCAACCGGCTGCGGCTGCTGGCCGTAGGCAGTGCCAAGCGCAACAGCGCTTTCCCCAATGCACCGACCGTCGCCGAAACCGTGCCCGGCTATGAAGCCAACAACTGGTGGGGCATCCTCGCGCCGGCTGGCGTTTCTCCGGCAATGGTGCGCAGGCTGGAAGCCGCGGTGGCGAAGGTGGTGAACACGCCTGAAATGCAGAAAAAGTTTGATTCCCAGGGTGCCGAAGTGGCATACAAGAACTCGGCCGACTATCGTAAATTCATCAAGATTGAAACGGACAAGTGGTCGAAAGTCGTCCGCGAAGCCGGCATCAAGTCTGAATAATCAAGCGCGGGGGTTCGCCCCCGCATGTTCTTACCTGAAGGAGACTGCAACCATGCCGCACGTCATACGCATCCATCAGAATGGTGGCCCGGAGCAAATGCAATGGGAAGAGGTCGCTGTTGGCGAGCCCGGGCCCGGTGAGGTCCGTGTCCGTAATACCGCGATCGGCCTGAACTTCATCGACACCTACCATCGCTCCGGTTTGTATCCAATGCCGCTGCCTCTGGTGCTCGGCTCGGAAGGGGCCGGCGTGGTGGAGGCGGTCGGACCCAAGGTCAAGGAGTTCAAGGTCGGTGATCGAGTGGCTTACGCGCAGCCGATCGGTGCTTATGCGGAAGTGCTGATCCGTCCGGTCGCGCGTTTGGTGAAGATTCCTGCTGGGATCAAGGATGAAATCGCAGCGGCGATGATGCTGAAGGGCATGACGGCGTGGTATCTGTGCCGTCGTACCTATCGTGTGAAAAAAGGCGACACCATCGTCGTGCACGCAGCTGCCGGTGGTGTTGGGCAGATTCTCTGCCAATGGGCGAAACACCTCGGCGCCACGGTGATCGGCACGGTCGGCAGTGACGAGAAAGTCGCGCTGGCAAAAAAGGTCGGCTGCAAACACGTGGTGGTGATGTCGCGCGAGAAACTTTCCGAGCGCGTCAAGGCCATCACCAAGGGCAAGGGTGTGCCGGTGGTTTATGACGGCGTCGGCAAGGACACCTTCATGGAGTCGCTGGACTGCCTGCAGCCGCGCGGCATCATGGCCAGCTTCGGCAATGCTTCCGGCGCGGTGCCGCCGGTCAACATCGGCATCCTCGCGCAGAAAGGCTCGCTGTTTCTGACTCGTCCGACGCTGGTGAACTACACGTCGTCACGCGAAGACCTGCTGACCGCCGCGCGCGAACTGTTTGCCGTTGTCAAAAAAGGCGCGGTGAAAATCGCCGTCAATCAGCGTTATCCGCTGCGCGAGGCGGCGCAGGCCCACCGTGATCTCGAGTCGCGCAAAACCACCGGCTCCACGGTGTTGCTGCCCTAAGCGGGTTGGCTGCGGTGACTGCAACCTTTCCGATCACCGTGCGCGGGCTTTGCGTGCTGGTGCTGCTTGCCGGTACCGTCCAGCAGGTGCAATCGGCGGCTCCGGTGGAGGAGCGCGGCGGCGCGCTGCAGCAGGGCCAGTACCGTGCGACGGTCACGCACCGCGAGCTGGATCAGGCGCGTTATGACGCCAAACTGGCCGAGCAGGACGTGCTGAATGCACGCGATGTCAACGCGGTGGCGCAGAAGGAAGCGGCGTATCGCAAAAGCGAACTCGACAAGGCTGAAAAAGCACAGGCTGCTGCCCGCAATCGGCTGCAGGCGGCGCAACAGCGTTATGACGAGGCGCTGCGTGCGGTGGATGCATTGCCGCGCAACGCACCGGCCGAACAGAAAAAATAAGTTTGTTTTGCGGACAAGGGCAGCCCTCAGGGCTGCCCTTGTTTTTTCAGGCGCGCCGGCTGCTGGCGCCGCCGTCCACCGTGATGATGGTGCCGGTGGTGTAGCCGGACAGCGGTGAGCACAGGAAAGTCACCATCGCACCCAATTCCTCGATCGTTGCCATACGTCCGAATGGCGATTTGCTTACAAATTCCTGCCAGCGATCCGGATTGCCGAATTCCTTTTCCGCGCGCTCACGCAAGCGCTTGACTGCACGATCCGTTGCGGTGCCGCCGGGATTGACGCCGACGACGCGTACGCCGAATTCGGGACTCTCCGCGCCGAGTGCGCGGGTAAATGCCATCAGTGCCGCATTGCCCATGCTGCCGGCGATGTAACTGGCGACGGGACGTTCGCCGGCGGCGCCGATGACGTTGACGATGACGCCGCTTTTGCGTTTGCGCATCTGCGCATAAATCTCGCGCGTGATGTCGATGAAGCCGAAGACTTTCAGATCCCAGGAACGCTTCCAGGTGGCGTCGTCCAGCGCATCGATAGTGCCTTGCGGGATTGCGCCGGCATTGTTGATCAGGAAATCAACGTCGCCGCAGTCCCTGGCTAGTTTGACAGCGCTGGCGCTGTCGGACAGATCTGCGGCGTGACACGTCACCTCTACGTTGTTGGCGGCGATGATTTTGTCGCGGGCTGCTGCGAGGTCGGCTGCGCTGCGCGCAGCCAGATGCAGGTGGCAACCTTCTTTGGCCAGCATTTGTGCCACACCGAGCCCGATGCCGCGTGAACCGCCGGTGATCAGTGCACGTTTACCTTTGAGTCCCAGTTCCATTTTTTCTCCTCCGCTATTTCCGCCAGTCGGCGGGTGCGAAATGTTACCACTGCAATTGCGAACGACCGTCAACCGCAAGCTGTTGATCGCGTTAATCAAATACGGCCCGAAACTTCGGGGCGAATCGCGTGATAACGCGAGCCACAACTGAATTGGAGAACACATGAGCAAACTGCTGAATACCCTGCTTGCTGCCGGCATCGCCGCCCTGACTTTCAACGTTGCCGCCCAGACCGCGCCTGCGCCCGCAGCGCCGGCAGCAGCGCCTGCCCCGGCTCCTGTCAAGGCTGAACCGATGAAGGCGACTTCGGCAACCCCGGCAACGCCTTCTGCTGAAGCCAAAGCGGACAAGCCGAAAAAAGCCAAAGCCGACAAGCCGAAAAAAACGAAATCCAACAAGTCGAAAAAAGCCAAGAAAGCGCCGAAAGCCGAAGCGGCTCCCGCTCCGTCGAAGTAATCCTGTAGAGCATCCGCCGGTTTCGGCGGCGCGATACAATCAGTGAGGCAGGCGCTAAGCGCCTGCCTTCTTTTTTGGTCGGAACGATGTTGTTCTGAGAACTTGGAAGATCATCAATGCGTGGGTAAATTCCTACTAATGCACCATAAATAAGTTATTTAATTCAATGAATTACATTGATTCTGCTAGCGGTGCTGCTTATCCCGACGACACTGCAAGGTGGTGTGGAGATACCGGGGCATATCTCAATCTGGCACTTGGAAATGGTTTGCGGCGCAGCGAGATTGATACCGGTGAACGCTCGGTCTGGCGTTACGCGAAGGGTATTTCGGTCGCGCGTAACCATGCTGTGACTCTGGGCGAAGGCTGTACGCCGCTGCTGACCCGCATTTGGCAGGGTGTGCCCGTGCAGTTCAAGCTGGAATTCATGATGCCCACCGGGTCGTTCAAGGACCGCGGCATGACAGTGATGGTCAGTTATCTGAAAAGCCGCGGCATCGATCATGTGCTGGAGGATTCGTCGGGCAATGCCGGGGCATCACTGTCGGCTTATGCCGCTGCGGCTGGAATGCGTTGCCGCATTCTGGTGCCGGAGACTGCCTCATATCCGAAGATCGCACAGATCGCGGCCTGTGGTGCCGATGTGGTCACCGTCAGAGGGTCGCGCCAGGACGTTGCCGACGCGGCCTTGCGCATGAGCAGCGAGATTTTCTACGCCAGCCATAACTGGCAGCCTTTTTTTGTTGAAGGCACCAAGACGCTGGCTTACGAGTTGTGGGAATCACTTGGGTTCGAGGCTCCGGACAATGTGGTCACGCCGCTGGGCTATGGCAGCAATGTGCTCGGGCTGGAGCGCGGTTTTGATGAATTGCTGCGCAACGGGGAAATCAAACGCATGCCGAAGATATTCGGTGTGCAGGCGGCCAACTGCGCACCCTGCCATGCCACCTGGCAATCCGGTGGAGAAACCCCGCTTCCGGTGACAGTGACGCCGACGATTGCAGAAGGCATTGCTTCGTCTCAGCCCACGCGCTTGCGTGAGGTGGTGCGTGGCGTGCGTCGTTCCGGCGGCGCGATTGCCGCAGTTAGTGAGGAAGAAATTGTGAGCGCACTGGGTGCCCTCGCGCGCATGGGGTTTTACGTGGAGCCGACCTGTGCTGCTGCCGCTGCCGGACTGACGCAATGGCTTTCATCGGGCGTCATTCGCGCAGATGAAACCACCGTCGTTGTGCTGACCGGCAGCGGCTTAAAAAGCTCGGAACGCATCGGCCAGTTGCTGAACCTGCAGCCGCGCACCCTTTAATTTTTTAACCTGTACTTTCGCATGATGGACCCATTGCGCTGCATTCTTGACACGGTGTGCACGCGCCGCCTAGATTCGAACACTTTCCGTCGCGCACTACGAATTAAAAGGTAATGAAAATGAAAATCACAGCTGTCAAAAGCTATGCCGTGCACCCGGGCTGGCGCAAGAATCTGATCTTCGTCAAAGTCGAAACAGACGCTGGCATCCATGGCTGGGGCGAGGCCTATTCCCAATATGACCGTGATACCGCAGTGATGGCGCAGCTTGCTGCACTGGGTCCGTACATGACTGGCCGCAGCCCGTTCGACATCAAGCATTTCACGCAATTTGCCTTCGACGATTACGCGGCGCGCCGCGGTTCTGTGGAACTGTTCTGCGCCATCAGCGGCATCGAGCAGGCGATGTGGGACATCGTTGGAAAAGCGACGCAACAGCCGGTTTATAACCTGCTCGGCGGCCGTTATCGCGACAAGATCCGTGTCTACGCCAACGGCTGGAGTTACGGCATGAAGGAGCCCGATGATTATGCCCGGGCGGCCGAGAAAGTCGTGAAGCAGGGTTTCACCGCGATGAAATTCGATCCCTTGCCGTCGCCGTGGCGTACCTATATTCCGAAAGAGCATGAACGCCGCGCGGTGCGCGTGGTGAAAGCCATTCGTGATGCGGTGGGGCCTGATGTGGACTTGCTGATCGAGCAGCATCGCCGGCTGGCGCCGATGCATGCGATTCGCCTCGACAAGCAGCTTGCGGAATTTGATCTCTACTGGATGGAAGAATCCTGCCAAGCGGAATTCCCCGATGAACTCGCGCAGATCCGCCGCGAAATCGGCGTCCCGATGGTGATCGGTGAAGCCACCTACACCAAAACCGGATTCCGCCCGTTGTTGGAAAAACGTTCGGCGGACATCCTCAATCCCGATGTCGCCTGCGTCGGCGGCATTCTGGAGCTGAAGGAAATCGCCGCGATGGCGGAGCCCTTCCTGGTGGCGGTGTCGCCGCACAACTACAACTCGACGCTGGTGGCGCTGGCCTCGACAGTGCATGCTTCGGCGACGATGCCCAACTTCATCATCACCGAGTATTTCCTGCCCTTCGTGGACTTCTGCGACAAGATCTCGCCGAACCAGCTGAAACCCAAAAACGGCTACATCGAATTGCCGACGGCCCCGGGCCTCGGCGTCGATGTCGATGAGGAGGCGCTGAAGCAGCACCCGGCCAAGGTTTATCCGGCGCGCAAACTGCGTCAGCCGGCCGACGAAGGCCCCTGAAATCCGGGGCCTCTCGCAGGCGTGGTTTAAGCTGGGCTGAAGACGACGGTATTGCCGTTGACTTCCAGCCTGGTCTGAAAGGCGCTGCTGCGTTTGCGCAGCGCTTCCAGTCCTTCCTGTTCGTCGCTGATCTTGCAGATCACGGTTTCGTTCTGCGTATTGTGACGGACGAACTCGAACGCGCCCCCGGTTACTTTCTTGCCGTCTAGGGTCACGCGTCCGATCATGCCGAGCCAGTCGCCATGTTTTAGGCCGCCATGCCCTGTGTGAAACGCAAAACTGCCCAATCCGTAAAACACTGGTTTGCCTTTGTAGATTTCGACTGGCAACGAATAATGCGGGCCGTGGCCGATGACCACATCGGCGCCCGCATCAATTACCGCATGGGCGATTTCGGTCATGTAGTCGAGCACTTCCTCCTTGAACCCCCAGTGGTGGGATGCGACCAGTACGTCGACCTTTTTTCGCAATTCACTGATTTCTGAGATGTATTCGGCGAGATATTTTTTGTCCGCCCAGGTGACGATCACCGGCGGTACGCCCGGGCGGTTGGCAGGCGGAATATCCTGGCGCAGCTTGTGCAGCGGCAACTGGTAGGCGGTATGTCCGCGTAATGCGGCGACACCGGCGCTGTGCTCACCAGCTTCATGGTTGGTTGGCCAATAAACGGATGTGCGTTGCAGGAATCCGTAGCGGATACCGTCGTGTTCAATGATGACCGGCGCGCGGGCCTGTGCGCGGTTGCGACCAGCTCCCGTATACGGGATGCCGAGTTTCTCCAGTTCGGTCAGTGAGGAGCGGATCGCATCACTGCCGTAGTTGACGTTGTTGGCGTTGCCCACTGCGCGGAAATTTGCGAGCTTGAGCGCCTGTCCCGCCTCAGGCGTGGCGAAGAATCCCTCATCAGTGACAGACACTGTGCCCGCCGGTTTGTAAAAGCAGCACTCGAGATTGCCGAACAGGATGTCTGCACTGTGTAGCGTGTCGAGTACGCGATTGAAGGGGGTTGCAGGGTCGGCGACATTCATCAGATTGATGTCGCCGGTAAACAGCATCAGTTTGCGAGACACAAATTCTCCTGGATGGGGTTGCCGCGCCTGTGCGGGACCGCCACGGCGCGCGATTTTAGGCTGTGCCATTCTTTACCACGGAATTGCTGTTTGGCGGCATGCACAGCCATTTAGTGGAACCATGATTCGTGAACTGGTTCACGGAGTTGAACTGCAAAATCTTTCGATTAAGAATTTCTCATCGATGGGTGCATAAAATATATATTGCGAAGCAACATAAATGGCTTGACAGGGTGCTGCTGCATGGCAGAATGGGAACCGTGCTGGGTGCCTTCTACAGGTATCGGCACATATCCTCCAAAACCTCCTCCTTTGGTGGAACTTCAGCGCAACCCCTCGGGGTTGCGTTTTTTTTGCCCATAAAATATTGCAACGCAACATCCTAACAAATTCGTTGTTAGCGTGCGCTAGCTTCGATCAACCGAAAGTGTTGGGCTTGCTGGAACGCAAGGCCCGCGCACGGTTTTGCCTGTGGATCAAGATGACGCATTGAAATGCGCATTGTCTTTAACTGAGAATGTGTCAGGGGATTCAAAGGCGGTTTGTTATACTCGCAATGCAGCAAATTCTGGCAGTTGTCCCCGGAATATGCGCCAAGCAGGCGTCATCAGCACGGCGTAAATTCCAAGACTCGTCCAAAGCGCTTCATGCGCCGGACTCGCGTTTTATCCAATCGTGAGTTTATTGACTGCGGTCAAGGCCGCTGCAGAGTTCGCTGTAATAGATTGGCGTCCCTGCGGGGCCGGGCTACGCCTTCCATCCAACAGCGCTAACCACGCGGAACGGAATATGAAAATCCACGAATATCAGGCAAAAGAACTCCTGCGCAAATATGGCGTAACCACGCCGCGCGGCATCCCGTGTTTTACGGTCGACGAGGCTGTTGCTGCGTCAGCCAAGCTGGGCGGCAGCGTCTGGGTCGTCAAAGCCCAGATTCACGCCGGCGGTCGCGGCAAGGGCGGCGGCGTCAAGGTGGCGAAGTCGGCTGCTGACGTCAAAACCTATGCGTCGTCCATTCTCGGCATGCAGCTGAAGACCCACCAGACCGGCCCTGAAGGCCAGAAGGTGCGCCGGCTGCTGATCGAGGAAGGCGCCGACATCAAAAAAGAACTGTATGTCGGCCTGGTCATTGACCGTGGTACGCAGCGCGCGGTGCTGATGGCATCCAGCGAAGGCGGCATGGACATCGAGGAAGTCGCCGAGCACACCCCCGAAAAAATTCACAAGGTGGTCATTGATCCGGTCAAGGGACTGGCTGATGCCGACGCTGATGATGTGTCCCGCAAGATCGGTGTGCCGGAAGGTTCCGTTGCACAGGCCCGCGTGATGCTGCAGGCGCTGTACAAGGCCTTCGACGAGACCGATGCTTCGCTCGCTGAAATCAATCCTCTGATCCTGACCGGTGACGGCAAGGTCATTGCGCTCGACGCCAAGATTGATTTCGACAACAACGCGGTGTTCCGTCACCCGGAACTGGTGGCGCTGCGTGATCTGGATGAAGAGGATCCCGCAGAAGTCGAAGCGTCGAAACACGATCTCAACTACATTCAGCTCGACGGCAATATCGGCTGTCTGGTCAACGGCGCAGGCCTGGCGATGGCGTCGATGGACATCATCAAGCTCTACGGTGGCAGTCCCGCCAACTTCCTCGACGTCGGCGGCAGCGCTACGGCCGAGAAGGTTACGGAAGCGTTCAAGATCATGCTGCGCAATCCGCAACTGAAAGCCATCCTGGTCAACATTTTCGGCGGCATCATGAAATGCGACGTGATTGCACAGGGTGTGGTTGCAGCTGCGCGTCAGGTCAGCCTGAGCGTGCCGCTGGTGGTGCGCCTTGAAGGCACCAACGTCGAACTCGGCAAGAAGATCCTGGCCGATTCGGGTCTGCCGATCATTTCCGGGAACAACATGGCTGATGCCGCACAGAAAGTGGTTGCTGCGGCGAAGGGGAAAAACTGATGTCTATTCTGATTGATAAAAACACCCGGGTGATGACCCAAGGCATCACCGGCAAGACCGGCATGTTCCACACCAAGACCGGCAAGGAATACGCCAACGGCAAGAACTGCTATGTCGCCGGCGTCACCCCGAAAAAGGGCGGCCAGAGCTACGAAGGCATTCCCATTTTCAATTCGGTGCGTGAAGCCAAGGATGCAACCGGCGCCAATGTTTCGGTGATCTATGTGCCGCCGCCCTATGCTGCCGCAGCGATTGAAGAGGCGGTGGATGCCGACCTTGATCTGGTGATCTGTATTACCGAAGGCATTCCTGTGCGCGACATGGTGCGCCTGAAATACAAGATGCAGCAGAACAACAGCCGGACCCTGCTGATCGGGCCGAACTGCCCGGGCGTGATCACGCCGGATGAAATCAAGATCGGCATCATGCCGGGCCACATTCACAAGAAGGGCCCGATTGGCGTGGTGTCGCGTTCCGGCACGCTGACCTATGAAGCGGTCGGTCAACTGATGGAGCTGGGCATGGGCCAGTCGTCCTGCGTCGGCATCGGCGGCGATCCGGTCAACGGCCTCAAGCACATCGATGTCATGAAAATGTTCAATGATGATCCGCAAACTGAAGCGGTGATCATGGTCGGTGAAATCGGCGGCTCCAATGAAGAAGAGTGCGCACGCTGGATCAAGGACAACATGAAAAAGCCCGTGGTCGGCTTCATCGCAGGTGTTACCGCACCGCCCGGAAAGCGCATGGGTCATGCCGGCGCGATCATCTCCGGCGGCAAGGGCACGGCTGACGAAAAACTGTCGGTGATGGAAGAGTGCGGTATCCGTACGACAAAAAATCCGGCGGAGATGGGCAAGCTGCTCAAGTCGGTATTGAAGTAATGGTAGGACCGGCCCCCGGACTTGGGGGCCGGCTGCAGGCATTGCCGGAGGAGGCGGAATTTTGGAAGGTGGCATCGTGAAACGCGGCAAACGTGCGCGGGGCGCTCTCAAGGGGCGCACCGTGGAATCGGGTGCGCTTGCGGAAGTCCAGTCTCTGCTGGATGGCGCGCAGCGCAAGACCGGGGTTGATCCGCGCCGTCGCGATCTGCTGATCGAAAATCTGCATCTGATCCAGGACCGCTTCGGTCATATTCCCGCTGCGTATCTCGTGGCGCTGGCGCGTGAAATGAAGCTGGCGATGACCGAAGTCTATGAAGTGGCGACTTTTTATCACCACTTCGATGTGATCAAGGAAGGCGAAAAGGCGCCGCCGGCATTGACCGTGCGGGTCTGTGATTCCCTGTCCTGCGAACTGTCAGGTTCCAATGAGCTGATCAAAGGTCTCAAACAATCGCTGGGCGACAAGGTGCGCGTGATTCCGGCGCCCTGTGTCGGCCGTTGCGAACAGGCGCCGGTGGCGGTGGTCGGCCAGAACCCGGTGGCACAGGCAACAGTCGACAAGGTCAAGACGCTGGTTGCCGGCAACAAGGATAAATGCGCTGTCGGCAAGTACGTGAATTTCGCCGATTACCGCAAGCAGGGCGGTTATGACATCGCGATCGAATGCCTGAACGGCACGCGTGATGCCGAGTCGCTGATCAAGACCATGGAGAGCTCGGGGCTGCGCGGTCTGGGCGGCGCGGGTTTCCCGTCGGGTCGCAAGTGGCGCATCGTGCGCGGCGAAAAAGGGCCGCGGGTGATGGCGATCAATATCGACGAAGGTGAGCCGGGGACGTTCAAGGACCGGCACTATCTCGAGCGTGATCCGCATCGTTTCCTCGAAGGCATGATCATTGCCGCGTGGACGGTACAGATTTCCGAGGTTTACATCTATCTGCGCGACGAATACGCCGGCGTGCGGGCGATCCTCGAAAAAGAGATCAAGGCGCTGCAGGCGAATCCGCCCTGCCCGTTGCCGCCGATATTCCTGCGCCGCGGTGCAGGCGCCTACATCTGCGGTGAAGAGTCGGCGATGATCGAATCGATCGAAGGCAAGCGCGGCATGCCGCGGCTGCGTCCGCCCTATGTGGCGCAGGTCGGCCTGTTCGGTTACCCGACGCTCGAGCACAACATGGAAACCCTGTATTGGGTGCGCGACATCCTGGAAAAGGGCGCTGACTGGTTTGCCGGCCATGGCCGCAACGGTCGTAAAGGCCTGCGCTCGTTCTCGGTGTCAGGCCGCGTGAAGAAACCCGGCGTGCATCTGGCGCCGGCGGGTGTCACGGTGAAAGAACTGATTGCTGAATATTGCGGCGGCATGCTACCGGGCCATCAGTTCTACGGCTATCTGCCGGGTGGCGCGTCGGGCGGCATCCTGCCGGAATCCATGGGCGACATTCCGCTGGATTTCGATACGCTCAATCAATACGGCTGTTTCATCGGTTCTGCTGCGGTGATTATTTTCTCCGACAAGGACAAGGCACGCGGCGCAGCGCGCAACGTGATGAAGTTTTTCTCGGAAGAATCCTGCGGCCAGTGCACGCCCTGCCGTGTTGGCACCGCAAAAGCGCTGCAGCTGATGGAAGCGCCGAAATGGAACCGCGGACTGCTTGAAGAGTTGTCGGGCGCGATGGCTGATGCGTCGATCTGCGGTCTGGGTCAGGCGGCGCCGAACCCGATCCGTACCGTGATGAAGTATTTCCCCAAGGAAGTCGAGTAGGGATGCCGGCGCAACTGCGCCGCGTCTTACCGGAGGTCATGTCATGACTGCAATGAGCAAAGACGAACTCGCGGCGATGCCGGTCGAGTTCAAACTGAACGGCAAGGATGTCGTCGGCTACGCGTCGGAAACCATCATCCAGACCGCGAAGCGCCACGGTGTCGAGATTCCGCATCTTTGCTACAAGGAAGGCATGCGCCCCGACGGTAACTGCCGGGCCTGCGTGGTCGAGGTCAAGGGCGAGCGCGTGCTGGCGGCGTCGTGTTGCCGCAATCCCTCGCCCGGCATGGAAGTCACCACCAACAGCACGCGCGCTGTTGCGTCGCAGAAAATGGTGATGGAGTTGCTGCTCTCGGATATGCCTGAAGAGCGTCACACCAACAATTCCGAGCTGGACCTCTGGGCCGGCAAATTGCAGGTGGGCAAGCCGCGTTTCGCGCCGCGCCACCAGCCGAAGGCCGACCTGTCGCATCACGGCATTGCGGTCAATCTCGACTCCTGTATTCAGTGTACGCGCTGCGTGCGCGCCTGCCGCGAAGAGCAGGTCAATGACGTCATCGGCTACGCTTTCCGCGGCGATCATTCGAAGATCGTTTTTGATCTCAATGATCCGATGGGTGAGTCGACTTGCGTGGCCTGCGGCGAATGCGTGCAGGCCTGTCCGACCGGTGCACTGATGCCGGCGCGCGAGGCGGGACTGGTCAAACCCGACAAGCAGGTTCACTCGGTGTGCCCGTATTGCGGCGTCGGCTGCCAGCTGACCTACAACGTCAAGGACAACAAGATCATGTCGGTCGATGGCCGCGACGGTCCGTCGAATCACGGCCGGCTGTGCGTCAAGGGCCGTTACGGTTTTGATTACGCCCACCATCCGCAGCGTCTGACCAAGCCGCTGATCCGCAAGCCCGGTGTGCCGAAGCATGCTGATTTCACGATGGATCCGGCGAATCCGCTGGAGCATTTCCGTGAAGCGAGCTGGGAAGAAGCGCTTGATCTTGCTGCGAGCAAACTGAAAGGCATCCGCGACCAGTACGGCAACAAGGCGTTGGCCGGATTCGGTTCGGCCAAGGGCAGTAACGAAGAAGCCTATCTGTTCCAGAAACTGGTGCGTACCGGTTTCGGTTCCAACAACGTCGACCATTGCACCCGTCTTTGCCATGCCTCTAGCGTGGCGGCGCTGATGGAAGCTGTCAGTTCAGGCGCGGTCTCGAACCAGGTCAATGATGTGGCGCATGCCGAAGTGATTTTCCTGATCGGCGCGAACCCCTTGTCCAACCACCCGGTGGCGGCGACCTGGATCAAGAATGCGGTGAAAAACGGTGCGAAGCTGGTCTATGCCGATCCGCGGCGCAACGAGTTGTCGCGTCACGCCACCCATTCGCTGCAGTTCAAGCCGGATACCGACGTTGCGCTGCTCAATGCGATGATGCATGTCATCGTGCATGAAGGCCTTGTCGACGAGGACTTCATCAAGTCACGCACCATCGGCTATGAAGATCTGAAGAAGAACGTCGAAGGTTACAGCCCGGAAGCGATGGCGCCCTTGTGCGGCATCCCGGCGGAAACCATCAAGGACGTGGCGCGGCTGTATGCGACTTCGAGGGCCTCGATGATTCTGTGGGGCATGGGCATTTCGCAGCATATCCACGGCACCGACAACGCACGCTGCCTGATCGCGTTGTGCCTGATGACCGGCCAGATCGGCAAGCCGGGCTCGGGACTGCATCCGCTGCGCGGTCAGAACAACGTGCAGGGCGCATCCGACTCGGGGCTGATCCCGATGGTGTTCCCTGATTATCAGCGTGTTGATAATCCTGAAGCGCTGGCGCGTTTCGAAAAACTCTGGGGTACCAAGCTCGACCCGAAGCCGGGCCTGACCGTGGTTGAAATCGTCCATGCGATTCTCGATGGCGACATCCGCGGTATGTATGTGATGGGCGAAAATCCGGCGATGTCCGATCCGGATGCCAACCACGCGCGCGAAGCACTCGCCAAGCTCGACTGGCTGGTGGTGCAGGAAATCTTCCTGACCGAAACCTGTTATCACGCCGACGTGATTCTGCCGGCGACCGTATGGCCTGAAAAAGACGGCACGGTGACCAACACCGATCGCATGGTGCAACTGGGCCGCAAGGCGGTCGATGCACCGGGCGAAGCCAAGCCGGATCTGTGGATCATCCAGGAACTGGGACGTCGTCTGGGGCTGAACTGGAATTACAGCGGTCCGAAGGACGTGTTCAACGAGATGCGACTCGCAATGAACTCGATTGCCGGCATCACTTGGGAGCGTCTGGAAGCCGAGAGCAGCGTGACCTACCCTTGCCTCAATGAGGGTGACCCCGGGCAACCTATTGTATTTATTGATAAATTTCCGACGCCGACGGGGCGTGCGAAGTTTGTGCCGGCCGACATTATTCCGGCCCACGAGCGACCCGACCACGAATTCCCGTTTGTGCTGATCACCGGGCGGCAACTGGAGCACTGGCATACCGGGTCGATGACCCGCCGTGCCGGCGTGCTCGATGCAATCGAGCCGGAACCCACCGTATCGATGCATCCGCTGGATCTCGATGCCATGGGTGCAAAGGGCGGCGATGTGATTACTGTCGCATCACGCCGCGGCATCATTTCGCTGCATGCACGTGCCGACGACGGCACTCCGCGCGGTGCAGTGTTCATTCCGTTTGCGTTCTACGAGGCGGCGGCCAATATGCTGACCAACGCTGCGCTTGACCCCTTCGGCAAGATTCCCGAGTTCAAGTATTGCGCGGTGAAGGTCATGAAAGGCGGTGAACTGACGCCGCGTTCCAGTTACGGTGGCGGGCAGGTGCTGGCGAAACTGGCCAAGGTTTAAGGCTGTAAAACACGAGGCTCGCAGACGCGGGTACCAATAATTATTTTTTGTTCAGGAGAGGAATCAACATGGCACTGTCGGACATCGAAATTGCCCAGGCGGCAAAAATGGAGCGCATCAACAAGATTGCGCAGAAGCTGGGCATACCCGAAGAACATCTGGTGCCCTATGGCCACTACAAGACCAAAGTGTCGCTGGAATATGTCGACAGCCTGAAAGACAAAAAAGACGGCAAACTGATTCTCGTTACGGCAATCAACCCGACGCCCGCCGGCGAAGGCAAGACGACCACCACCGTGGGCCTCGGCGATGCGTTGAACCACATCGGCAAGAAAGCGATGATCTGCCTGCGCGAGCCCTCGCTGGGCCCGGTGTTCGGTGTCAAGGGCGGCGCGGCCGGTGGCGGTTACGCCCAGGTCGTGCCGATGGAAGACATCAACCTGCACTTCACCGGTGACTTCGGTGCGATCGCACTGGCGAACAACTTGCTCGCCGCGATGATCGACAATCACATTTCGCATGGCAATGAACTCGGCATCGACCCGCGCCGCATCACCTGGAAGCGTGTGATGGACATGAACGATCGCGCATTGCGCGATATCGTTGTGTCCCTCGGCGGCACCGCCAACGGTTATCCGCGTGAAGACGGTTTCGACATTGTTGTGGCCTCCGAAGTCATGGCGATTTTCTGTCTGGCGACCTCGCTGAAGGATTTGAAAGAGCGTCTCGGCAATATCGTGTTCGGCTACACCCGCGACGGCAAGGCTTTGCGCGCGCGCGACCTGAAGGCGCATGGCGCGATGACCGTGCTGCTGAAAGACCAGCTGGCGCCGAACCTGGTGCAGACGCTGGAAAACAACGCCGCGTTTATCCACGGTGGCCCATTTGCCAACATCGCCCACGGCTGCAACTCGGTGATCGCCACCAAGACCGCGCTGAAACTGGTTGACTACGTTGTGACCGAAGCCGGCTTCGGCGCCGACCTCGGCGCCGAGAAGTTCCTCGACATCAAATGCCGCAAGGCCGGCCTCAAGCCCGCTGCTGCGGTGATTGTCGCCACCGTGCGCGCACTGAAACACCACGGCGGCGTCGGCAAGGAAGACCTCAACAAGGAAAACCTGGTCGCGCTGGAAAAAGGCCTGGTCAACCTTGAGCGCCACGTTCACAACGTCAAGAACGTCTACAACATTCCCTGCGTGGTGTCGGTCAACCGCTTCACCGCAGATACCAAGGCCGAGATGGATCTGCTCACTGACCGCATTGCCAAGCTCGGCGCGCGCGTTGTCGTGGCGAACCACTGGGGCGAGGGCGGCAAGGGCGCCGCAGAGCTGGCCAACATCGTGGTCGAGCTGTGTGAACAGAAGTCGAGCCCGACCTTTGTTTACGAAGACAGCGACACCTTGTGGGACAAGATGAAAAAGATCGCGACCAAGGTTTATGGCGCGGCCGACATTTCCGCGGACTCCAAGGTGCGAAACCGCATCAAGGAACTGCAGGAAGCCGGTTACGGCCATTACCCGGTGTGTGTGGCAAAAACCCAGTCGTCGTTTTCGACCGATGCCAGCGTACGCGGTGCGCCGAGCGGTCACATGGTCAACGTCCGTGAAGTGCGGCTGGCTGCCGGTGCGGAATTCATCGTGATGATCTGTGGCGACATCATGACCATGCCGGGCCTGCCCAAGGTGCCGTCGTCGGAGAAGATTGACTTGACCGATGATGGCAAGGTAATCGGGCTGTTCTGATTGGTTTTGCGGCAGTTCTTGCTTCAGCCGGGGCTGCCGCATCAGTCAATACAGAAAATCTGGATTGTGTTGCAGGGTCTGCAACATTGCGCCAGGGCGGAGTTCCTGCGGCTCGTTAAAGACGGGGGAGGCATGCAGAAAAACGCTCGTGCAGGATCGCAATTCATGGCCATGTCGGTCACCGTTGGGATTGCTGCCGTCTTGTTCAGCGGCGAAGCGTTGGCGTCCACCGGCGAGCATCCGGCGGTATTCGGCATCCCTGTTGATTTCATCCTGTTTGCACTGACCCTGCTCGGGGTTGCGCTGTTCCACAAACATACTTTGCGCGTAGCCCTCACCGGGTTGGCGGTGATCACGCTGTACAAGCTCGGGTTTACAGGCTTCAAGACCGGTGATGGTGTGGCCGGCCTCGTCGCCCATCTCGGGCATGAATGGGTCATTCTGACCAACCTGCTCGGACTGCTGGTCGGATTTGCGCTGCTGTCGAACCATTTTGAGAAAAGCCACCTGCCGCAGGTGCTGCCGCGTTTCCTGCCCGATGATTGGAAGGGCTGTTTTGTCCTGCTGTTGATGATTTTTGTGTTGTCGGCGTTTCTAGACAACATCGCTGCGGCTCTCATCGGTGGCACCGTTGCTGCCACGGTATTCCGTCACAAGGTGCACATCGGTTATCTGGCGGCGATTGTCGCCGCATCCAATGCCGGAGGATCAGGCAGCGTGGTTGGTGACACCACGACGACGATGATGTGGTTGGACGGGGTTGATCCGCGCGATGTGCTGCATGCATATGCGGCAGCCGTAGCGGCGCTGGTGGTTTTCGGTATCCCGGCGTCTTTGCAACAGCAGCGTTATTCGCCAATCGTCAAGAATGAAGGTCGGCATGCGCCAGTCGACTGGGCGCGTCTCGGCATCGTGGCCTTCATCCTGGTGGTTGCGGTCATCACCAATGTCACGGTCAATCTGCACTTCAATCATCTCTCCGATGCTTTCCCGTTCATCGGCGTTGCGGTATGGATGGCCATTCTGGTGTGCGTACCCCTGCGCAAGCCGCAATGGAATCTCGTGCCCGAAGCCTTCAAGGGCAGTATCTTTCTGCTGTCGCTGGTGTTGTGTGCATCATTGATGCCAGTGGAGAAACTGCCAGTCGCGTCGTGGCAGTCGGCGTTCGGACTCGGCTTCATTTCATCGGTTTTCGACAATATCCCGTTGACGGCGCTGGCGCTCAAGCAGGGCGGGTATGACTGGGGCGTGCTGGCCTATGCAGTCGGTTTCGGCGGTTCGATGATCTGGTTCGGATCCAGTGCCGGCGTCGCGCTGTCCAGCATGTATCCTGAGGCGCGTTCGGTCGGATTATGGCTGCGTCATGGCTGGCATGTGGCGGTGGCCTATGTGGTTGGTTTTTTTGTGATGCTGGCGGTCCTGGGCTGGGAGCCGCATGAACCTCACAAAAGGGACGCTCCGCCTGCGGCAGCGCAACAGGCAGTGATGCCGGATGCCGGTGCTTCGCGATGAACGCCTGAATCGTCGGTGATTACGGGCTTTATGCGGGGTTTTTTCGGGGTCTTCGCGCTATAATTCTCCGAGTAGTGATCGCGGGTCCGGAGGAGCCAGAACCGCAGCAACTTTTAATTTTTGCCAATGCGTCTACAGAGACGAATCGGCGCAATTCAGGGAGTGAAATTTCTCATGAGTTTTGGTGATACCGCGTTCTGGGTGGCCCTCTTGCAGATCATCGGGGTCAACATCGTTTTGTCAGGCGATAACGCCGTAGTGATTGCGCTGGCGGCGCGTTCATTGCCGCCGAAGCAGCAAAAAGCGGCCGTGATGTGGGGCAGCGGTGCCGCTGTGGTGATGCGGATCGTGCTGACCATCATTGCGGTCGAGATGCTGAAATGGCCATATCTCAAGTTGATCGGCGCCGTGCTGCTGTTGTGGATTGCCGTGAAACTGCTGTTGCCGGAAGACGGCGGCGAGGACGGCATTCAGGCGAGCGGCAGCATGGCTGCGGCCATCAAGACCATCCTGATTGCCGATCTGGTGATGAGTCTGGATAACGTGATTGCAGTCGCCGCCGCGGCCAAAGGCAGCATGGTCCTGCTGATCGCCGGCCTGGCGATTTCGATTCCTCTCGTGATTTTTGGCTCCACGCTTCTTCTGAAACTGATGGACCGTTACCCGATCATCATCACCATCGGTGCAGCATTGCTCGGCTGGGTTGCCGGCGAAATGGCCATTACCGATCCGCTGGTGAAGGACTGGGTCAACGCCAACATGGCCTGGTTGCATTACGTGGCACCGGCTGCGGGTGCAATTTTTGTTGTTGCACTGGGCAGATTCCTTGCTGCAAAAGCTGAGGGCGAACACAAAGAG
>CAMAYE010000040.1 GCA_945862135.1 Bordetella parapertussis
AGTTCGCCGGACTCGGCCTCGACGAGGTTCTCCGCCGCGTGGCCGGCTGTCGGCAGCGCCAGCAGCAGCGATGCCAGCAGCGCGCGGATCATTTTTGATGCGCCGTGTTCCGGGCACGAAAAAAATGCCGCGCAGTGCGCGGCAATTCCGGATGTCGTTGCGGAAGTGATTATTTCTTTTCCTTGGCGCCGGAAATTTTTACCAGTTCAACGATGCGCTTGTTTTCGTCACGACGCCAGGCGTCGAGCGTTGCGCGGTCGCCGCCGACGATGTTGATGCCGGAGCTCTTCAGTTTTTCACCGAAGGCGGGTTCTTTTACCGCCTTGACCATTTCGGCGCTGATCTCGTTCATGACCGACGCCGGCGTGCCGGTGCGGGCGACAACACTGTACCAGGCGTTCATTGCGTAGCCCGGAACCACTTCGCCGATTGCCGGCACGTCGGGAATCAGCGCAGCGCGTTTCGCCGTGGTCACGCCCAGCGCGCGCAGGCGCCCGCCCTGGATGTGGGGATAGGCCGCGGGCAACACGGCGTAAGTCGTCTGCACTTCGTTGGCCAGGGTATCGGCGATCGACTGCGGCACCCCCTTGTAAGGCACATGGAGCATGTTGATGCTGGTGAGATGGTTCAGCAGTACGCCGGACAGATGTTCGGAGGCGCCGGTTCCCGCCGAGCCGTAACGCAGCTTGCCCGGCTGCTTCTTCGCCAGTTCGATCAGTTCCTTCAGTGATTTTGCCGGCAGCTGGGTGTTGGCGAGCAGCACGAAGGGCGTGGTGCCGATCAGTGACAACGACTGGAAGTCGCGGGCAAGGTCGAATTTGATATCGGCCAGCACTTGCGATGCGACAAACAGCTGGGAGGTCAGCATCATCCAGGTGTAGCCATCGGCTGCAGCACCCAGAGCCAGATCAGCGCTGATTGCACCGGCGGCTCCAGGACGGGCATCGACAACCACGCGCTGTTTCCAGGTTTCATACAGCCGTTCCGCCATCATCCGGCCGATGATGTCGGGGCCAGAGCCCGCGGCGCTGCCGATGATCAGGCGGACGGGCTTTTCCGGAAATTTGTTCTGTGCTTGGACGGACGGTACAGCGAGCAGCGCCGGCACGGCGAGCGCGGCCAGCAGTTTCGGGATGATACGCATGTCAAATTCCTCCTCAGGTTTATGTTTTGCCAACCCCCGAATGATCGTGAATTTCGGGGCGCAGGGCAACCGGCATTTCGCTTTTGCCGGAGGCCCCGCCTATCCGTTCTGGAACAGCGGGTAGTAATCACGGTCCGCGGTAAACAGGTGACGCGCGACCACGTCGTTGGCCAGAAAATCGATCAGCGTGCCAAAGCTTGTCGAACCGTTTTTTACTGCGGCGTGCAGTTCATCGGCCTTGCTCAGCAGGCGGTTATGCGCATTGCGGTGTTCTTCCAATCGGATGTAGCCGCGCTCTTCAAGAATGGTTTCCTCGTGTTCAAAATGCTTCTTGAGGTGCAACAGCAAGGAGACGAGTGCGGAATCGGTTGCTGTTTTGTCCTGTTCCCTGCCTGGAAGGGCGGCATTGATCAGTACGTTGGCGAGGTCGAACAATTCCTGGTGCTCAGCGTCGATATGCGGTTCACCGCAGGCGTAGGCTTCACGCCATACCAGACGCAACGCAGGTCCGCCGTCAGCGATCCATTTATCGGAATCTCCACTGCGGTCAGTGACAATCCGGTTTCGCCCGCTGTTTTTTGCGGTAAACAACGCATTGTCGAGTCGCTTGAACCACTGGTCTGCGGTCTCGTCGCCGCTGCGTTCGGATACACCGACGCTGATGGTCAGCGAACCTGCCCCCGGGAACTCATGGCTGGCGACACGCGCCCGCAGATGCTCGGCCAGGGTTTCGGCATCGCGATAGCCGGTGGATACGGCCAGCACGACGAATTCCTCGCCGCCCCAGCGAAACAGAAGGTCTGCGGTGCGAATCTTGGTCTGTATCAGACGGACCATTTCGCACAGGACTGCGTCCCCGACCTGATGGCCATGGGTGTCGTTGACATCCTTGAAGTGGTCGATGTCAATCAGCAGTGCCGACAGCGGCTGTCGGAAACGGATGCTGCGCGCCATTTCCGATGCCACGACCCGCACGAGGTGGGGACGATTCCATGCGCCCGTCAGGTAGTCGGTGGAACTGACTTTTTCGAGACTGGCGATGCGTTTGCGCAAGCGGTCAAGTTCCGCGTCGTGCATGATGGTCGCGGCTTCACCGAAAATCAACATCCTGCCGTGCGGTACGGAAATGGTCTGCGCATAAAGGTCGGCTTTGCTGCCGTTACGCGCGGTGATGCTGATCGGCTGCCAGCCTTGTCCCGGCGAGCCGAGAATGTCACGCAGCGCGTTGGCGCCGAGACAGGCCGGGTCGAAAAACTGTGTGAAACGTTCGTTGAACTGGTTTCTGCCGCTGTCATCAATCAATGCCAGCGGCAACGGGAAGTGCATGAAGATTTGTCGTGCTTCCGGCCCTAGCAATCCCTGGATATCGATGTCGGACATCAGTTTTTGAAGAGGTGTTTTCGAAGCATGATTTTACTGTCTTTGACTGGCGAGGGATAAGTTTCGCCGGAGCATGCAGCACTCAGGTATTGAAACGGACGCCGTACAGCAAGGCATCCGGGAACAACGGCCGATGAAGCTGTTTACATGCGTTCAAAAACGGCAGCGATGCCCTGCCCGCCACCGATACACATGGTGACCAATGCGTATTTTCCGCCGGTGCGCTGCAGTTCATACAGCGCCTTGACGGTCAGGATCGCGCCTGTGGCGCCAATCGGGTGGCCCAGGCCGACTGCACCGCCGTTGGGGTTGGTTTTCTGCGGATCAAGCTTGAGGTCGCAGGATACGGCGAGCGCCTGCACGGCAAAGGCTTCGTTGGATTCGATGACGTCCATGTCTTCGACCTTGAGCCCGGCGCGCTTGAGCGCGTTCTGCACGGCCGGTACAGGGCCGATGCCCATGATTTTCGGATCGACACCGGCGAGGCCGTACGAAACCAGACGCGCCATCGGTTTGAGGCCGGCTTTTTGCGCGGCTTGTTTTTCCATCAGCACTACGGCGGCAGCGCCGTCGTTGATGCCCGAAGCGTTGCCCGCAGTGACCGAACCGCCTTCTTTCTTGAATGCCGCACGCAGTTTTGCCAGACCTTCGAGCGTGACGTCGGCGCGCGGATGTTCATCCTTGTCGAACAGCATCGTTCCTTTGCGGGTTTTCAGTTCGATCGGCAGGATCTGGTCCTTGAAGTAGCCTTTTTCGATGGCGTTGATGGCGCGGCGGTGGCTCTCGACCGAGAAGGCATCCTGCTGTTCGCGGGAGATTTTCCATTGCGCGGCGATGTTTTCCGCGGTGATGCCCATATGCACGGTGTCGAACGGATCGGTCAGCGCGCCGACCATCATGTCGATGAAGCCGCCGTCGCCCATGCGCTGGCCCCAGCGCAGTGACGGCATCAGGTAGCCGCCACGACTCATGGATTCGGCGCCGCCACCGACTGCCGCATCGCAGTCGCCGAGCAGGATGCTTTGTGATGCGGAGACGATGGCCTGCATGCCGCTGCCGCATAACCGGTTGACCGTCATCGCCGTGGTGTCCTGCGGCAGTCCGCCCTTGATGCAGGCAACGCGCGAGAAATACATGTCCTTGGCTTCGCCATGGATCACATTGCCGAACACCAGTTGGCCGACCTGTTTCGGATCGATCTTGGCGCGGCTCACGGCTTCCTTGACAACCTGGCCCGCCAGTTCGGTCGGCGCGATGTCTTTCAGGCCGCCACCGTAATCACCGATCGCAGTCCGTACACCGCTGAGCACGACTACTTCGCGTCCGTTGTTCATGACGATCTCCGTAAATAATTGATTTAAAACGATATTATTGGCAACCCCGGGAGGGGCTTTGTTAACAGCCCAGAGTTTACGCCCGCTGATGCTGTGCAGCAATCGGGGTCAATGGCGGGTGCCGGCTGCCGCTGTTGTCACTGCAGCAGCGAAAATTTCCTCGCTGTCGACGGCATCGAAGGCGTAGCGGCGATTGCAGAATTCGCAATGCACTTCGACTTCACCGCGTTCGGCAATCACGCTGCGCACTTCGTCGCGACCGAGCATGCGCAGCATCCCGACAACGCGATCGCGAGAGCATGAACAGCGGAAATAGACCGGGCGCGGCTCAAAAACGCGCAGGTCTTCTTCGTGAAACAGCCGGTGCAGTAACTGTTGTGGCGCAAGGCTCAGCAGTTCTTCCGATCTTACGGTCGAGGCCAGATGCTCGGCGCGAGGCCAGGCATCGTCATCGGCGGATTCGCGTTCGGGCAGCTTCTGCAGCAGCAGGCCGGCGCTGCGCTGTTCGTCGCAGGCGAGCCAGATCCGCGTGGCAATCTGCTCGGAAGTCGCCATGTAGTGTTCAAGTGCAGCTGCGATGCTGTCGGCATCGAGATCAACGACACCCTGGTAACTCTGCTGTCCGGACTCCGGCACCAGGCTGATGGCGAAGCGTCCGCTGCCGAGCAATGTGCGCAGATTGCCTTCGGGAATGTCGCCCTCCCATTTTGCGGTTGCACGCATCGCGTGATCCGAATTGCATTCGACCACAATCAGCTTGACCGGACCGCTGCCGTGCAACTGCAGGATCAATGTGCCGTTGAATTTGAGCGTGGCGGCTAGCAGCGCGCCGGCGGCCATCAGTTCCCCGAGCACCTGGCGCAGCGGAGCCGGGTATTCGTGACGTTCGGTGACGGCCTGCCAGGTTGCCGCCAGTTGCACCATTTCACCGCGGATCGGTGCGTGTTCGAAGATGAAGCGCTGCAGGGAGTCGGTCATAATTGCGGCTGAATGGGTGACGGCTGAAATGGGATGCGGTGGGTTTATCTGCGGCTGCGCTGATACAACCGGAAACGCTCATCCTTGTCGCCCGGCCGGTGACCTTCCCAGATTTTTTTCCACTCAGAAGTCATCACCGATTCGTCCAGAGGACGACCCTGCACCAGCAGCAGGTCGCAAGACAAAGCCTTCGGTCTGGTTTCGATGCGTTGAGTCTTGATGCCGGCAAAGTAGTGCAGCATCGCGCGCTGCGCTTCACCCAGTTCGCGGCTGGCCATGCAGCGGTATTGCGCGGGCATTGCGCGGCCCATGTCGGCAATCATTGAGCGGTAGCTTTTCTGCGTATCGACCCAGCCGATGAACAGCGTGGCCAGCAGCGCCCATACAGCAGTGATGCCGCCGGCCCAGACGATCAAAGGCCGTTCGGCGCTTTTCTTGAGTTTCATCAGCAGCACGAACCAGCCTGCGGTGTAGGCCAGCCCAAGCACAAAGGGCAGCCAGCGGAAGCCGAAGTCGTAGCCGGGCCGGATGGTATGCAGATGGCCGTGCAGTTTGGGCGGAATGCCGAGTTCCAGCGCACCCCAGTAAAACCAGCCGATGGCGATGAAAAAGGTGAAGCCCATCATGCTGAACCAGTACCAGCCATTCGCGGCGCCGCGCCGCAGCGGATCAACGCCAGGCACCGCAAGCAATGCCAGCGGCAGCAGCATCGGCAAGGCGTAAAGCTCACGGAATTCAGATGAGAATCCGAGCAGCAGCAGCGTCACACCGAAACCGAGTGTGGGCAGCACGATCGGTGGCGACGCCAGTTGATGCGCCTTCGACGCACGCCAAAGCGCCCACAATGCAATGGGCCAGGCCGGAAAGGTATACCAAGGGAGGATGCGCAGGTAGTAACCGAGGCCGTCAGCCGGATTGCGCGCGCCGAAGAAGCGCATCAGGTTTTCGGAAGTGAACCAGGCATCAAACAGCGCGTGGTCGCGTTGATACAGCAGCGCAGGCCAGATGACCAGCCACGGCAGTGCGGCAACAACAGCCACCATCAGTGCAGCCGCGTAACGCGGTGTGCGCCAGTGCGGTCCCGCCAGCGGCAGCAGAAGGGCAATCGCGGCGACGATCGCGGCTTCGGGTATGCCCTGCGTCATGAATACGATGCCGCAGGCGGTGCCGATCCAGAATCCGCCGGGCGCGGCGCGGCGCAGTGAAAGTGCGGCGCCGTAGTAGGCCATTGCAAAGCCGGCAAGCGCAGCGACATCGGTGATCAACTGGTGGCCGCGGACGACGAGGCCCAGTGAGCCCAACAGCAGCAATGTGGCAACCAAGCCATGGCGCGGGCCATGCAGTTCGCGCGAAGTGAACGCGACGAACAAAATTGCAAGACCGATCCACAGTCCGGCGGCAAGCCGCGCGCCGTCATGCAGGGCGAGGAAGGGTGAAAACAACAGCGCACTGGCCGCGGCGATCAGATGAAACAGCGGCGGCTTGTCGATGAACGGCTCTCCCGCGATCTGCGGGATGACCCAACTGCCGCCCTGGAGGATTTCATATACCACGCCAAAGGTGTAGGCCTCGTCCGGCTTCCACGGGTCGTGCCCGATCAGCCCGGGAAGCAGCCAGGCGAGGCCGAGGATGGCGATCAGCAGCGGGCGCAGCGCAATATGCAAAGTGGCAACTCGTATTGTTGTTATAGCGGGCGATTATCGCATTCACAGCGCATCCGGCGCAGTGCCTGCTGGATTACTCGACGATTTTCAGCGCCTGCCCGGCAACTGGTTCCCCCGCGGGGTACAGCGCATTGATGACCCGCAGGTGGCCTTCGGCAAACCGTCCCAGTGGAGAGGACTTGGCCAGATCGGCAAAAGTCTGCCCGGCGCGCGCGGTGATGACACGGATCCGCAGCGGTTTTGCCAGTTCACGTTCCTTGGCAGTGATGGCATGGAAGCTTTGCAGCGCGGTTTCCATGGTCACCTTATGCTGGCGGAATGCGGCGTCAGAAGCCCCCTGCATTCCGATGGAATACGCGTTCTTGCCGAGAAACACTACGGCGACACGGGTTGGTTTGCCGGAGATGAGGAGCTCGGTGACCGCGGCCTTGAGGCCGCCGATGGTTGTTGGTGTGACGCTGCTGCCGCTGCCGAGTTTGAGGATTTTGCGCAGCACTTCAGTTGGCGAGCCTTCGGCGTTGCCTGCGCTGCGCAGATCGACCAGGGCGTTGCGCTCGGGACTCGTGGCCACGACATTCTTTGTGCCGTTGCTGACTTTCCAGTCTTTGGGAAACTGCAGTGTGAGTCCGAGGTTGGCGTGATAAAAGATGTTGTTACGCACGATGCCCTGTTCAGGGCTGTCGGCGAACACCATGCCTTCCATGCGTTTGAGGAATGCCTCGCGATTGATGCGGTTCTCGGTGCCGGAGATTTTTCCGGCTTCGCGAACGACTTCCTGCAGGCGGGTGTCATTGTCGGGGTGTGATGCAAACAGTCCGTGGTAACGGCGCGGTTCCCGGCCTTCGGCCTTGGCGACCTCGTTGTCGAACAACTCCTGGTTTTTCAGCACGCCGACGACTTTGATCATCGCCTGCGGGTCGTATCCGGTACGTGCCAGATATTCAGCGCCGAGACGGTCGGCCTCGAGTTCGTGTTCGCGACCATAACCGGAGAGCAGTGCGCCACCGAGCGTATTGATCAGCATGTCGCCAGCGGCATTGCGTACCTGCGGTACAAAAATCTGCAGCACAGACGCACCGACACTGGCGGCGGTTGCCGCCGATAGTTGTTGTACTGAATGGCGCGCCGTGACGTGGCCGATTTCATGACCGAGTACCGCAGCCAGTTCAGCTTCAGAGTTCAGGTAGGCGAGGATGCCGCGGGTGATATAGATATAGCCGCCGGGCAGCGCGAAAGCGTTGATCTCTGGTGAATCCACCACCACGAACTGGTATTCAAGGCCGGGCCGGTGGCTGCTCTTGGCCAGACGTTGGCCGATGTCGCTGACATAGCGTTGCAGCGCCGGGTTATCGTAGGTGCCGTACTGACTGCGCACTTTTTTGTCCTCGCTGCGGCCGACGCTGACTTCCTGCGACTCCGACATGGTGACGAAATTGGGATTGCCGGAAACCGGGTTGACGGCGCAGTTGGCCAGTGCAAGTGCGGACAACAATGCGCTGATTCGGATGTACGGGCTGATTTGCATGTACTGATTTTAGCGCGCGCCTGCGCCTCCGCAGTGCGGGCGCATCACGCTGGTGCATGGCGCTCCAAATATGAGCATGCGCGCACCGCGATGATGCGACCAAAAATGGCAACCGCTTTGTTCTTCGTCTCGGACGATCCCGGAAGTCATTTTTAAACAACAAGTTGCAGCGCTTCATTGGTGCTGTCAGCGGACTGGCACGCTTGCTGCAATAGGGGCTGACAACAAAATCAAACTCTTCAAGGAGCGCAACATGTCAGCATTCAAGGATCCCTTCAGCGCCGATACATCCCTCACTCACGGTTGTTCCTGTGGTCACCACCACAGCGAAGCTGAACACCAGGCGGATCTCGCCGCCAAGACCAGCGACAGTGAAGCGCTGGGCAACCGAGTGGTCGAAGCTGCAGTGATGCGTGCGCTGTTCCCGCACGATGCGACGCGTCGCCAATTCCTGAATGCGGTCGGTGCCAGCACTGCGATGGCGGCAATATCGACCTTATTCCCATTGGGTATGGCGAAGGAGGCCTTTGCCCAGTCCACGGGCCCGCTGGAAAAATCTTCGATCAAGGTCGGCTTCATTCCCATTACTTGTGCCACGCCGATCATCATGTCGCAGCCGATGGGTTTCTACGGTCGCCAAGGTCTGAATGTTGATGTGGTGAAAACCGCCGGCTGGGCGGTGATTCGCGACAAGACACTGAACAAGGAGTACGACGCGGCGCACATGCTGTCGCCGATGCCGATTGCCATATCAATGGGCGTGGGTTCGAGCCCGATTCCCTACACTGTGCCGGCAATCGAAAACATCAATGGCCAGGCGATCACGCTGTCGATCAAGCACAAGGACAAGCGTGATCCGAAGTCGTGGAAGGGTTTCAAGTTTGCAGTGCCTTTCGACTACTCGATGCACAACTACCTGCTGCGCTATTACCTGGCTGAGCACGGTCTTGATCCCGACAAGGATGTGCAGATCCGTTCGGTGCCGCCGCCCGAGATGGTCGCCAACCTGCGGGCCGACAATATTGACGGCTTCCTCGCACCCGACCCTGTGAATCAGCGCGCGGTGTATGACGGCGTTGGTTTTATCCACACGCTGACCAAGGAATTGTGGCCTGGGCATCCGTGCTGTGCGTTTGCCGCGAGCAAGGAGTTCGTTACCAAGATGCCGAACACCTATCGCGCGCTGCTGAAAGCGATCATGGAGGCGACCGCATTTGCCGCCAAGCCCGAAAACCGCAAGCAGATCGCCGAGGCAATTGCGCCGGCCAATTACCTCAACCAGCCGGTGACGGTGATTGAGCAGGTGCTCACCGGTACCTATGCCGACGGTCTCGGCAACGTCAAGAAAGACGCCAATAGAATCGATTTTGATCCTTTCCCCTGGCACTCGTTTGCGATCTGGATCATGACCCAGATGAAACGTTGGGGCCAGGTCAAGGGTGACGTCGATTATGCCAAGGTCGCGCGTGAAGTGTTTCTTGCTACCGACGCGATGAAGCTGATGAAGGAGGTCGGCATGAAGCCCCCGACCACGACAAGCAAGAAGTTTTCGGTGATGGGCAAAGAATTCGACCCGGCGAAACCGGATGCCTATATCGCGAGCTTTGCGATCAAAAGAACGTAACAGTCTGATCGCCGGACGTTGAGGAGTAAGCGATGAAGAGTCTGTTGAGCTGGCGCGCACCTGCGCTTTCTTTGATGGTTTTTTTGCTGATGATCGGCATCTGGCATGCGTTGACCCTGCCCAAGGTCATGCCGGTGACTGCGGAATCCGAATACGCGGCGCTGGTCGGCACCGCGGCAGCGACGGGACAGAAGTCGGCGTTTCCGTCGCCGGCGGATGTCGGGGCGAAAATCATGCAACACCTGGGTGAGCCTTTTTATGATCGTGGTCCCAATGACAAGGGTATCGGTATCCAGCTGGCCTATTCGATTGCTCGGGTGCTGCTGGGTTATCTATTGGCGGCACTGGTCGCCATCCCGATCGGCTTCCTGATCGGCATGTCGCCCACGGTTTACCGCGCACTGGATCCCTATATCCAGGTGCTCAAGCCGATCTCGCCGTTGGCGTGGATGCCGCTCGCGCTGTTCACGCTGAAGGACAGCTCGATCTCGGCGATTTTCGTGATCTTCATATGCTCGTTGTGGCCGATGCTGATCAATACCGCCTTCGGCGTATCGAGCGTGCGCAAGGAATGGCTGAACGTGGCGCGCACCCTGGAAGTTGGCAATCTGCGCACGGCATTCCGCGTGATCCTGCCGGCGGCCGCGCCAACCATCATGACCGGCATGCGTATTTCAATCAGTATCGCCTGGCTGGTGATTGTGGCTGCCGAAATGCTGGTTGGCGGCACCGGAATCGGCTACTTCGTCTGGAACGAATGGAACAACCTGTCGATCACCAACATCATTACCGCCATTTTGGCGATCGGTATGGTTGGCATGCTCCTCGATCTGATGATGGCGAAGCTGACCAAGCTGGTCACCTTTCCCGAATAACGGCAGGAGAAAATAATGAGTGATCCCCTGATCCGTATTGAAGGCATTGCCAAGAAGTTCACCGGCCGTGACGGTGTTGTCACCACGGTGTTTGAGGACCTGCACTTCGGCATCGAGCCGGGCGAGTTTGTCTGCCTGATCGGGCATTCTGGCTGCGGCAAAACCACCATCCTCAATGTCTTGTCCGGCCTCGAGCAGTCGTCCGAGGGTTATGTGTTTGTTGGCGGCCGCGAAGTCAGCGGGCCCAGCCTTGACCGTGCAGTGATTTTCCAGAGCCATGCGCTGATGCCCTGGCTGACGGTGATGGGCAATATCGCGTTTGCGGTGTCGTCGCGCTGGCCGGAATGGCATGACGAGAAGGTGCGCGAGCATTGTCAGAAATACATTGATCTGGTGAACCTGACCGGTGCTGAAAAGAAACGCCCTGCGGAACTGTCCGGCGGCATGAAGCAGCGTGTCGGTATTGCCCGCGCGTTGTCGATACAGCCCAAGATGTTACTGATGGATGAGCCGTTTTCAGCGCTCGATGCGCTGACCCGCGGCGTGCTGCAGGAAGAGGTGCTGCGCATCTGCGCCGAGACCAAACAAACGGTATTCATGATCACGCATGATGTCGACGAAGCGATCCTGCTCGCCGACAAGATCATCCTGATGACCAACGGTCCACGCGCGAAAATCGCGGAGATTGTCGTCAACACCATGCCGCGCAGTCGCACACGTCACGATCTGCACAAACATCCGCATTACTACCGCATCCGCAACCATCTGATTGATTTTCTGGTCGACCGTTCGAAGATGTTTTCCAGTTCGGCGGCCGGTTATGACCCGCGCAATCCGCCGTTGGTGACGCCGGGCCTCGATCCGAGTGAGGCGCCTGCGGTCGATCCGGTCAAGCCGCAGGCAGTAGGCGGTGCGCCGCTGACCGTCGTGCGCTGAACAATTTATTCGTCCAACTCATTCAACTCAAAGGAGAATTCAGTGAAAAAAGGCAAGACAACCGGGACATCGCTGGCCACGGCCAGTTTTTCCAAGCCGATGAAACGCACCGATGTCACCGAGATGGTCGTCGAATCACGGCTCAAGAAGGGCCTGTCATGGGCGAAGATCGCCAAAGCTGTCGGCGCCAGCAAGGAATGGACGACCGCCGCATTGCTCGGCCAGATGCAGATGACAAAGGTGCAGGCCGAAGCTGCAGGCAAGCTTCTCGGACTGCCGCCGTATGCCGTGTTGCTGCTGCAGCAGGTGCCGTACAAGGGTTCGCTGCCGACCGCAGTGCCGACCGATCCGCTGATTTACCGCTTTTATGAGCTGGTCAGCGTTTACGGCACGACCTTCAAGGAACTGATTCATGAAGAGTTCGGCGACGGCATCATGAGCGCAATCGATTTCAAGATGGACATGAAGCGGGAACCTGATCCGAATGGCGATCGCGTCAAGATCGTGATGAGCGGGAAGTATCTGTCTTACAAGACTTACTGAACATCGGAAATTCTTTCCCCCAAATCCGACGGGATTAGCGGACGAATCCTTCGCCGCTCATCCCGTTCCTTTTTTCCAAACAGGAGAATTCGCATGACATCCGATCGTAGAAAGTTCCTCAAGGGCGGAGCCGTTGCCGCTACCGGCGCTGCCATCGCCGGCTTCCCGATGATTGCCCGCGCGCAGCAGACCTATACCTGGAAAATGACCAGCGCCTACCCCAAGGGGTCGCCTTTCTACATGGATGGCCCGGGCAGCGCGACGGATCTGGCCAAGCGCATTGAGACCATGTCCGGCGGCCGTTTGAAGATCCAGGTTTTCGGCGCGGGCGAACTGATCCCGGCATTTGAGGGTTTTGATGCCGTGCGTGCGGGTACCGTGGAGATGAACCACGCCAACAGTTATTTCTGGACCGGCAAGACTTTCGCCGCGCAGTATTTCACCGCCGTGCCGTTCGGGCTGAATTTCCAGGGCATGAACGGCTGGCTTTACGACGGTGGCGGCATCCAGTTGTGGAACGAGGTGTATGCGCCCTTCGGCATGGTCGCGATGCCCTGCGGCAACACCGGGGTGCAGATGACCGGCTGGTTCAAGAAGGAAATCAAGTCGGTGGCGGATTTCAAGGGCCTGAAGATGCGCATTCCGGGACTGGCCGGCAAGGTGTATGCGGCGCTGGGCGTGGATGTGAAACTGCTGCCCGGCGGCGAGATTTTTCCGGCGCTGGAACGCGGCGTGATCGATGCGGCGGAATTCGTCGGCCCCTACCAGGATCGTCGCCTCGGTCTGCAGAAGGCCGCAAAGTATTATTACACCACTGGCTGGCACGAAACTGCCACAGTGTCGGAACTGCTGATCAACAAGGCGGCGTGGGAAAAGCTGCCCAAGGATCTACAGGCCGTGGTCGAGAATGCTGCGGCCGCGTGTAACGTGATCAGCGAAGGCTGGTGCCAGCGCACCAATGCCGAGGCCATGGAAGACCTGGTGAAAAACCAGAAAGTCATCGCCAAGCCGCTACCCGATGCCGTGGTCAAGGCGCTGCGCGAAACCACCAAAAAGGTGCTCGACGAAGCGGTTGCAAAGGATCCGCTGGTGAAAAAAGTGCACGACTCGTACATGGCGTACAAGACCAAATACGACGCGTGGGCGGGTTACAGCGAAACCGTTTACCACAACAAGATCCGTGGATAAGTCTCCGAATACCGGCATCCGCGCCGGCATCGAACGTTTCACCGATCTCACCGGCCGGGCCACCTCGTGGCTCGCGCTGGTGATTGTGGTGCTGATGGCCATCAATGTGCTGCTGCGTTACTTGTTCAGCTATGGCACGGTGTGGGCGCAGGAACTCGAGTGGCATCTGCTGGCGCCGCTGATCTTGTTCGGCATGAGTTACGCGCTTCTGCATGGTGAGCATGTGCGGGTGGACGTGCTCTACGCGCATTTCTCCCCGCGCAAGCAGTTGTATGTCGATCTGCTTTCCGCGGCGCTGTCGATCATGATCTCGGTGATCATCATCTGGCTGTCACTGAAATATGTGCAGCAGGCCTACATCATTGACGAGCAGTCCTCCGATCCTGGCGGGCTGACTCATCGATGGATACTCAAGGCATTGATTCCATTGGGTTTTTCTTTCCTTATCCTGCAATCCGCCGCACTCGCGCTGGGCACGCTGGAAAAACTGAAGGCGTTGCCGAAATGAGCGGAACCGAAGTTCTGGTAATCCTGATGCTGTTCGCCTTTTTCGGCCTGCTGATGCTGGGCGTTCCGGTGGCACTGACACTGGCGACCACCGGTTTTGCTTTTGGCGTGCTGGGATTCGGGACGGACTTGTTCAACCTGTTGCCGGCGCGCATCTACGGTGTCGTCGCCAACTATCAGTGGCTGGCGATTCCGCTGTTTGTGTTCATGGGCGTGATGCTGGAGAAGTCGCGGCTTGCCGATGACCTGCTTGATGTCGTCGGACATATTGCCGGCGGCCTGCGCGGCGGCATGGCGATCGGCATCATCGGCGTCGGTGTGTTGATGGGGGCGACCACCGGCATTGTCGGTGCCACGGTGATCACGCTGGGTCTGCTGACGCTGCCGACCTTGCTCAAGCGCGGCTACGACCCGGGCATTGCCTGCGGCGCGATCTGCGCCTCGGGCACGCTGGGGCAGATCATTCCGCCCAGCCTGATCCTGATCCTGCTCGCTGACATTCTGCAACTGTCGGTGGGTACGTTGTTCGCCGCAGCGGTGGTGCCGGGTATGCTGCTGGCCGCGATTTACTGCGTTTACATCGTCATCATCGGCATGGTGAAGCCGGAGCTGGTGCCGCCGATCCCGATCGAAGAGCGCGATGCAGTGTCGCGGCGCCAGTTATGGGTGCGTTTCGTCAAGGTGGTGATTCCGCCGGTGTTGCTGGTGCTGGCGGTACTGGGGTCAATCATCGGCGGGATTGCAGCGCCGACTGAGGCGGCATCAATGGGTGCGCTGGGTTCGATACTGGTCACGGCGTTTGCCGGCCGGTTTTCATTCCAGGTGTTGCGCGAAACCTGCCAGACGACCACCAAGATCACCGCGATGATGATGTTCATCCTGATTTGCGCACAGGTGTTTGCATTGGCGTTCCGCGGGTTGCACGGCGAAGACTTGATCAACGACCTGTTCGAATTCCTGCCGGGCGGGGTCAATGCCGACATCTGGTTCCTGATTGCACTGATCTTTTTCCTCGGATTTTTCATCGAATGGATCGAAATCAGTTATATCGCGGTGCCGCTGTTCCTGCCGGTGTTTGCGGCGCAGAACGTCGATCTGGTGTGGCTGGGCATGTTGATCTGCGTGACCCTGCAGACCTCGTTCCTGACGCCGCCATTCGGCTGGGCGCTGTTTTTCCTGCGCGGTGTAGCGCCGCCGGAAGTCACCACCCGGCATATGTACATGGGTGTCATTCCGTTTGTGGCGATGCAGATGCTGGCGGTGCTGCTGGTGTTCCTGTTTCCGCAACTGGCCTTGTGGTTGCCCAAAGTGATCGGCTGGTAAGCGGTAATCGTCACAAAAAGCCCCGCGATCGCGGGGCTTTTTTATTTCTGTTCCCTGAGCATGCGCTCGATGGCGGCGGCGCCATCGTCACGTTGGCCGCCTGGTTCTGCCGGCGGTTCAGCATAAGGTGCAGCCGGATTTTCCGGCTGGAACTGCATTTCGATTTTTGCCGGATCGATGGCGACCGGCTTGTCGACAAAGCCGGTGACCAGCCCCGGCCAGAAAATCAGGATGGCCACCAGCAGCAACTGCATGACTACCCAGGGCACGGCGCCCCAGTAGATATCGGAACTTTTGACTTCCTTGGGCGCCACGCCGCGCAGGTAGAACAATGCAAAACCGAAGGGCGGATGCATGAAGGAGGTCTGCATGTTGGCGCCGAGCAGCACGCCGAACCAGATCAGGTCGATGCCCAGTTTTGCGGCGACCGGCGCCAGCAGCGGAATCACGATGAAGGCGATCTCGAAAAAGTCGAGGAAAAAGGCGAGCACAAAAATGAACAGGTTGACCGCGATCAGGAAGCCGGTGACGCCGCCGGGCAGGGACATCAGGTGTTGTTCGATCCACAGGTCGCCGTCCATGCCGCGGAACACCAGGCCGAAGACGGTGGAGCCGATCAGGATGAAAATCACCATCGCGGTGATGCGCATGGTTGAGTTCATCCCCTGCCAGAGCAGGTCCCAGGTCAGCCGGCGGTGCAATGCGGCGAGGCCGATTGCGCCAATTGCGCCCATCGCACCGCCTTCGGTCGGCGTGGCGACGCCCATCAGGATGGTGCCGAGCACCAGGAACATCAGCACCAGCGAGGGCACCATACCGCGCAGCACACGCCTTATCAGCGGCCAGCCCTGAAGCGTACGTGCTGATTTGGGTAGCGGTGGCATGGCCTCCGGCCGGAAAATGGAAACTGCGAAGACGAACAGGCAGAACAGCAGCACTTGAACGATGGACGGGCCGATGGCGCCGGCATACATGTCGCCGACGGATCGGCCAAGCTGATCGGCGAGCACGATCAGCACGAGGGAGGGCGGGATCAGTTGGGTGATCGTGCCGGATGCGGCAATCACGCCGGTGGCCATACGCATGTTGTATCCGTAACGGATCATCACCGGCAGCGAGATCAGGCCCATTGCAATCACCGATGCCGCGACCGTGCCGGTAATCGCACCGAGCAGTGCGCCGACAAATATGACCGCGTAGGCTAGGCCGCCTCTCACCGAACCGAACAGCTGACCGGTGCCTTCGAGCAGGTCTTCAGCCAGACCGCAGCGTTCCAGCACCGCACCCATGAATGTGAAGAAGGGGATGGACAGCAGCAGGTCATTGGCCATGATGCCGAACACCCGCTCCGGCAGCGCCTGCATCAGATCCCACTGGAAATAGCCCAGCTCAATGCCGATGACGCCGAACAGAAGGCCTACCGCGCCCAGCGAAAAGGCCACCGGATAGCCGATCAGCATGAACGCAATCAGGCCGCCGAACATCAGCGGAGCCATCAGTTCGCGGTCAATCACTGCAGCGGTCTTTCGTAGTGGGCGTCGAGACCGATATGTCCAGCGAGCGCCGCGGCGCGTTTGATGATTTCGGAAATACCTTGCAGTACCAGCAGCAGGAAACCCAGCGGAACCAGTAGCTTGACCGGCCAGCGCAGCAGTCCACCGGCATTGCTGGAGATTTCGCCGATGGTGTAGGAATTGATGAACATTGGCCACGACAGCCAGCCGATCATGATCGCCATCGGCAGCAGGAAAAACAGGGCGCCAAGCAGGTCAATCCACAGGCGCGTGCGGTCGTTGTAGTGGCTGTACAGCACGTCAACCCGCACATGCTGGTTGGTCTTGAGCGTATTTGCGGCGCCCAGCATGACAATGCCGCCGAACAGGTACCACTGGATTTCGAGCCAGGCATTGGAGCTGATGTTGAAACCGTAGCGAAGCATGGCGTTGCCGGCGCTGATGACGCAGGCAATGAGCACCAGCCAGCAGGCGATGCGGCCGATTTTTTCATTCAATGCATCGATCAGGGATGCGGTGCGGAGCAATGCGTTCATTGCGGATTTCAGGGATTTGTTATGTTGACTCCAGGCGACGACAGTCTATCAAGGTTCACGGCGGCAGTGACGGTGTGCGGTAGACTTCTGGCATGCGACTTGCATATGACCGTGCCTTGATTCCATAAATACCGTGGCAGGAAGATTCTGATGATCAATACGTTACGTGGTACTCGGGGCATGGCTGTGGCGCCGCATTCGCTCGCTTCGCAATCAGCGCTGGCGATACTGCGCGAAGGCGGCAATGCCATTGAGGCGATGATTGCCGCTGCCGCGACAATTGCTGTCGTTTATCCGCACATGAATTCGATCGGCGGTGACAGTTTCTGGCTGCTGCATGTGCCGGGTGAGGCCCCGGGCGCCATTGATGCCTGTGGTGCAGCCGCCGCGAGCGCTTCACGCGACTGGTATGCAGGGCGTGGCCACCGGCAGATTATCCCGCACCGTGGTGGCGTGGGGGCCAATACCGTGGCCGGGACTATTTCCGGTTGGGGTGCAGCCCACGAATTCTCGCGCAAGGCATTGGGTGGCCGCTTGCCGCTGAAGCGGCTTCTGGAAGATGCGATTTATTACGCGCGACATGGCATTCCGGTCACGGTGAGCCAGTCATCGCTGACCGCGGCGAAATTGCCGGAGCTGCAAGCGCAGCCCGGATTTTCCGAAACCTTTCTTGTCGGCGGCGCATCTCCGGAGGCCGGTAGCCGGTTTTTCCAGAAGCGGCTGGCGGATACGCTGGAGCGTATTGCGATTGCCGGGACTGCGGATTTTTATAGTGGTGAACTTGCGCAATCGATGGCGGAGGATCTGGCGCGCGTCGACAGCCCGCTGACAGCGCGTGATCTTGCCTCGCATCGTGCTCAACTGGTGGATCCGCTGACGCTGCAGCACTCTGCAGGGACGGTGCATAACATGACACCGCCGACGCAGGGGGTGATTTCATTGTTGATCGTCGGCATTCTCGATGCGCTGGATATTGCATCGGTGCCGCAGGGCAGCGCCGATTATGTGCATCTGTGTGTCGAGGCGACCAAGCAGGCTTTTCGCGTGCGTGATCGTTACGTGACTGATCCGCGTTACATGAAAGTCGCGGCGCAGGATCTGCTTAAAGCGGAACATGTGCGCGAGCTTGCGCAGCGCATCGACCGCCGCCGTGCCGAGCCATGGGGCGGGAAGACGCAGGCGGGGGACACGATCTGGATGGGTGTGATCGATGATGCCGGCCGTGCAGTTTCGTTTATCCAGAGCATTTATCACGAGTTCGGTTCCGGCGTTGTGCTGCCGGGATGCGGCGTCAACTGGCAGAACCGCGGCTGCAGTTTTTCACTGGATCCCGCGGCGCTGAATGCGCTGGAACCGGGCCGCAAGCCGTTCCACACGCTGAATCCGGCGATGGCATGCCTGTCTGATGGCCGCACTGTGGTTTACGGCACGATGGGCGGTGATGGTCAGCCGCAAACCCAGTGCGCGATTTTCACGCGGGCGATTGCGCACGGCATGGCACCCCAGGCTGCGGTGAGTGCGCCGCGCTGGTTGCTCGGGCGCACATGGGGCAAACCCAGCGAATCACTGAAACTGGAATCGCGTTTCGACGCGGGCGTCGTGCGCGAACTGAGTGAGCGCGGGCACGATGTCGAAATCATCGGTGCATACGACGAAACCGTCGGTCATGCAGGGATGATCATCCGGCATGCCGACGGCGTGCTTGAGGGCGGAGCTGATCCGCGCAGCGACGGCGCGGTCGCTGCTTATTGAGTCAGTCTTGGATCAGAGGGCGTCGGCGACGGCTTTGCCGAGGTCGGACGTACTGGCCTTGCCGCCGAGATCCGGCGTTTTCGGGCCTTCCAGCAGTGCGGTTTCAATTGCCTTGACCACGGCAGCGCCGGCATCTTCGCAACCCAGGTGATCGAGCATCATCGCGCCTGCCCAAATCATGCCGACCGGGTTGGCGATTTTTCTGCCGTAGATATCCGGGGCCGAGCCGTGCACCGGTTCGAACAGCGACGGGAACAGGCGTTCCGGATTCATGTTCGCCGACGGCGCAATGCCGATGGTGCCGGTAGCGGCGGGGCCCAGGTCCGACAGGATGTCGCCGAACAGATTGGAGGCCACCACCACGTCGAACCAGTCCGGGTGCATCACGAAATGCGCGGACAGGATGTCGATGTGATACTGGTCGGTTTTTACGTCGGGATACTTCGCGGCCATTTCCTTGACGCGTTCATCCCAGTACGGCATCGAGATGGAGATGCCGTTGGACTTGGTTGCCGAGGTCAGATGTTTTTTTGGCCGCTTCTGCGCCAGTTCGTAGGCGAACTTGAGGATGCGGTCGACGCCCTGACGCGAGAATATGGCTTGCTGGGTGACGAATTCACGGTCAGTGCCTCCAAACATGCGGCCGCCCACCGATGAATATTCACCTTCGCTGTTTTCACGCACCACCCAGAAGTCGATGTCGCCGGGTTTGCGGTCGGCCAGCGGGCATTTCATGCCCGGCATCAGCCGTACGGGACGCAGATTGACGTATTGGTCGTAGCCGCGGCGGAAAGGGATCAGCAGTCCCCAAAGCGAAATGTGATCGGGCAGCATTGCCGGCCAGCCCACGGCGCCGAAATACACCGCGTCATGTTTCTCAAGTTGCTTCAAGCCATCTTCCGGCATCATGCAGCCGTGTTTGGCGTAGTAATCGCAGCTCCAGTCGAGTTCGTCGAACTTGAACTGGATGTCGAATTTTCGGCCGACGGCTTCCAACACGCGCAGGCCTTCCGGCATGACTTCCTTGCC
>CAMAYE010000041.1 GCA_945862135.1 Bordetella parapertussis
ACAGGTGCCGCAGGACGTGAAGATCCCCGTATATCTTGCGGACAAACCATTCGCTGAACTGATACACGAAGCTGCGCACAGTGCGGGATTGGAGCCCGAACTGATTCATGCAGTGATATCTGTGGAATCAGCCTATCGACAAGATGCTATATCCGTAAAAGGCGCTGTTGGTTTGATGCAGGTGCTCCCGGAAACTGCGCAACGCTACGGTATTCGTGATCCTGCAAAATCGGCGCAGCTAAACCTGAAAGCGGGAACGTTGTATCTGAAAGACCTGATGCAAATGTTCAATGGGCAATTGGAACTGGTCTTGGCGGCATATAACGCCGGCGAAAATGTGGTGTTGCGAAATGGTGGAAAAATTCCGCCCTATCCAGAGACGCAACGCTATGTGCCTGCAGTCTTGGCGCGCTACTTTGAGCTTCGGCCGCAGCCTGTCATCACACCTTCAGATACGAAAATTGAATACATTCCGGGCACCAGGCTGAATTTAACGCGATAGCGGATAGCGTTATTGAGTGAAACGCTCCTGGCTATGCGCGGCCGTAGGTATCTTCAAAGCGAACGATGTCATCCTCGCCAAGGTAGGCACCGGATTGCACCTCAATCATTTCCAGCGGCACTTTGCCGGGATTCTCCAGGCGGTGCCGCGTGCCCAGCGGGATGTAGGTCGACTCGTTTTCGGACACCAGAAAAACCTCGTCGCCCCGTGTTACGCGGGCGGTGCCACGCACGACAATCCAGTGCTCGGCCCGATGGTGGTGGAGTTGGAGGGAGAGGGTAGCGCCGGGGTTGACCACAATCCGTTTGACCTGAAAACGACTGCCGGCATCGATGCTGTCGTAGTAGCCCCACGGCCGGTAAATCTTGCGATGGGCATTGGCCTCAGAACGCTCTCCCTGTTTGAGGCGGGCCACCACGTTTTTGATTTCCTGCATGCGGCTTTTGTGGGCGACCAGCACCGCGTCTGGAGTTTCCACTACGACAGTGTCCTGCAGTCCTACCAGCGCGACCAATCGGGATTGTGAGATCGCCAGGGAATCGCGTGTCGCGAAAGCCATCACATCGCCCTGAAGGACATTGTTGTCACTGTCTTTTTGCCCCAGATCCCACAAGGCATCCCATGCACCGACATCTGACCAGCCGGCATCCAGTGGAACAACCAACCCCAATCCGGCGGGGAGTTTTTCCATGACGGCGTAGTCGATGGAGTCGCTTGGGCAGTCCTTGAACACATCTTTGTGAATGCGCAGGAAATCGTGATCGTTGGCAGCCCCGCTAAAGGCGGTCCTGCAGGCTTTGATGATGTCTGGCCGAGTGATCTCAAGCTGTTTCAGCCAGACTGATGCGCGCATCATGAAAATCCCGGCGTTCCAGAAATAGTCACCGGAAGCCACGTATCGTTCTGCAGTGGCGCCATCCGGTTTTTCTACAAAAGCGGCAATCTCAAATGTATTGTTTTGAGTTGCACCAGCACGGATATACCCATATCCCGTCTCAGGATGTGTGGGCTTGATGCCGAAGGTGACGAGTTTCCCCGCTTCTGCCTGCGGGATGCCGATGCTGACAGCAGCCTGGAAGGCGGCATTGTTGCCGATCACATGGTCTGCAGGCATCACCAGCAGAACCGGGTCGTTACCCGATTCCAGTGCAGTCAGTGCAGCCAGTGCAAGGGCAGGGGCAGTATTGCGGCCAAAAGGCTCAAGAATGATTTTTGCCGGTTTGATGCTAATTTGGCGCAACTGCTCAGCCGTGATGAAGCGATATTCCTCGTTCGAAACGATGATGGGGGCGAGGGGAGATGCAATTTTCTCTCCTTGCTTCCCGGCAAATCGCAGAGCTGTGCCTTGAAGCAAGGTGTGATCACCATTTAGCGCGAGCAGCTGCTTCGGGTATTGCTCCCGAGAGAGCGGCCAAAGGCGAGTACCCGAACCACCGCAGAGGATGACCGGCTGCAGATTCATGGGCTTTTAGTCTGATTCTGTTGGGCCAGGTATTCCCGAAACGCTTCACCCACTTCGGGATGCCGCTTCGCAAATTCGACGGTAGCCTGCAAATAGCCCAATTTTGAGCCGCAGTCATAACGAATCCCCTGATAGCGATACGCCAGAACCTGCTGCTCGGCAAGCAGCGCGGAAATGGCATCAGTCAGCTGGATTTCCCCACCGGAACCTGGCGTTACCGTTTCCAGGTGATGAAAAATTCGCGGCGTCAGCACATAACGCCCCACCACGGCTAACGTGGAGGGCGCATCCTCGGGTTTCGGTTTTTCGACAATTGCCGAGACTTTTTCCACGCGATCCGTGAGTGCTTGTGCGGCCACGATACCGTAGCTGCGCGTGTCGCTCCGCGGGACATCCTGCACCCCAAGAACCGAGCATGAGTAATAGTTGTAGGTTTGGATCATCTGTTGTACCACCGGCACGCTGGCATCCAGCAGGTCATCGGCAAGAATGACGGCAAAGGCTTCATTTTCCACGACGGGTTTTGCGCATAGCACGGCATGCCCCAAACCCAGCGCATCGGTCTGACGGATGTAAACACAATTCACATGCTTGGGAAGGATGTTGCGCACCGCATCGAGCATTTCCCATTTGCCGTGAGCATCCAGTTCGTTTTCCAGTTCGTAGGCCTTGTCGAAATGGTCTTCGATGGCACGTTTTCCGCGACCGGTAATGAAGATCAGCTCAGTGATGCCTGCAGCAACCGCTTCCTCCACGGCAAACTGGATCAGCGGCTTGTCGACTATCGGGAGCATCTCTTTGGGGCTCGCTTTGGTCGCCGGCAAAAAACGCGTACCTAATCCGGCGACGGGGAAAACGGCTTTTGTGACTCGTTGCATTTGAACTTGGCTCCGTATGACAGTGTAATTTTTACTGAGTCGGGGTTAGTGCAATGTCTTTATCGATGGTGTAGGACGTCCCATCGAGTAATACTCCAGTCCACAGGAGGCGACATACTCGGGATCGTATAGATTGCGTCCATCAAAAATGGCCGGGGTTGAAAGTTTCTCCTTGATCGCGGCAAAGTCCGGACTCTTGAATTCCTGCCACTCGGTGGCAATAATCAGGGCAGCGCTGCCCTCAACGGCATTGATGGCTTTATCGGTGAACGTGATGCCGCGAAGGCCTTTGCATGCCGCACGCGCCGTTTCCGCGGCAACAGGGTCATAGGCCACGATGGTGGCGCCGCGTGCTGTCAATCCCTGGATGATTTCCAGGCTGGGCGCCTCGCGGATATCGTCGGTGTTGGGTTTGAAAGCGAGGCCCCAGAGAGCAAACTGTTTTCCACTCAAGTCATTGCCGAAACGTTTGATGACTTTGTCAACAATGACCTGTTTTTGACGGTTGTTTACATCATTGAGCGTGGAGACTATTTTCAAATTGACGCCATGATCCATCGCGGTTTTCTGCAAGGCTCTTACATCTTTGGGAAAACAGGAACCGCCATAACCGATGCCGGCATATAAAAAACTGTAGCCAATGCGTTGATCGGAACCGATGCCCAGCCGGACGTGCTCAATATTTGCGCCGGTCGCCTCAGCCAGAATAGCCAACTCGTTCATGAAGGAGATGCGGCTGGCCAGCATCGCATTCGCGGCATATTTTGTAAGTTCAGCCGAGCGGATATCCATCGCCATCAGGCGGTCATGATTCCGGTTGAATGGGGAATACAACTGCCGCATGGACTGGAGCGCACGCTCATTGTCGGTACCGATGACAATGCGATCCGGGCGCATGAAGTCGGACAGTGCGGCCCCTTCCTTAAGAAATTCCGGGTTGGAGACAACGCTGAATTCCGTGTTGATTCCCCGGTTAACGAGTTGTTCCTGGATTTCGGCACGGACTTTGTCGCCGGTGCCGACGGGAACCGTTGATTTATCAATGACGATTTTATAGTCGCGCATGAATTTTCCGATATTGCGCGCTGCTGAGAGGACATGCTGCAGGTCTGCGGATCCGTCTTCCCCGGGCGGAGTGCCCACGGCGATGATCTGAAACTCACCGTGATGAACAGCGGCTTCCACATCTGTTGTAAAGCGTATATGTCCCGATGCACTGCATTTGCGAATCATGCTTTCAAGGCCGGGCTCGTAAATCGGGATGATTCCTTTTTGCAGTCCTTGAATTTTCTTGTCGTCCACATCAAGGCACACGACATCATTGCCGACCTCTGCCAGGCATGCGCCAGTAACGAGACCAACATAACCCGAGCCGATTATTGTAACTCTCAAGATTTATTCCCCATGGAGGCGTTATGCCAAACTTCAGTTATCTCTATATTGATTATTGCTTCAGATTTATAGATGCCCATTGCTGCCAACGCCAGGTATCTTCACACATTTCATTGATTCCCAGAGTTGCGCCCCAACCCAGAAGCTGGCTTGCGAGTGTGGGGTCGGCATAACATTTCGCAATATCTCCAGCACGCCTGCCTACGATTTTGTAGGGAATGTCTTTTCCACTGGCGGTTGCAAAGGCATTGATCATCTCAAGCACGCTGTAGCCTCGGCCGGTACCAAGATTGACTGTTGTAACACCCGAAGTAGTTTGAATCTTGTTGATTGCAGCGAGATGTCCGCGAGCAAGATCAACTACATGGATGTAATCTCTAATGCCCGTACCGTCAGGTGTAGGATAATCTGATCCGTAAACAGGCAGTTCATAGCGCTTCCCGGCGGCAACTTGTGCAATGTAAGGCATAAGGTTGTTTGGGATGCCATTCGGATCTTCGCCGAGGAGTCCGGATTTATGTGCGCCAACCGGATTGAAATACCGTAACAAGGCAATCCGCCATTGGGAATCACTACGTGCAATATCCCGGAGCATCTCTTCAATGATCAGCTTGGTTCGGCCGTAGGGATTGGTTGCGGATAGCGGGAAATCTTCACGGATCGGAACGGATGCGGGGTCGCCGTATACCGTGGCAGACGACGAGAAAACTAAATTCTTTAAGCCGGCCTCTGCCATGCACTCGAAGAGCGTCAAACTTCCTGCAACATTGTTATCGTAGTAATCCAAGGGTTTTGAAACTGATTCTCCAACGGCCTTGAGGCCGGCAAAGTGAACAACCGAATTGAAGCGATTCTCTGAAAAGAGCTTTTGTAAGGCTGTTCGGTCACGAATGTCTATTTTTGAGAATCCCGGTCTCTTTCCGGATGTTTTTTCAATCCGGTCAAATACCGATAATTTACTGTTAGATAAATTGTCGATGATGTGTACAGGATGCCCGGCGGAGAGTAGTTCCACCGCAGTATGTGAGCCAATGTAGCCAGTGCCACCAGTTAATAGAATCATGTGCAGCTTGAAACAGTTGTCTTCTGTGGAAGGTCAATGCCTAGTGGGCATGTTTTTGTATGCAACTCAGATCCGATTGGCGATGGTTTTCGGGTTTTCTGGATCATTGTTAAAAGCCTGAGCTTTATAAGCTAAGCGGCATTTTCATCAGGCTTTCATTACATTGGGCAGGCTGGCTGTATATATTCCGCGGGTATCCACCACCAATTTTGAATTCTTTTGGATAAGGTCATAGTCAAAAGCATCATGATTTGTTGCGATAAGAATCAAGTCATATGAGGGCAATGTCTGAGGACTGATTTCCACGCTTTTAAGGTCAAAGTGATATTTGCGCATTTTTGGAAACACCGGGACATGGGGGTCTGAGTAACTAATGTCCGCCCCTTTTGCCGCAAGTAACTCCATGAGTTCAACGGAAGGCGACTCACGCATATCATCAATATTTTTCTTATAGGCAATTCCAAGCACTAGTATGCGACTGCCTTTGACGGATTTTTTTTGATTGTTAAGAGCGTCTACGACTTTGTTGACGACCCAGTGAGGCATCGAACTGTTAATTTCACCAGCAAGTTCGATGAAGCGGGTATGTACCCCATACTGGTGGGCCTTCCAAGTCAGGTAGAACGGATCAATCGGTATGCAATGCCCCCCAAGTCCGGGACCCGGGAAGTAGGGGACAAAACCAAATGGTTTGGTAGCTGCCGCGCGGATAACTTCATGAATGTCAATGTCCATTCGATCTGCAATGATTTTCATCTCATTGACTAATCCAATGTTTACGGCTCTATGTATATTTTCCAGAAGTTTTGCCATTTCGGCTGCGCGTGTCGAACTGACAGGCACCACTTTATCAACCGCTTGGCTGTAGAGTGCGACGCCAACCTCCAGGCAAGCAGGTGTGGTTCCGCCGCAGACCTTGGGAATTGTGCGTGTCGTAAAGTTGGGGTTGCCCGGGTCTTCCCGCTCAGGTGAGAAACAAAGGAAAACTTCTTCGCCAACTTTAAGGCCGCGGCTTTCGATGCGCGTTTTAAGTTCTTCCTCTGTCGTCCCCGGGTAGGTTGTGCTTTCCAGGGATACGATCTGCTGGGGGCGCAGATGTGGAAGGATTGTTTCCACGGTATTGATGATGAAAGTAAGATCCGGTTCCCTCGAAGGCGTTAGAGGTGTCGGGACGCAAATAATTAAAGCATCAACCTCGGCTGCGCGGGAGAAATCAGTGGTTCCCTCAAGTCCAGCTTTGCGTGCACCCGCCACCGCTTTGTCTGAAATGTGAACGAAATAACTTTCTCCGGAGTTGATGGCGATAGCTTTTTTTTCATCAATATCAAATCCAACGACTTTAAATCCGGCTTCGGAAAATCGTATGGCAAGGGGGAGACCAACGTAGCCTAATCCAATAATGCCAATTACCGCTTTCTTTTCCTGAATTCGACTGATCAGCTGGATTTTTGTATTGTTTTTTGTGGCCTGCAATTTGCGCTCCCTGACTTTATTTAACGGACTTGATTGTTTGTTTCGAATTCAGAATTGAAGAAATCGACTGGTATTTCTCTGAGGGGCTTTTAGGCTATGGCTTGCCAAGCCCGCTTAAACGTTTGCGATCTTCCGGAGCAATCGCTTGAAGCAATTGATTGACGAATTGATCTTGCAATTGGTTCGCACGCTCCTGATTTCCGTCAATTGATGAAATCCGGAACAGCAGTCCATCCGGAATTTGGCCGGTAAGCCCGTAACGAATATCGACCAGCCGCTTTTGTAATTTGCTCTGTACGGCGGTATCACCGACCGTAAACCAGTAAGTCACCGGTTCCTGGCGAGGTCCGAGCGAGGTATGCAGGCGTTGGGCCGGGATTTCGCCAAAAGGGGTGGTCAAAGGCAGGTTTTTGCTGCTGTGCAGCGTGAAGCCCTGCGCCGGATAACAAACTTCCGGTTTATGCGCCTGAAGGGCACCGCGTTGGTCGGAGCCATAGGCCAGCGACAGCATCACGCGATAGCCATCTTTGTTGATGTAAACCCTGGCAAGAATCTGGCTGTATAGCTTGTCGAGCAAGGCCTGAGTTTGCGGATTAACAACCTGCAGATTGCGTTGCGGTTCTTCCTTCCAATCGCCGAACTGCTTGGGAATCATCGTTTCCAGTGAAATGGCCGATATTTGGGCGACTTTCTGGTCCGGTCGCAACACAATGGCCCCCACACTGGCGGATATCATCAGCGCTGCAATAACCAAGGCAATTCGATTGGAAAACATTAGGTTAGCTTTCAGAGATAGCGATATTACCGGCGGAAAAAGAATGTTACGTGACCGAGCGGACTTGGTCGCGCAAAAGTCATTAAAAGGGGCCGAATGTTAATTTCAGGGTTGAAACGGATTCTTGCAGACCAGTGCCCTGTTAACTATAACAAGTCTTAAAAATCAATAATATAGTTAATATCGACTGCATTTTTATAGGCAACATGATGGGGTATTGGCGTTTTGAATTCCTCGAAGCGATCCGTGCTTCAGAGATTGTTGTATTTATGGCGAAATTTGGATGAATTTTTAGGTTTACAAGTAAAGTCATTTTGACAGCAAATCAATAATCTACTATAAAAAGGCTCTGTAACCTTATGAATTAATTGGCAGCAATGACTTTTTCGGGGGATTCAATGAAAACAGCCAAAATTGTCGTAATCGCGGGATTTTTGTGCGGAGTGACGGCTGTTCAGGGGGCCTTTGCCGCAGATCCGGGCTGGTATGTGGGCGCAAATGTCGGTTTCTCAAAAGCATCGATAGACGCCGGACGAATCGGCCGGGAATTGACGGCCGCCGGGTTTACGATCGGCACGGTCACAGCGGACGACAACCATAGCGGGGGCAAACTGTTCGCCGGTTATCAGTTCCATCGTAATTTCGCTGTCGAAGGCGGCTACGTTGATTTGGGGCGGTTTACCTATGTCGCGACCACCACGACCCCGGCCGGTGTCCTGGAGGGCAAGATGCGGCGTCAGGGGGCGAACGTGGACTTGGTCGGCACACTGCCGATTACCAATTCATTTTCAGCACTGGGCCGGGTCGGCGTGGTTTACACGTCGGTTCGCGATACCTTGACAGGCACCGGCGGCGTGGTGGTGCCGTATCCGAATCCCGGCAAATCTGACACCAGCGCAAAGTTCGGCTTGGGCGTTCAATACGATTTGACCAAAGCAGTTGGTTTGCGTGGCGAGGTGGAGCGTTATCAGATTTCGGATAGTGCCGGGAACGTCGGTAATATCGATTTGTATACCGCCGGCCTGGTGGTGAAGTTCTAAGGGATTATTTGCAGTGTTTATCGGTCGCTGCTACCGGATCTGAATATCGAATTCTCCCGGCGCACGCTCGTTCGAGATCAGGCGCAACATCGGGCTCAACTGCTGATGCAGCGAAGCCGGTATTCGTGCCTTTCCCGAGAAATTCGGCGCTGACCGGAGCGCCCAGGATCCTTCTCCTTCCAGTTGCAGCGGGCCGTTCAAGGTCACCAGTACAACCTTGATCACCGATCCCTGCGTCAGGAGATCAACCTTGTAGTGGCCCAGGGGGCTGACTGTGGTCATCGCAGAACCGGCACGCATCCATTCCAGGTGCGCATTTCCTGCCGTCTGATTTTCGTCGAATTGCATATCTTTAATCTGTATCGACAAATCGCCCCGAAGTCCCAGTGGTGCAAGCTTGTGTACTGCCAGTGCCAGCGCAGAAGCAGGCAAATGAAACGCCGCGTTGCGCAGCGAGAGACTGGAAATACCGATCTCCACGGAAGTGTTTTGGGTGGACTGATTCAGGTTCAGCATGAACCCAAGATGCCCATTCCACACGGAGTTAGGAAAAAAACGCCAGATGACATATTGCGGGGGCGCGGAAAGTTTTTCGTTGTCGCGCAGTTCCACATAACCCTCGCCAGCCCAGACCGTGCCACGCGCATCGGCAAGACGAACGATGCCATCGGTGTGTGTGTGAAGATAGCGGTCAATCAGGGACGCAGGGAGCAGGCAGATCAGCCCGACCGCATAGGCGATAAGGCCGCAAATCACAAACCCTGCGACATTCCTCTGTTTGGTACTCGGCATCAGCGGGCGCGTGTAATCGACAATGTCGCGGTGATGCTGACGCGGTCGGCTGTGGACAGGGCTTCTATCCGGCAGGTCTGGATCCGGATTTGTTGTCTCTGTAAGTTGCGCGCGAATGCGAGCCAGTTTGCAAAGGACAGTGCATTGAGACTGATCTGAACGGTTCCTGCATCCACTGCGTCCATCTTGATCAGTGATGTTGACAGGCCTGCACTGTCAATCTGGCCCTGTATGACTCCACGAAGATCCTGCGGGGCAAGGGATGGCTTGTTTGCCGATGCCGCCTTCAGTCGACCATATTCCGAGCTTTGTTGCTCCATTGTTGCGGATTGGGATTTCAACGCCGAAACACTGATTTTCAGCCGGTTGCGTTCCTGTCCCGCGATATGGATAAACCAGAAACAAAGCAGTGCGCCGATCACAATGGCCAAAACTGCGGCTGCTGCTCTCTCGGCAGGCGCGCGTGATGACCACAAATCGAGTATTCGCTTGTTCATGATTCACGCATCGAAATAATCGTAGTGGGGGAGCCGGATTTCGAGGTGTTGGCCGGTGCCTCGACAGCCAGCCCTGCACGCTGAAGCTCATTGATCAGGCGCTGTATTGCACCGGAATCCTGCACACGCAATTCGACTGTCAGGCGTCCCTGGTCATAAGTCATGACCCGGAGTGCATCACTGGGAAGACTTTTCAATGCGGCAGTGGCTTTGTCCAGCAGCGGCAGAAAATCGGTGCCATCCACGAGCCCTGCAGCATGGCGTGCCTCAGTCAGTTTGCGGCGCATCTGCAAAGCTGGATCAACCACAGCGACCGTTTCTGGAAACAGTGCACGAAACTGCATTTCCATGCCATTGCGCAGCGAGCGCTGGGATCCTTCAAGCAGCATCCAGTCAACGCCAGATGCGATCAGATGCACGGCAAGTGCAGCCAGAACGATCCAGCCTGCGGGACGCAGTCGCGTCCAAAGCGCAGTGTCTGTGCTCCAGCGACGCTGTGTCTGTATTAATCGGGATTCGGTGTTTGTTGCCGAGACGCGCCAATCAAGCTGGGCGCCGACCGTAACAGGAAGACCAAGCTGACGTTGCCATTGCGCTGCATCGGGGGCCCCGTCCGATGTTGATGGATGAACGGTGATTTTTTCTGGAGGTTTTGCATTTCGGCGCGCGGATTCCAGGATCAGGGAAAGCGAAACCGGTGGGGTGGAGCGGCTGCCGCTGTCTATTGCGCTGCCTTCAAATGGGGCTGTTCGAACAAACCCCTGTTGCCCGTTCCAGGAGACGCTCCATCCGTTCCCTTGGAGCGGCAGCATTAATGTTTCGCAGTACACGTCATAAGTGGAAATACCGACGGCGGCCAAAGCGTCATGCCAGCGTGCCATCGCGGCTTTGTCGATTACAGCCAGTACCGCATCTTCTCCAGCTGATCCAAGGCGGACGACCTGGTTGCTGTCCGGTTCGCTTGCGGTTTGCTCTTCAAGTGCAAACGCCAATACCTGACCGGAGGGTTTTTTCAGTCCGGCAGGCAGTGAAGTTCGCGTCAGCAAGACATCTGTTGCCGGAATGATCAGCTCGGTTCCGACAGCATGCCGTGGCAGGTCAGCGAGCGGTCCTTCGCCGCATACCGGATCCCGCCCATCCTCGATCAGCGCCCACGCGCAACGGTCCACGGGCCCTGCAAGCGGCAGGTAGATGCGCAATACGCTCATAACGATTTCCGCCAGATCACCGCGGGCCAATCATTGCCTTGGCGAGCCAGCAAAGCGGCGCCATGGGCTTCGGCACCGCCGATAACCACGTGAATGCGCGCGACGAAATAATCGCTGTTGACCGTGATGTCGTTTTCGGCAAACTTCGCGCCCTTGGGCAGCATCAGGCGAAAGTCCGCAGGATTGCGGGCGTAGGCGCGATCGCGACGCGTGACCAGACTCCTTGCTTCATCAAGGCTCAGACCATCCACAATCGCTGCCAGCACCTCCGGCGTTGCGGTATTGACGTTGACTGGTGTGTAACGGGGAAGTGCAGTCACAAAGGGGAGCAGGCGGGCACGCACACTCTCGTCAAAACCGCTGACCAGGGCCAGTTCGGCCACATCGGTCATCGGCTGGTTTGCAGCAAGATATGGCGTATCCAGAGACATGTAGTAGTCGTCTTCAGCGCCGCCTTTAGCGTAGCGCTCGCCATCGGCATCCAGCCAGTCTGCAAGTGCGTCAGCGAGATTGGAAGGCAATCCCAGGATCGACAACAGCCGTTGAAAGTACGCAAACTGGATGGGGTTGATCTGTCCGTTCCTGATCAGATTGTTCAGGTTGAGGCGGGCATTCTGATCTTCGAGGTAACCGCTCAGTTTGCCGTTATCAACGGGCAGAGGGGGCAGGCGCAAGGCCCATGGTTCACCCAGGTGATCAACGTTGCTGCTGCGGCGATCATCGCTGAGCACGGCACGGCCCCAGTCAATTCCGGCTTTAACCACCAGAAATGCCTGCGTGCGCTGTGCCGCCAGTTCGTTGTGCCGCGCCCAGGTATTCTGGCTGACTAGAAGTGCTGCAGAAGCCATGGCTGCCAATGCGACCACACCCATGGCGAGCACAACCGCAACTCCGCGTTGAAACCGCTTTTGGCTAAGCTTGGTCATGAATGCAGAGCATATATGCGAACGATGTCTTCGCCACTGGCCAGTACCAGGCGCAGGCGGATGGCCTTGGGTATTGCCGCGGTGACGCCGGCGACAGGCCATCGGTCCTCCCAGCCAAGGGCCGCACCGAGGTAATGCACCTCAAAGCGGGTGACATCGCTCAATACGGCAAAACGACCCGGGGTGGATTCCGGCGACACATCCAGAGCCGGCCATATCCAGAGTTCGATCTGGCCCTTACTGTTGAGATGATAGGCGAGCCTGCGTGCAACATCCATGTTGTCAGTGGATGCAAAACGGCTGAATTCGAATTGCGGCGCATTGTCGGCCAATGTCACAACCTGGCCGCGCCACGGCGGCGCTGAACCGTTGGGGGTGCGAACCGGCCGAGGAGCGGCCAGCATGATGTCACGCTCAAAGCGTTCGAGAAAAGCCGACACGCGATGCCATTTTTCAGTTTCCTGACGGACGTGATCGCGCGTATCAAGAACACTCGTCAGACCGCGATGCGACATCAGCGCGAGCAGCGCCAGGATCAGCATGGCCGCCATCAACTCGATCAGCGTGAAGCCGCCACATTTGCGCTGATTCATCGGGCTGCCTGAGGTGGCTGAGTAATAAATCCAGCGAGATGCGCGAGGACATGCGGTTCTGTCGGCGTCGCTTGGATATAGATATCTACTCTGCGGAATGAGGGGTTAGGCGTGTCCGTAACCTCTTCACGCCAGGAAAAATCAATGCCGGCCTGACGATCCGTGCCGCGACGGATACCCGGGGAGAACCATTCACCGCGCGCCCGGTGTTCGGCAAGCCGGTTTTCTGCGACCCATCCGGCCAGCAGGCGTGAGCGCAATTCGCTGACATTGGATGCGCCTTGTCCGGACGCTCGCAGAGCGGCCATCAGCGCGATGGAAATGATGGCCAGCGCGACCATCACTTCGATCAGCGTGAACCCCGCCCGATCAGCGTGTCGCAACTTCAACATATGCTGAATCCCGACGGATAACGGCCTGAGCTTCGCCGACGGGAGAGGCGAAAACGGCATGGCGTTTGTCACCGGAAGCCAACTCGATGGTGTACGCCAGCGGCAGCCCATGCGGCGTGAAGTCGATCTGCATCACCCCCTGCCTGCGAATATTTTCAATCCGCAGGCTGTTGATGGTCATGCCTGACGGCAGCACACGTGGCCGCAGTAGGTCGTTGTCGCGGATTTCGACCCAACCATTGTCGTTTTGCCAGCGCAGGAAACGGTAACCAGGACCATCAGAAGTCCAGCGAAAGTTTTTGCCCGAAACGCGCGATTCAGCTGCAGCAAGGTTCAACAGTTGCGCGAGTCGTTGTGCTTCAAGTTGCAGCGTTTCTTTGGAGGAGGGATATGCAATAACGCTGATGGTGCCGATCAGCAGGCCCATGATCATCAGCACAACAAGCATCTCCACCAGCGTATAGCCGCGCCTGTACGTCGGCGTAGCCGGATGCCGGCGGGTCAGGATGAGGTCAAAAACCACCGGCATGAGTGATTACAGGTTCCACGAGCCGATGTCGGCATCATGGCCTTCACCGCCCGTTGCGCCGTCTGCACCCAAGGTGAAAACGTCGATTTCACCGCGCAGTCCCGGATTGAGGAACTGATAGGGATTTCCCCATGGATCGCGGGCCAGTCGCTCCACATATCCACCGGACTTCCAGTTCGGTGGAACTGGGCTGGTGGTCGGTTTCGTGACCAAGGCCTGTAAACCCTGTTCGGTTGTGGGGTAGCGCTGATTGTCGAGGCGATACAGCTTGAGTGCTTGCATCAGGCTGGCGATGTCCTGCTTCGCTGCAATGACGCGGGCTTCATCAGGCCGGCTGATGACTTTGGGAACCACCAGTGCAGCGAGTATGCCGAGGATGACAACAACGACCATGACTTCGAGCAGGGTGAAACCGCGCGATCCGGGCTTTTCTTTCATTTTGCCCTGCTAACTCTCTGATTTTTGACGGTTGTCGATTGTTTCCGCGGGTAGAAATATAGCATATCATCTATGACCGCCGACCCGGTGCAAGCGGTCGCTGGTGAATACGCTCTCGATCCCGGCCCCGGTTTTTAGCAACGTTCGGTTGAGGTCCGCCGAGCCTTGCGGAATGGTTAATTCGAAGGTTTCCAGTGTTGGCAAAGGTCCTGAAGAAACATGTCGGGTAGTGGCGGACGATCAGATTCTGTCCAGAACTGGACAGTGCGCCTGGTGAGCCTTGCGGCGCTGACGCTGCTGGGGTTCGTGCTGGCGTACTGGACCTGGCAATGGCTGGCGCCGGGCCCGCAACCACGCGCGGCGCAAGGAAAAGGGATTGCTGCAAAAGCATCTGACGCCGATACCTTGTTCGGCAGCGCCCCCGCGAATGCAGGCGCAACCGTGCAATCCAGCAGCAGCATCAAGTTGCTCGGTGTTGCTGCGGCATCCGGCGATCGTTACGGGCATGCGGTTTTACAGGCTGATGGCAAAAAGGTATTGGCCGTTCGTGAGGGGGAGGAAGTGCTTCCTGGAGTCACTCTGGCTGAAGTGTGGCCCGACCATGTTGTGCTGGATCGCCGGGGGATCCGGGAAAAGCTGGTATTGCCGCGCAAATGATGCAGTTGATTGGGCAGGATGCGCATCCGAAACAAATGTCTTTCATTCGTGCAAGAGGGCCTACACTCCAGCTACGGTATTGACCAGCAGCGGCCCTTGACGCCAATCAGTGCCGACATCAGGGTTTGGGGTTGAAGATATTTTCATGTTTGTTGCATTGTTGCGTAATACATAAATCGATCATCATTCAATGAGTTATTTGCGATTATTGCTGTCACTGGCATTTTCTTTCTCCGTCGCGTGGGTCGGGCCGCTGCATTCGGCCGAGCGGACGGCTGCACCTGCATCAACACCCGCACCAGTCCGTGCGGCAGACCCCGACGTAGTGACACTGAATTTCGTCAACGCCGACATTGAAGGCGTGGTCAAAGCAGTTGGCGAAATCACTGGCCGCAATTTCCTGCTGGATCCCCGGGTCAAGGGTACCGTCAATATCGTTTCGGCGCGGCCGATGACGCGCTCACTGGTGTACGAGGTATTCCTGTCTGCATTGCGCCTGCAGGGTTTTGCCGCAATCGAGGAACGCGGCATTGTGAAAATCCTGCCGGAGAGTGATGCCAAACTGCAGTCCGGGCCGACGCTGGGGCCGCAGGACAAAGCGCGTGCGCGCGGCGACCAGATCCAGACGCAGGTGTTTACCCTGAAATATGAGTCGGCCGCACAGATGGTTCCGATCCTGCGGCCGCTGATTGCACCGAACAACACGATCACCGCATACCCCAACAACAACACGCTGGTGATCACCGATTACGCCAATAATCTGCAGCGGCTTGAAAAAATAATCGATTCGATTGACCAGCCAAGCGGCACCGATCCGATACTGATTCCGCTACGCCATGCTTCGGCGCTGGATGTGGCGCAGACGGTAAATCGACTGTTTGCCGAAACGGCGCAGGGCGCTGAAACCAGCCAGCGCATGATGATTGTTGCCGACACCCGTTCTAACAGCCTGCTGGCGCGCTCGGACAATCCCTCGCGGCTGACGCGCCTGCGCAGTCTGGTGGCGATGCTGGACTCGCCGACAAGTGTCGGCGGCAATATCCATGTCGTGCATCTGAAAAATGCCGAAGCGGTGAAAGTTGCGGAGACGCTTCGCGCCATTTACCAGACTGACGTTGCGCCAGCTGCAGTTCGGTCGGCCTCAAGCACTGCGCAGCCAGCGGCAACGCCTGCAGCCGCTCAGATGCAGGGACAGTCGCAAGGCTTGTCACCGGCTGCAACGACGCCATTGAGTCCGGGATTGTCGGCGTCAACAATTTCCACCGCGCCGGGCGGCATTATCCAAGCCGATGCTGCGACCAATTCGATCATCATTACCGCTCCTGATGCAATCTATCAGAATCTTCGGGCGGTTCTTGACAAGCTCGATGTGCGTCGCGCCCAGGTCTATGTCGAAGCGCTGATCGCGGAGTTGTCGGCAGACAAGGCCGCGGAGTTCGGCGTGCAATGGCAAAGTTTTGGTGGGCTCAACAGCAACAACGCCCAGGGATTCGGTGGGACAAACTTTGGTGGGCCGGGGCAGAACATCTTGGGCATCGCCCAAAACCCGGCAGTCGCCGGCAGCGGACTCAACTTGGGTGTGATCAACGGCACGGTCAACATTCCCGGTGTCGGCACGGTGCTGAATCTCAATCTGCTGGTTCGCGCGCTGGAGAACGACGGGAATGCCAATATCCTTTCGACGCCGACATTGCTGACTCTGGATAACGAAGAAGCCCGGATCATCATCGGCGAGAACGTGCCGTTCATTACCGGCCAATACGCCTTGTCCGGCGGCGCGACCACCCCGACCCCTTTCCAGACCATCGAACGCAAGGATGTCGGACTGACGCTGCGGGTCAAGCCGCAGATTTCCGAAGGTGGCACGGTGCGAATGCAGATTTATCAGGAAGTCTCCAGCGTGCAAGACCGCATTCTCAATCCGGCCGGTGTCGTGACCAACAAGCGCGCCGTGGAGTCTACTGTGCTGGTTGATGACGGGCAGATCGTGGTGATCGGCGGGCTGATTCAGGATTCATTCAGGGACAGCACCGAGAAGGTGCCGGTACTGGGAGACATACCGCTGATCGGCTCATTGTTCCGCTACAGCTCACGTTCACGCAACAAGACCAACCTGATGATATTCCTGCGGCCGACGGTGTTGCGCGACGGCGCCAGCTCCACCACGCTGACCAACGACCGATATCAATACATCATCGGCGAACAGCGCAAGGTCAAGGCCGATCCGAAGTCGAATCTGCCGCATATGGAAGCGCCGGTGCTGCCGCCACTGGAGCCGTCCAAGGTTCCCGCGGAACCCAAGCCCTGAGCCGGCTGCGGGACAGGTTGCCATCAGAGGTGAAAACCATGGTTGCGGTAATCCCTGTTCAATGGAGTGATACGGTGATTCACTGCGAGCTCTCCACGATTACGGCCAATCGATAACGCCGATGCCATTAACAACGATTCCCTATAGTTTTGCCCAGACCAACGGAGTGGTGGTGACCGCCGTGGTGGATGGCGCCGCAAAAGTGGCCGTGCGCGCAGGTTCGCAGGCGCAGGCCATCGCGGAAGTTCGCCGGGTGCTCGGGATGCCTGTGCAGGCCGAAGTTGTCGATGTCGTCGAATTCGAGCAGCTGTTGTCAGCGCGTTATAACAGTGTTGGCCAGGGGGCTGCTGCACTGGCCTTGGATATCGCACAAGATATTGATTTATCAAGACTTTTACAAGAAATTCCGCAAATTGCGGATTTACTGGAAAGCCGGGACGACGCCCCGGTCATACGCCTGATTAACGCGCTGTTTACCCAGGCGCTGCGTGAGGGCGCATCCGATATCCATATCCAGCCTTTTGAGACGCGCTCAGTGGTACGTTTGCGCATCGACGGCATGCTGCATGACCTTCTGGAACCGGCGCGCGCCCTGCATGCGGCAATCGTGTCCCGGGTCAAGATCATGGCGCAGCTTGATATTGCCGAAAAACGCCTGCCGCAGGATGGCCGGATTACGCTGCGCGTGGCCGGCAAACCGATTGACGTCCGGGTTTCGACAATACCCACGGGTCACGGCGAGCGCGTAGTCCTTCGGTTGCTCGACAAGCAGGCGGCACGTCTGGACCTGACCAGGCTCGGCATGAAAGATGACACGCTGGCGCTGGTGGATCGGCTGATCCGCGAGCCCCACGGCATTATTCTGATTACAGGACCGACCGGGTCGGGAAAAACCACCACGCTGTATGCGGCGTTGTCACGGCTGGATGCAAAGTCGGTGAACATCATGACGGTCGAAGACCCGATCGAGTACGACCTGGATGGTATCAGTCAGACACAGGTCAATTCGCGTATTGACATGAGTTTTGCACGGGCGCTGCGCACGATGCTGCGCCAGGATCCGGACGTGGTGATGATCGGTGAAATCCGTGACCTTGAAACCGCGCAGATTGCGGTGCAGGCCAGCCTGACCGGACATCTGGTATTTGCGACATTACATACCAATGACGCGGTCAGTGCGGTCACGCGGCTGATCGACATGGGCGTCGAACCGTTCCTGCTGGCGTCAAGCCTGATTGGTGTCGGCGCACAGCGACTGGTTCGCTGCTTATGTCCGGCCTGCCGTAAACCGGTGGCTGCAGATGCCGGGCAAATGCGCGCATTGGGGCTGCGCCCGGCCAATGGGGTGATTTATGGTCCCCAGGGCTGTGCCGAGTGCAGTAATACGGGTTATCGCGGGCGCACCGGCATTTACGAACTGGCGATGGTTGACGATGCATTGCGTCGATTGATTCACGAGCGTGCATCCGAACAGCAATTGCGTGAACACGTGATCGCCCATGGCATGCGCTCGCTGCGGCACGACGGGATGCGCTGGGTCGAACAGAGTGTGACCAGCCTTGAGGAAATCGTGCGCGTGACGCGGGACTGACGGCAGCATGGCGGCCTTTCGCTACGAAGCGCTGGATGCCGGGGGCCACGTGGTTTCCGGCGTCCTGCAGGCCGATACGCCGCGCCAGGCACGTGCCTTGTTGCGGGCACAGGGCTTGTTGCCTTCAGTAGTGGATGCAGTCAGCGCAAAGCCGGCACAGCGTGCCTGGGGGCCGCGGATTTCAGCAGCGGAGCTGAGCCTGCTCACCCAGCAGCTGGCGACACTGCTGGATTCGGGCCTGACCGTGGAACAGGCCCTGAATGCGCTGATCGAACAAAGCACACAACCTGTTACCCGGGAGACGCTGGCCGGCATCAAGGCCGAAGTCATGGCCGGCTTGCCGCTGGGCGGCGCGCTGGACAGCTACGAACGCAGTTTTCCGGATTTTTACCGGGCACTGGTGCGCGGCGGAGAGGAGTCCGGGGCCTTGCCGCGGGTGTTGCAGCACCTCGCCGGTTATCTGGATGCCCGTCAGGCCCTGCAGCAGAAAATCACTTTGGCCTTGCTCTATCCCGTCCTGGTCAGCGTGGTCGCAGTCCTGATCGTGGGCGGGTTGCTGGCCTATGTGGTGCCGCAGGTGGTGCAAGTGTTTCAGC
>CAMAYE010000042.1 GCA_945862135.1 Bordetella parapertussis
TGGTCGAAGGCGGCGCGTGAGGCGGGGCTGGGCGGGAAATGAATAAGCACTGAGAAACCGTAGTCGTTGGCGGCGATCCGGATGTTTCAGGTCGCTTTGCTGATCCGTTCGAACCTTGTCTTGGTGATTTGTAAATGCAGGCCTATGTGCTTGTGGCGCACCGCCTTATTTCGCGCTGGCGTGTGCGTTGCCGGTGAGCGAGGGTCGTTTCGCCAGCCGCGCGGCGAGTCCGGCCAGTGCTGGGTGTCTGGTGCGCCATTCAACTTCGGGCAATGCGTATTCGAGGTAGCCCAGCGCATAGCCGGCAGCTATGTCGGCGAGGGTGAAGCGCTTGCCGAAGCAGAATTCGTTGCCGCCGAGGTCTTTTTCCATCAGCGCGAGGCTGCGGTCGATTTTCTGCTGCTGTTTGGCGAACCATTCCGCGGAGCGTTGCTTGTCGGCCGGTTCGCGGTATTCATGGTTGATGTTGACCGTGGCTTCGGCGACGCCGTCACCCAGCGCTTCCCAGCGTTTGACTTCGATGCGGGCTTCGAACTCGTACGGAATCATTTTCGGTCCGCTGCCCAGGCTGTCGAGGTATTCGATGATCACCGGCGAGTCATACAGTGCGCGACCGTCGTCACGCAGCAGCGTGGGGATCTTGCCCAGCGGGTTCAGCGCCGGCACCGGCGAATCCGGTGCCGAGCCGCGGGCGATGATGAATTCATGCGGAATGTTTTTTTCCGCGAGCAGGATGCGCACCTTGCGTGCATAGGGGCTGCCGAGCGAACCGTAGAGTTTCATCGTGTTTCCTGGATAAATTGAGTTTCAACGGTTAAGAGAGACAAGAGAGATGTGGCTTACAGCATGGATCGTTATGATGGCGCTGCGTGGCCTGCTGGGCAAGGTCTGGATAAACAGCATCCAGACATAAAATTTTCATTGCGGTGTCACCGGATCTTCAAAGGCGGCGCCGACATTGGGCGCGTGAAGATCCGCGTCATTTCATGCCTTTGGATCACGCCATTCGCACTGCACTGCGGTGATGCGCCGTCATCGGCGCCAGAAGTTGACTGCACCGAAGGTGCGAGTGAACGGTATGCGGCGACCGGCGCCAGCGGACATCTGAGCCTGCTGCTGCCCCGGGATTTTTTTGTTACAACAAGACGCTCGCGCCGTTAAGGCTTGCGGGTGTTCAGGCGATCAGGATCTGCGAGATGAACGCAATGGCTGCGCCCAGTGCGGCGCCGGCGAGGACATCGCTCGGGTAATGCAGGCCGAGTACCACGCGGGAAGTCGCGACGAGCAGGGAAAAGACCGTCAGGGCTGCACTGAGTCCAGGGTAATAGCCTGCGGCAACAAGGGAGAAAGCCACAGCATGCAGCGTGTGTCCAGACGGAAAACTGAAGCGGTCCAGCGGTGCGATGAAGTGCTGGATGGATGCATGTAATTGATACGGCCGCGGTCGCAGCGTGCGCGCCTTGATCCACTTGTATACGGCTGTGCATAGGAGCCCGACAATGATCATGTGCAGCACCGGAGTTACCGCGTCATTGCGATAGCGCAGCAGCAGTATTGCCATCAGCGCATACCAGGCGATGCCGTCGCCAAGTACGCTGACGCAGCGGAACAGCACGCGCCAGGTCAGGCGGTAACAGACGCGATTCATGCGCAGGCAGATCTGAAGGTCCCAGTGTGCGATGCGGTCAAGCGAGCGCATTGATAGGGTAAAGCGCTCTGGGTTGATCGGCAGTGAGTTCGAGCAGAGCATTTTCGAACTCCGCAACAGTGCATCTCCAGTCCAGCTTCTCGGCCGTTGCCCTCGCAGCGGCGCCCATGGCGCGTATGCGGGAGGGGTCTGCAGCGAGGCCGGTTGCGAGTTTGACAAAATCATCGGTTGCACCAAACGGTACGGTAAGTCCGTTGATTTTGTGGCGGATGTGCTGTTTTGCTGCGGCGTAGTCGTAGGCGACGACAGCGAGGCCGCTGGCCATGGCTTCGACGGTGACGTTGCCGTAGGTCTCAGTGATGCTTGGAAAGAGGAACATGTCGGCCGAGGCGTAGTGTGCAGCGAGGTGTTCGCGCACACGCATGCCGGCAAAAATGGCCTGTGGGAATTCGCGCTCAAGTTGGGCACGCTCCGGGCCGTCGCCGACCAGCACCAGTTTTGCCGAGGGCTGGGCGATACGCATCATCATGTAAGCCCGCAGCACGACAGGGAGGTTTTTTTCGGCGGCAAGCCGGCCGACATACATGACCACAATGTCGTTGTTGCCTGCGCCCCAGGACCGGCGCAGTACGGTGCTGCGTCGCGCCGGATTAAACAGTTGGGTATCGACGCCCCGCGCCACGACCTGAAGATTGCGCAGGCCAAGGTGCGACAGTTCTTCTTGCATCGTACGCGTCGGCACAAAGGTGCGCTGCGCCTTGTTGTGGAATTTTCGCAGGTAGGCAGCGATCGGTTTTTTCAGCCAGCCGATGCCGTATCGTTCGCTGTGGCTTTGATAATTGGTGTGGAAGTCGGTGGCGACAGGAATCCGCAGTTTGGTGGCTGCGGCAAGTGCTGACCAGCCGAGCGGGCCTTCGGTGACAACGTGTACTATGTCTGGTCGTTGCGCTGCCCACAGGCGAACCAGGGCCTTTTTCGCGGGCAGCCCGAATTTTAGGCTGTCGTAACGGGGAATCGGCAGCCCCTGTTTCAGTATTTCCTCAAACAGCGGTGCACTGGCCGGTTGTTCGCGTGCGTTCTGACGCGGGCGCACGAGCTGCACGGCGTGGCCGCGTGCCTGCAGGCCTTCGACAATTCGGCCCATGGTCATGGCCACGCCGTTGATTTCCGGCGGGTAGGTTTCGGTGACCATTGCGACCCGCAGCGCGCGTCTGGCAGCCGGAAAATTCTGCAGCAAGATATCTGCGCTTTCCATGTTCAAAAGCCTATGCGAAGTTTGCGACCTGCTTGTTAAACATTCATGAATTTTGTGAGACAGCGACTGAGACTCAAGGTCGGTGTTCTTGAAGAAAACCGGCGTGAGAAAAGACCTTTAGTTGTAACAACACTGTCACGCATCAGCCTTAGTATCACGGACTTTTCCCGGCATCCAATACGAGTCTGAAGATGAGCCACAGTTACCGCGACGATCAGATACTGAATGCATCAGCCAATTCTTCATTCGCCGAAGTGCTGGACGCGCGGCTGTCGCGACGCCGCTTGCTGAAGGGCGCTGCGGCTGTCACTGCAATCGGCGCGTTGCCACTGGGTGGTTGCGCGACGTCAGGGTCGCGTCGCGAGCCGGTGATCGGGTTCACAGGCATTTCAACGTCTACGGCTGACGCGGTTCGCGTCCCTCAAGGGTATACGGCAAAAGTGCTGTATGCCTGGGGCGATCCCGTTGGCCACCCATCCGGTTCGCCGGCGTTCCGCAAGGACGCCGGCAATACCGCAGAGGAGCAGGCGCTGCAGGCGGGCATGCATCATGACGGCATTCATTATTTTCCGTTGCCGTATGGTGCGAAGAGTTCGAACAGCGGTTTGCTGGTGATGAATCATGAATACACCGATGACGGCCTGCTGCACAGCGACGGATTCGCCAAATGGAGCGCGGACAAGGTTCGCAAGTCACAGTACGCGCACGGTTGCTCGGTGATCGAGGTGCGCGAGAAGGGCGGTCAGTGGGAAGTGGTGCGGCCTTCGCCTTTTGCGCGGCGCATTACGGCGGCAACACCGATGCGCATCGCCGGTCCCGCGGCTGGCAGCGCGCTGATGAGAACCGCGGCAGATGCCACCGGCATGAATGTGCTGGGCACCTTCAATAACTGCGCCCATGGTTATACGCCGTGGGGTACTTACCTGACCTGCGAAGAAAACTGGGATACCTATTTCGTCAACAGCGGAACGCTGACGGCGGATCACCGGCGCAACGGCGTCACGGCCAAGGGCCGCGGGTATCGCTGGCACGAATTCGATGAGCGATTCGATGCGGGCAAACATCCCAACGAGCCGAACCGGCATGGTTGGGTGGTGGAGTTCGATCCGTACAATCCGCAATCACAGCCGGTGAAACGCACGGCGCTGGGACGCTTCAGTCATGAAGGCGCATGTCCGGCGCAGGCCGCCGATGGCCGTCTGGTGATTTACATGGGTGATGACCGGGTCTTTGAATACATTTACAAGTTTGTGTCGCGGGATCGCGTCAACGGCAGTGATCGCAATGCCAATGGCAGCATTCTCGATCACGGTACGCTGTATGTGGCGAAATTCCGTGATGACGGCACGGGTGGCTGGCTGCCACTGGTGCATGGCCAGGGTCCGCTGACCGTGGCGAATGGTTTTGCCGATCAGGCCGATGTGCTGGTGCGCACACGCGCTGCGGCGGATGCGGTGGGGGCGACCAAGATGGATCGGCCGGAATGGATTGCCGTGCATCCGCAGACCCGGGAGGTGTATTGCACGCTGACCAATAACAGCCGGCGCGGCGTCAAGGATGCTGCGCCGCCGGATCGTGCGAATCCGCGCGTCAACAATGTGTTTGGCCAGATCATTCGCTGGCGCGAGGCTGGCAACGACCCGGCGGCACTGAATTTTGAGTGGGATCTGTTTGCGATAGCCGGCGATCCGCAGCACGCGGATGCGGCGCGCCACGGCAATATCAAAGGCGACGCTTACGGCAGTCCGGATGGTTTGTGGTTCGACGACAGCGGCCTGTTGTGGATACAGACCGACGTTTCGACCAGCGCCATGCACAAGGGGCACTATGAGCGGCTGGGCAACAACATGATGCTCGCTGCCGATGTGCGCTCCGGTATTACGAAGCGGTTTCTCACAGGGCCTACCGGTTGCGAAGTCACCGGCGTGGTGATGACGCCGGATGCGCGGACGATGTTCGTGAACATCCAGCATCCCGGAGAAAAGCCGTCCGGGCGCAATGATCCGGGCAATCCCAAGGCCTTCAGTTCCTGGCCGGATGGTGCTGCGGGCGGACGTCCGCGGTCAGCGACGCTTGTCATCAAAAAAGATGATGGCGGAGTGATCGGCGCCTGATTCGCTTCAACGCAGGCGAATATGCGGCGCAGCTGAGGGTTTGTAATCTTTCTGCAATGTTGCGCCGCTATCTTCCGGCTTTGACTTGAAACTATTTATTCCCTTGCACTCCCGGCTGATTGCTGTTGCGGCGAGTGTGTTGCTGTGGGTTATGAACGTGGGAGCTCATGCTGCGGAAGATTTTCCGAACAAGCCGGTTCACATGGTCATCCGGCCGGCGCCCGGCGGCGGCAGCGATATTGTCGGCCGTATCTTCGCGCAGCGATTGTTCGTCCACTGGGGCAGGACGGTGGTGGTCGGTAACCGTTCCGGCGCAGGAAGCATTGACGGCACGTCCATTGTGGCGAAAACACCGGGTGCTTGTTATAAGCTGCCGGATTCAAGCTCTTCGTTCTCGAGTTCACCGGTGTTGTCCAAAATCAGCGGGTCTGACGCACGCAGCGATTTCACCGGCATCACGAATCTTGCCGGTCAGCCCATTCTGGTTGTGGTGATGCGGGCGTGACGGCGAAATCGCTGCAGGAACTGCTGGCGCTGACGAAAGCCAAGCCGGGTCATTTGTCGTATGGTTCGGCCGGTATCGGAAACGTCGAAGCCGGCCGTTGCAAAACGGCAAGGGTCGTTGATCGTTGCATTGATTTTTCCTGCGGTCGATGGCCGGCTGATCAAGCAGGGCCTTCAAACATAACGCAGGCCGCAGGAGGATTTTGTGGATTACGTCGAGACCAAGATGCCCCGCTGGAAAACCGATATCGAATCCGCCGGAATAAAGACCGTATAACATCTCACGCCGCACTGACGCCGATATGAAAAAGAAGGTCGATGTGGCGCAACCGATAAGTCCGCACAAGGGAAAAACCGGTTTTGAGCGATTACGGCGGGCTTTTTTTTATTCCATTGACGGCCTGGTCGCGGCTTATCGCGGCGAGGATGCGTTTCGCCAGGAAGTCCTGCTGGCGGCGGTGCTGATCCCGGTGGCGCTGCTGTCGCCGGTTTCCGCAATTGCCAAGGCGCTTCTGGTCGGCAGCGTGCTGCTGGTGTTGATCGTCGAGTTGTTGAATTCGGCCATCGAGGCGGTGACCGATCGCATATCCATTGAAGACCATGTGCTGGCGAAGCAGGCCAAGGATATGGGCAGTGCCGCCGTGCTGGCGTCGCTGTTGTTGCTGGCGGCGGTCTGGGCGCTGGTGTTTTTCGGCTGAGCTTCTCGGCTGAGCTTCTCGGCTGAGTTTCTCTGCTGAGTTTCTCGGCTGAGATTCGCGCAACAACAAGCCTTTGTAGCTCGTATCCAGAAACAGTCCATAAGATGTGTTGGCCTGGCGAGGGTACGGGGCTAACATCGTTTCAACGGGATGCTCAGGTGCATCCGGAAAAAACGGGGGCTGTCATGGAAACGCTGCACAAGTGGCGCATGCAGGAAAAAGACAAATTCGGCAAGCCGCGCTGGCGTCTGGTGCGCATGCTGATGACCGAGGAAACCGCGCGGTTCTGGGCCAGCAACAATAATCTGGTGATTGAACGGGTCGACTGGCCCGGTGCGGTGAAATTCAGTCTGGAGCTCGAGGATACGGTTCGTCCGGCGAGCGGCGCGGCACACTGATTTCCTGGAGTTGTTTTTGCTGCGTGCTCAGCGCAGCGGGCTGACTTCGTCGAGCCCCACGTTTTCCAGTTTGCCGAAAAGCTCGACGATTTTTTTGCGGTCGATTTCGCGCAGCGGCGGTTGCAGGATGGCCCGGATGTTGGGTTCGACGTGATCGGGATTGCCGGTGCCGAACAGGGTGACATGAGCGCCGGGTTCGTGGCGCGCATAGCGGTAGGCGGCTTCAATGATGCTCTGCGCGCCGCCATCCTGCAGCAGGAAATCCAGCGGCTGTTTTTTATCAGCCATCCATTTCGGCAGTTTGCCTTCCTTGACCAGATCCCTGATGTCGTCCTGCAGCCGGCCCGGTACGCTGAAGATGGCGCGCACGGCAAACATGATCAGTGTGCCGATGTTTTTTTTCTGGGTCCCGGCAAACACGCGGTGCCGCGCGTTCTGGTTGAGCATGTGGAATGCCACCATCATGACGTCCCAGCAGTCATCTTCGAGCGCCTGCGCCATTGTGTCGTGCCGCGGGTCGCGTCCGGCGAATTCGGTGATGCCGAGAAAGCGGAATTTGCCTTTTTCCTTTTCACGCAGCAGTGCGGGGACGATTTCGGCCATGACACGCGCGTATTCGTGCGGTTGCACGGTGTGCAGGCAGAATACGTCGACATGGTCGGTGCCCAGTGCGCGCAGCGAGCGGTCGAGTCCGGCGAGTATTTCGGGAACAGTGAAGACTTTGCCGTCGATCAGGGAGGTCTTGTGTTTGGTGGAGATCACCAGCGTATCGCGGGGCCGCTCACGGATGGCGGCGCCCACCACGGGTTCGGTGCCGTAATACTGCGCGGTGTCGATGAAGTTGACGCCGTGATCCAGTGCGCTTTGCACAATGCCGATCGCGTGTTCCTTGCTGTGGCCTGCAGCGAGTCCGAGTTTGCTGCTGCCGCCGCAACCGAGACCGGCAACGCTGACTTTCAGGCCAGTGCGGCCCAGAGTGGTGTATTCCATGACTGGCGAGCTACTTGATAAATATTCAATTAAAACAAGTATTTATCATAAAAATGCGATTTCGTCGAATTAAAGTGACGGAAACAGTCGGATGCCCACTGCGGGCGAGTGCGGTGCATGCAGCAGTTTCGGCACCACACGTCCCATCCATGTCGATGAATCCTGGGCCTGTGCCTCAAGTGGCGCGTAGTGACGTTCGCGCGCCTGCAGCGAGGTGAACTCATAAAGGATGGCGTGTTTGTGCGCGCCGACGCTGGCCACCAGTTTGCGTGCGCCGACGCAGCCCGGCAGTGTTTTCAGCAGCGGAAAGCGTTCCTGTGCATACCAGCCGCCGAGGTCATCCTCGACCTGAGGCGATGGGGCGTTGAAGCTGCCGATCTGGATGACCGCAGCGCTGGTCAGTCCGGGATTGCGTGTGGCTGCATCCGGGCCGTCGATACGGATTTCTTCGGCGAGGATGCAGGCGGCTGCGTTGATGCGCATGCCGATGAATTTTCTGGTTTCCGGACTTTGCCGCGTGGCGAGCTGGCCGGGACTGGGGTTGAGAAAAGTTTGGGTGCTGTCGCCGCCGAACAGCGCGACGTAGCCGGTGCCGCGTCCGCCGTGGCCGAGTTCGTAATGCGCGGCCCAGCGATAACCGGGGCGGGCCAGTTTTTCAGGAATGTGGACGCGGTGAAACCAGTCCAGGTATTCCGCCCGTTGGCCGGGGGCGATGTCGTACCAGATGGCCCAGATGCCGCGATCGATGCCGATGTCCATGACGTGATCCTCCGCTGCGGATTGTACGGCAGCACGGGCGGTATCCGGACTTTGCAACCGCAGCATTTGGGGCTACAGTCTGCCGTCCACCGGTCAGAGGCATTTGTGCGCGCGCATGTCCGAAAACGATAACAACAGCGATCGCAGCAACAATAACAACGGTTCCCGCGGTAACTACCGTTTCCCGCAGGCCACCACCATCCGCAAGGCGCTGGTCTGGCGTTTTGTCGGGCTGATTGCCTTTTCATTCGCGATTTTTTCGGCAGGACTGTACTTCCTGGTGTTGGTGCCCGTGGCCGAGGAAACCGCAACCGGTGAACTGGCGCGTGCCGCGCAGAAGGTCGAAAGCCGCGTATCCGAAATCGTCAAGCAGACCGAACAGATCGCGTGGATGTCGCGCGAGTGGGCGCGTTCGGGTGAGTTCGGCCTCGAGAATGTGAAGAGTTTCAACCGGGTGTTCATGCCCATCCTGCGCAAGAGCGCGTCGCTCGGTTCGATCATCCTTGCCGATGATCTGGGGCGGGAACTGATGCTGCTGGAGTTGCCGAATGGCGACTGGCGTACGCGGATTACCGACAAGGCGGCCTGGGGCCAGCGGCAGAAGGTGATGATCTGGCGTGATGACGGCGAGGTGCTGCGCGAGGAGTGGATCGAAAACGATTACGACCCGCGCCAGCGTCCCTGGCATATCGGTGCGATGGCGCTGAGCAATGAAAATGCCGTGCATTGGACAGAACCGTACATCTTTTTCACCACCAAGGACCCGGGCATCACTGCTTCGGTCCGGCTGCACCAGAAGGCGACAGGTCGTACGCTGGTCTTCGGTTTTGACAACAACCTGATCGATCTCTCGCGCATCACCTCGGCGATCACCGTTGCCGATTTCGGCCGCATGGCACTGCTGACGAAGGACGGTAAATTTGTCGGCGTCCCGAAAAACGAAAAGGTGCGCGGCGATGACGACATCCGGCGCTACGTGCTGACCAGTCCCGCCGAATCCGGATTTCGCATGATCTCGATGGCATGGGACGAATGGCAACGCTCCGGCCAAACCTATTACCGGCCGATCCGGTTGAAAAACGACGGCGGCGACTGGCTCGCCACATTTGCGCCGCTGCGTTTTGGCAGTCACGACTTTCTGATTGTTGCCGGTGCGCCGGTTACGGATTTCCTGCCGGATTCGCTACGACGCGCGGTGATGCTGCTGGCGGCATTGCTCGCCGCCGTGCTGGCAATCGGCGCCGCGTCTGCCCTGCTGATTGCCCGCAAGTTCAGTCGTCCGCTGGAAGATCTGGCATTTGCCAGTCGGCGTCTGGCGAAGATGAATCTCGACGAACCGGTGCAGACGCAATCGGCATTGCGGGAGTTGCAGGATCTGGCTGCAGCCCAGGAACAGATGCGCGTTGCTTTGCGTGAATCGATGAAATCGCTGGAGCAGACCAACCGCGATCTTGAGGAGCGTGTCGAGCAGCGCACGCGCGACCTTGCCGAGCGTGAAGCTTATTTCCGTGCGATTTTCGAAAACGCCGCCGTGGGTATCGTCACCCGCGATACCGGGCGCCATCTGATGGGCGTCAACAGCGCCTACGAAAGGATGCTCGGTTATACCCGTGCCGAACTTGAGCAGCTGGATGCGACTCAATTGATGGAGCCGGAGGATCTTGCGCGTGCGCGTGAACTGCAGGCGAAGCTCAGCGATGGTGAGCTGACAAGCTTCTCGACAGAGCGCTGCTACCGGCGCAAGGACGGCACCGTGTTGTGGGCCGACGTGATCACCAGCGCCATCCGCAACGAGGCCGGCGAGCTGATCGCGACGGTGACCATGATCAACGACATCTCCGAACGCAAGGCCGCCGAACAGGCGATGCGCGAGGCAAAGGAGATCGCCGAAGAGGCGACGCGCTCGAAGTCGATGTTCCTCGCCAACATGAGCCACGAGATCCGCACGCCGATGAACGCCATCATCGGCATGTCGCATCTGGCGCTGAAGACGGAGCTGACACCGCGCCAGCGCGATTACGTGCAGAAGATCCACAATGCCGGCACCGCGCTGCTGGGCATCATCAATGACATCCTCGATTTTTCCAAGATCGAGGCCGGCAAGCTGGATATGGAGTCAGTGCCCTTCGATCTTGAGGAGGTGATGTCGGGGGTGTCGACCATGGTCGGGCAAAAGGTGTTCGACAAGGGGCTCGAATTGCTTTTCGACACGGGCGCGGACGTGCCGCAGCAGCTGGTGGGCGATCCGTTGCGCGTCGGTCAGATCCTGGTGAACCTGGTCAATAACGCGGTGAAGTTCACCGAGCAGGGTGAGGTGCAGTTGCAGGTGGCGCTCGCGGAACGCCACGCCGACAGGGTCAAGCTCAAGTTTGCGGTGCGCGATACCGGCATCGGCATGACGCCGGAGCAGTGCGCGCGCCTGTTCAAGGCCTTTACCCAGGCCGACGGTTCGACGACGCGCAAGTACGGCGGTACCGGCCTCGGCCTCACCATCAGCAAACGGCTGACGGAAATGATGGGGGGCACGATCTGGGTGGAGAGTGAGGCGGGCAAGGGCAGCACGTTCAGTTTTACTGCCTGGTTCGGACTGGGTATCGAGGGCAAGCGTCGCAAGGTGGTACCGGAAAATCTGAATGGCGCGCGGGTGCTGGTGGTGGACGACAATGCCGGTGCTCGCGAAGTGCTGGCCGAGCAGCTGTCGGGCCTGCCTTTTTCGGTGGATCAGGTGGGATCGGGTGCGGAGGCGATCGCTGCCGTGCAAGGGTCCAGTGATTCGCCGTACCGCATTGTGTTCATGGACTGGAAGATGCCGGGCATGACGGGCATCGAGGCTGCACGCGTGATCAAGTCGCTGCCGGAGAATCCGGATAGGAAGCCGGCCATCATCATGGTGACGGCCTTCGGACGCGAAGATGTGCGTCAGGAAGCGGAGCAGGCGCAGCTTGACGGTTTTCTGGTGAAGCCGGTCGGCGCCTCGGCACTTGTCGATACGATCATGCAGGTATTTGCTCCTGATGATATTGGCGAGGCCGGGCAGGCCGGTTCGCAGGGTCACAGCCATGACCTGACCGGGGCGAGGCTGTTGCTGGCCGAGGACAACGAGATCAACCAGCAGATCGCGGTGGAGCTGCTCGAAGGGGCGGGTGCACAGGTGGTGGTAGCAAACGACGGGCGGGAGGCAGTGGAAAAATTCCTCGCCAGTCCCGCAGGCAGCTTCGATATCGTGTTGACCGATCTGCAAATGCCGGTGATGGACGGTTATGAGGTGGTGCGGCGTGTGCGTGCCGATGCGGATCGCGGGAAGGTGCCGGTGATCGCGATGACTGCGCATGCGATGGCGGAAGAACGTGAACGCTGCATTGCCGCCGGCATGAATGACCATATCACCAAGCCGATCGATCCGGATGCCATGTTCAGTACGCTGTTGCGCTGGTTGCCGCGGCGTGAAACTGCGGCGGCTGGTGCAAAAACAGTCCCGCTGAATGTGGCAGAGCAAACGCTGCTGGTGATCCCCGGTGTGGATACGGCGTCCGGCCTGCGGCGTGTTGCGGGGAATCACGCGCTGTATCGGAAACTGCTCGATAAATATGTCGAAGGGCAGGCGGAGGCGCCTGCCGTGCTGCGTGCGGCGCTGGCGGCTGGTGACCGCGGTACGGCGGAACGGATTGCGCACACCGCCAAGGGTGTTTCAGGCAATATCGGCGCGGAGGCGCCGCAGCAGGCCGCCGCAGCGCTTGAGCAGGCGATTCGCGAAGGCGGTGAGACCGAGGACCAGCTCGCGGGATTCGCCGATGCCATCGCGGCGACAGTGGCGGCAATAGGATCGGTGATTGGCCACGGAGCGACTGCTGAAGATCAGGCCGTGACCGCGAATGTGGATACTCAGGCTGCACAGACGGTGATCACAACACTGGCGGGGCTGCTGGCCGGCGCCGATGGTGATTCGGGTGATTACTGCATGGAACACGCCGCTTTGCTGCGCGGTGCACTGGGTGTGGAAGCGGCAGGCGCGGTTGAACGTGCGGTCAACGATTTTGATTTCGATGCCGCATTGGCGAAGCTGCGGCTTGCCGCTGAAGCAAAACGATTTACCACCGGGGAACACTGATATGGCTGAAGCGCTGGATTTCACCGACAAACAGTCCGTGCTGATTGTTGACGACACGCCCGAAAACCTGACGCTGATGAACGGGCTGCTGAAGGACATCTACAAGACGAAAATCGCCAACAACGGAGAGCGTGCGCTGAAGATCGCGGCAACCCATCCGCTGCCCGACCTGATACTGCTCGACATCATGATGCCCGGCATCGACGGTTACGAGGTGTGCCGGCAGTTGAAGGCGGACCCGCTGACGGCGGAGATCCCGGTGATTTTTCTGACCGCAAAAACGCAGGTTGAAGACGAGCAGATGGGCTTCGATGTCGGCTGCGTCGATTACATCACCAAACCGATCAGTCCGCCGATCGTGCTGGCGCGGGTGAAGACGCATCTGCTGATGAAGGATGTGCGCGACTTTCTGCGCGACCAGAATACCTTCCTGGAGAACGAGGTTACGCGGCGGACGAAGGAAGTGCAGGTAGTGCAGGACGTCACCATCATGGCGATGGCGTCGCTGGCAGAGACACGTGACAACGAGACCGGTAATCACATCCGCCGCACGCAGCGCTATGTCCGCGCACTCGCCGAGAAGCTGAAAGGGCATGGCAAATACGCGGCTTACCTGTCCGACACCACGATCGAACAACTCTACAAATCGGCGCCGCTGCATGATATCGGCAAGGTCGGGATTCCCGACCATATCCTGCTCAAGCCGGGCAAACTGACGCCGGAAGAGTTCGAGATCATGAAGACCCATACGACGCTCGGCCGTGATGCCATTCTTGCGGCGGAGAAACTGATCGACGCGCCGAGTTCGTTTCTGGAAATCGCCCGCGAGATTGCCTATGGCCATCAGGAAAAGTGGGATGGTTCAGGCTATCCGCAGGGATTGTCCGGCGAGCAGATTCCGATATCGGCACGGCTGATGGCGGTTGCGGACGTGTATGACGCGCTGATCAGCGCGCGACCTTACAAGAAACCGTTCACGCATGAAGAGGCCGTTGACCTGATCACCAAAGGCGCGAATTCACATTTTGATCCGGACGTGGTGACTGCCTTCATCGAGCTGGCTGAAGACTTCAGGGCGATTGCGGAAGAATTGAAGGATACGGTGGCTAAGGAGTAATCGTAGACAGCGCAATCGTAGGTGGGTCGACGCAAGCTGAAATTTCATAAGTAATTGAATTAAAACATTATTTTATATCAATTCAGATATAAAACTCCTGGGAGAGGTTGCATGGCAATGAGCAATACGCGGCACTGCTGCGACGAGGGTTTGATTTTCACCGGCTGCAGCATGACCAATACCGCCGCAACGCCTGCGGGCGGCCGCCGCCGTCAGGTCATTGTCGGCGGCAAACGCGTCAAGACCATCGATGTGCATGCCCACTGCGTGGTGAAGGAGGCGCTCGACCTGCTCGGTCTCAAGGTGGAAGACCAGCGCGGGCCGCATATCGAGGAAGTGGGTTCGCGGCGCATCGGCGAAATGGACGAGCAGGGCATCGATATGGAAGCGCTGTCGATCAATCCGCTGTGGTATCGCGCGCCGCGCGACCTCGCCGCGGAAGTGATCCGCGTACAGAATGAAAAACTCGCCGAGTGGTGCGGTATGTATCCCGACCGTTTTGTCGCTTTTGCTTCGGTGGCGCTGCAGCACCCGGACCTCGCGGTCGAGCAGCTGGTGCACGGTGTGAAAAAACTCGGTCTTCGCGGCGCCGCGGTCGGCGCCAGCGTGGACGGCAAGGAATTCTCCGATCCGGTGTTCCATCCCTTCTGGGCCAAGGCCGAGGAACTGGGGGTGCTGATTTTCATCCACCCGCAAAGCACGCCGCAACTGGAGCCGCGCTTCAAGGGCAACGGCTGGCTGTCGAATACCATCGGCAATCCGCTCGATACCACCATCGCGCTGTCGCACCTGATCTTCGAGGGCACACTCGACCGATTCCCCGGACTGAAGATCTGTTCCGCCCATGGCGGCGGTTACCTGCCGTCATATGCGCCGCGCTCCGACCAGAGCCTGCGCGTGGCGCCGGAGATGGGCACCGGCGTGAAGCTGAAGAAAAATCCGACCGAATACCTGCGTGACATGTACTACGACACCCTGGTGTTTACCGACGAAGCGCTGCGCCATCTGGCGGCGGAAGTCGGTTACGACCGGCTGGTGATCGGTACTGATCACCCCATTCCGTGGCAGGCTGACTCGGTGAATCACATCCTCAACGCCAGCGGATTCACGGACAACCAGAAGCGCGCGATGTTGAGCGAAACTGCAGCGAAGCTGCTTGGTATCAAGTTGTAGGCAATCACCTTCAGGAGGGTTGATGATGGAACGCAAAAAAGCGAGTGATTTTCCGCCGGAGGTGATGAAGCTGTTCGACGGTTATGTGCATGGCCGGCTCGACCGGCGCGAGTTTCTTGATCGTGCGGCGAAGTTTGCGGTTGGCGCGTTTACCGCGAGTGCGATGCTGGAAAGCCTGAAGCCGAATTTTGCCTGGGCGCAGCAGGTGCCGAAGGACGATCCGCGCATCCGTACCCAGTATCTTGATTACGATTCGCCGCAGGGCAGCGGCCGCATGCGCGGCTACCTGGCGCAGCCGGCGAATGCTTCGGGCAAGCTGCCTGCAGTGCTGGTGATTCACGAGAACCGCGGGCTCAATCCCTATATTGAAGATGTGGCGCGGCGGCTGGCGACGGCGAACTTCGTTGCGTTTGCGCCGGATGCGCTGGCGCCGGTGGGCGGTTATCCTGGCGATGAGGATGCTGCACGCAAGCTATTTGCTGCGCAGGATGCGAAAAAGCGTGAAGAGGATCTGTATCAGGCGGGGCAGGTTCTGAAGGCGCGCCCGGAAGCCGGAAAAATCGGCGTGGTGGGTTTCTGTTTCGGCGGCTACATCTGCAATTACCTTGCCACACGGATGCCCGACCTCGCAGCCGCGGTGCCGTACTACGGTCGCCAGGTGCCTGCGGCGGAAGTGCAGAAGATCAAGGCGTCGCTCTTGTTGCATTTCGCCAGCGACGACGAAAACGTCAACAAGACCTGGCCGGCGTACGAAGCGGCGCTGAAGGAACACAAGGTCCGTTATACCGCGCACGTCTATCCCAACACGCTTCATGGTTTCCACAACGACACCACGCCGCGTTTCGACGAGGCGGCAGCGAAGCTGTCGTGGCAGCGCACGCTGGAGTTTTTCAACCAGCAGCTGCGCGGCTGAAGCCCGTGCTTCGCGCGCTGCTGTTGTCGCTGCTCGCTGCCACCGTCGTCGCGCCGGTGGCGGCGCAGCAGAATTTTCCATCTCGTCCGATCCGCCTGATCTCGCCCTTTGCCGCAGGCGGCGGCAACGACCTTTTGTGCCGTACGGTAGCGGCGAAAATGACCGAAAGCCTGAAGCAGCAGGTCATTGTCGAGAACCGTACAGGCGCCAACGGCATGATCGGCACCGAGGCCGCTGCGCGTGCCGCACCCGATGGGCACACGCTGGTACTGATCCCCAGCGGTCACGCGGTCAACGCCAGCCTCTACAGCAAGCTGCCCTATGATCCGGTTCGTGATTTCACCACGGTGTCGCTGGTCGGTGCGAGCCCGTTGGTGCTGGCGGTGCATCCATCGCTGCCGGCGAGAAGTGTGAAGGAGCTGGCGGCGCTGGCGAAGGCGCGGCCTGGACAGCTGAGTTATGTATCGGCCGGCATCGGTTCGTCAGGCCATCTCGGTGGTGCGTTGTTCGAGGTGATGACAACGACGAAGATGGTGCACGTGCCCTACAAGGGTATGTCGCTGGCACTGATTGACCTGGTCAGCGGACAGGTCAGCCTGTCCTTCGCCACCAGCCTGTCGGTGATTCCGCATGTACAGTCGGGGCGGCTGCGTGCGCTGGCGAGTACCGGTGCGCAACGTTCTCCCGCATTGCCGAAACTGCCGACCATCGCCGAGACGGTGCCGGGCTACGAAGCGAGCTTGTGGTACGGCTTCGCTGGTCCGGCGCGAATCCCGGCTGACATCGTGCGCAGGCTCAATGCCGAAATCGTCGCCGCGCTGAAATTTCCTGACGTGCGCGAGCGTCTCGGCGCACAGGGTATTGACGTGCAGACCAGCACGCCGGAGGAATTCGCAAGGCTGTTGGGCAATGACATGGAGCGCTGGGCGAAGGTGGTACAGCGCGCGGGCATCAAGGTCAACTAGCACTGGCTCATCGGGCATGTATATTTCCCGACGCGGCCACGGCTTCGCGCGCAGCGTTTTTGCGCTACTGCTGGCTGTGGCCGCCAGCGCGGCACAGTCGGCTGGAGTGGCCGATTACCCGCTGCGGCCGATCCGCATCATCGTTGCCGGTTCACCCGGCTCAGCGGATGAATTTTTTGCGCGTACCCTCGCTAAACCGCTCGAAGCGGTCTACGGCGAGCGTCTGGTGATCGATCCCCGTCCCGGCGCCGGCGGGCTGATCGGCAACCTGCTGGTGTCGCGCGCCGGCGGCGACGGTTACACGCTGGGCATGGTCGGGGTCACCCGGCTGATCACGGCACTGATGCGCGAACAGCCACCGTACCGTGCGCTGGCTGACATCAGCGCCGTGGTGCATGTGGCATCAATTACGAACGTGCTGGTGGTGGCGCCGGATATTCCGCTGCGCACGGCCGCCGAATTCGTGCGTTATGCGCGGGTGCGGCCGGGCGAACTCAACTATGCCTCGCTGGGCATCGGTTCAGCTTCGCATCTCGCCGGTGCGGTGTTTTCGCAGGCGCTGCACATTGATGCGGTGCATGTTCCCTTCCGCACGCTGACCAGCACAACCGTCGAGATGGGACTCGGCCGCGTGCACTACGCGGTGTTGACCTTGCCCTCGGTACTCGGCCCTTTGCGCGACGCCCGGCTGCGCGCGTTGGCGGTAATGACGCCGCAACGCAGCCCGATGCTGCCGCAGGTGCCGGCCATCGCCGAAGTTGATCTGCCGGATGCGCAGTTCGACAGCTGGTCCGGTGTGGTCGCGCCGCGCGGCACGCCACGAAGAATCATCGAGCAGTTGCACGGCGACATCACCCGCATCCTGCGCACACCGGAAATGCGCAAGCGTTTTGCCGGACTGGGCGCGGAGTCGGTGCCGGACAGCACGCCCGACGGTTTCATGCGCATGATGCAGGATGAGTACGTGCGTTATGAAGGGCTGATCCGCGAAGGCGGTATCAAGCCGGAATGAAAAAGCCCCGCCGCAGCGGGGCTCGTTGTCGGTGGTGAAACAGCTCAGGTGCCGCGGCCCCACAGGCCGCAGTAGCGGCGCAGCACAAAGGGCAGGCCGGCGGCATAGCCGGGCCAGGATTCGTACTGCGGCAGTTTGACTTCCTTCTCCGCCGGTTCCCAGCATTTACCCTCGCGCGCAGCCGTTTTGACGGCATCGGAAGCGTCGCGCAGAAACTGCAGTTGCGCACGCACATCATCCTTGGTGCCAAGGCGACCCCCGGGTTGGCCGGGGTGTCCGGGGATCAGGCGTTCCCATTCAAGGTCGAGGATTTCGCGGATCGATTGTTCGGCTTCCAGCGGATGAAAATCGATCATGCCGCGGCCGGGCACTGTTCCAACCGGCAAGATATCGACGACGAAGATGATTTTTTCCTTCGGCAGGCGCATGACGATGGTGCTGTCGGAATGATTGAGGCCGTGGTAACTCAGTTCGAGCGTGGTGCCGCCGAGGCGGATGGTCTTGCCGCGGCTGAAGGTTTCGTCAGGCAGCGGCGTCGCCGGATCCTTGATCATTTCGAGGCGCTCCAGTGCACGCTTGTGCGCGACGATGGTTGCGCCAGCATCCTTGAATGGCTTGCCGCCGGCGATGTGGTCGTAGTGATGATGGCTGTAGACCAGGTATTTGATCGGTTGCTTGGTGATCTTGCGGATTTCGTCGATGTAGGTGGTCACCGCCTGCGGCCGGCCGTAGCCGATGGGATCGGTGGCAATCACGCCGTCCGGTGTGACCACGAACATCGCCTGATGGTTGCCGTAGCGGAAGACGTAAACGTTGTCAGTGCCGGCGACCTTGGTTGTGGCGAACAGCGGTGGTTTCACCGCGGGGGCAGAGGCCGGTTTGTCCTGAGTGCTGGCGCTGGTGGAAATCGCAAAAGTGATGATCGCAAGCATGATGCGCAACATGTTTGATCTCCGGGATATTGCAGTCGGGCCATCCCCACTGCGGCGGCGATTATTATGCCTTTGGGTGGAGCCGCAACTGACGGCGATATTTTGCCGCTTGTGGGGAATAGTTGACGGGGTATTTGTGTTTCAGGTCGTCGCCAAGCTTTACAAGTGCGGGATGCATGGCCAGAATCATCTGACAATTTAACAATCTTCCGGTCAATGACCCGGATGCCAAGGGGGGAGCATGACAGCGACTGGCCATGTACGCAGTATCTGCGGTCTGTTGGGCGTTGCATTGTTCAGCGTAACAACTGGCGCCGCGGCGCAGCAGAATTATCCGGTGCGGGCGATCAGGATTATCGTCCCCTCCGGCGCCGGCGGTGGTACCGACTCTACGACGCG
>CAMAYE010000043.1 GCA_945862135.1 Bordetella parapertussis
CGATAGTCTGCGCAAGGCTGAAGCCGAGTTTCCCGGGGCATGAGATACCGGCTGTCCCAGTTTTACGCGCGCCTGCATGTGCGACTTGAGCGCGCCAGAAAAGAAGGGCTATGGCTGACCGCCATACAACTGCTGGATCTGCTGGCTTCAGCAATTGTCTGGTTGCTGTTCTTGCCAGTCTCCGTAATGTTGCATCTGGCGGGATTTCGGCGATTGACCGTACTGGTGGGGCGCATCGGGCACCTTGCTGCCGAGCCTGACAGTTTTCTCAAGGCCAGGGCGCTGGGTTTGGTGGGGCCCGGCCGCTATTTCATGCTCGCACCAGTCAAGTCAGTCGCGAACGCGACAATGCTTGATTATTGGCGTCCGCACGTTACGGTTATTGAGCATCCGTTTCTCTGCTGGGTGGTTGGCGCGATGAGTCGCTGGGCGGTGATGAAACACGACATGAGCCGTTACGTGCTCAAGCTTGATGCGTCGCAGGATATCTATCGCATCAATGCCGCGTGGGCCGGACAGGCGCCTTTGTTGAGCTTGACCGATGCTGACAAGGAATGGAGTGATCGCAAGTTTGCAGAGCTTGGGCTGCCCGAGGGAGCATGGTACGTTTGTATCCATGTTCGCGAGCCTGGATTTTCGCCTGCTGACGAGACCGCCCATTCCTATCGCAACAGCGATCCGCAGGCGGTGATGGCCGCAATTGCTGAAATTGTCCGCCGCGGCGGCTGGTGTGTGCGCATGGGTGATCCTTCGATGACGTCGCTTCAGCCAATGGAGGGTGTCATAGACTATGCGCATCATTCGCTGCGGTCGGCACGAATGGACATATTGTTGTGTGCTCGCGCCCGTTTTTTTCTCGGCAATACCTCCGGGCTGACGCTGGTCAGCTCCGTGTTTGGCGTGCCGAGTGCCCTGGCGAATCTGGTGCCGTTGTCGGTCCTGGCATTTTTGCCCTCGGATATCGGAATTCCAAAACTGGTGCGTTCGATCAGGGAAAATCGCATTTTGTCGTTTGGAGAAATTCTGGGCACAGCGATCGGCGACTATCGGTATACGCGCCTTTACACTGAAGCAGGGCTCGAAGTGATTGAAAACTCACCTGAGGAAATTTGTGAACTGGCTGTCGAAATGATCGATAGGATCAATGGGCAGTACATCCCGGATGCGGGGGAGGATAATTTGCAGTCAAGGTTTATGGCGCTGTTCAGACCCGGACACTACGCGTACGGGTCGGCTGCGCGTGTTGGCGCTGCATTTCTTCGGCGCTACGCGAATCTGCTTTCCTGAATGTGAATGGCATGTCAGGCGACTTAATATCCATCGCTCGAAAGGTTTCAGCGCTGCTGCGCCCGGAGTCCTTTGCGATGCATCCAGGAAGATGCCCTTCCTGCGGTCTGACGCTGCTGGTCAAACTGGCTGACGACCCCATATCCGTCCGCTGTGTCCGCTGCAGATCAAGTGCGATCCACATGTCGATTCTGCAGGTGTTGCCCCGGCTCTTCCCGGATCTTTCAGAATTATCGGCTTATGAAATGTCCTCCCGTGGACCTTTGTTCAGATTCCTTGGAGAGCGGGCTGCAAAGCTGACATTTTCGGAGTTTTATGATGACGTTGCCCCAGGATCCTTCAAGGATGGTGTGCAGTGTCAGGACGTAGAGCAACTGACCTTTGAAGATTCCTCATTTGATTTATGCACATCGACCGAAGTTTTCGAACATGTTCCTGATGACCGCAAGGGATTTGCGGAGATTCGCCGTGTGCTGAAGCCCGGCGGTCGTTTTGTCTTTACCGTGCCATTGACCACTGCCGAATCAACGGTCGAACGTGCGGCGCTGGTCGATGGCGAGCTGCGACATCTTCTGGAGCCGGAGTATCACGGAGACGTCATCCGGGGACAGGGCAAGGTTTTGTGTTTCCGGAACTACGGGCGGGATATTCTTGATCGACTCAAGGAAAGCGGATTCAGGGAAGCTCGATTCGAATGCCCCGACCGCAGTTCATGGTGGGGGTTTGGAACGGAAGTGGTTGTCGCCGAGGTTTAACGGCCGAGACGAACTCCAATCCAGTAATAAGCCGGATCCGGCTTGTGAATAAGGTTCCGCTCCGGATTTCTTTTCAGCGCCACGCCACCATAGTGCGCATGAACTCATCCACGCGGGGAGCCCATTCAGGCATTTTCATCCCGAATGTCTGCTCAATCTTCTGGTTGTTCGTCGCCGTATAAAGCGGCCGCGGTGCCGGATGCGGATAGAGCGCGGTGGTGGTGGGCAGCAGTTCAGCCCATCCTGTAGATATACCGGAGTATTTTTTTGCGCCTTCGATTACCCGTTGCGCCCATTTCAGCCGCGAGCAATAAGACTGTGCAGACAGGTGATATATCCCGGGCGCCTCGCGCAGCCGAGCCGGGTTTGCGAGCAGTGTCGCCGTGGCGTCCGCATAATCGCGGGCCCAGGTAGGTGCGCCGATCTGGTCATCGACCACTTTGAGTTCGGCTTTTGAGCGCGCCAACTTGAGCATGGCCAGAACAAAATTAGTGCGTCGATCGCTGTATACCCAGCTGGCGCGCAGGATCAGGTTTTTACCACCGGCAGCCATTACCGCGCGCTCCCCCGCGAGTTTGGATCTGCCGTATGCATTGACCGGATTCGGTTGATCCTCCTCGGTGTACGGCGTGTTTTTTGTGCCGTCGAAGACAAAAGTCGTTGAATAATGAATCAGCAATGAATCGGATTCGGCAGCACACTCTGCCAAAATGCCTGGCGCTACACCGTTCAACTGCATCGCGAGATTCGGGTCGGATTCGGCTGCATCGACGATGGTGAAGCCGCCGGCATTTACGATGATGTCCGGTCGGACGGCCTTGACTGCGTGCCGGATTGAATCCGCGCTCGATAGATCGAGCCCGTTGCGATCAGGGGCCACCACCTGTCCCAGTGGTGCCAGCGCACGCTCCAGTTCAAAGCCGACCTGTCCGGTCTTGCCGATGAGAAGAATGGTATTCACGGATAAATGTCGCGGTTCAGCCTCAGGCGTTCCACATCGGCGGCCTGCAACGCCGCAATACAGGCGTTTTGCAGGTAACGGGTATCATGTTGCTGTTGTCACGGTTGCCGGAGTCTGTTTTCGAGTGGCGACCGATTTTTTCAATAATAACATAGAGATACAACGCTGATGCCGCGTGTGTTGCTGGTCAAGACCTCGTCGCTGGGCGACGTTGTACACAATCTGCCCGTGGTCAGTGATCTGATGGCTATGCAGCCGGCGTTGACGATCGACTGGGTTGTTGAAGAAGCCTTTGCGGCCATTCCGCGCTTGCATCCTCACGTGTCGCGCGTGCTGCCGGTTGCCGTTCGGCGTTGGCGTCGTGCACCGTGGCGGTCTGATGTGCGCGCCGAGATTTGCAGATTTCTGAGCGATCTGCGCAGCGTAAACTATGACGCCGTCATCGATACACAGGGTTTGCTGAAAAGCGCGTGGATTTCCCGTGCTGCACATGGCGATCGCCATGGGCTTGATTGGTCGAGTTCGCGCGAACCGCTGGCTTGGTTTTACAACCGTACGCATCGTGTGCCATGGGGCCAGCATGCCGTGGAGAGGAATCGCAGTCTTGCGGCGCAGACCATGGGTTACGCAATTACGACGCCGGCCCGTTATGGAATTTCAGCGGCGGCGCAGGAGTTTGCGTGGTTGTCTGGCCGCGCACCCTACGCCCTGTTGCTTCACGCGACCAGCGCGGAGCGCAAGCTTTGGCCCGAAGCGAACTGGGTGGAGTTGGGCCGCAAGCTTGCATTGCGCGGCGCGGCCTGTGTGCTGCCCTGGGGTGCCGAGGCTGAGCGCTTGCGCAGCGAGCGGTTGGCAAAGCAGATTCCCCAGGCGATTGTCCCGGCGCGCATGGACATCGCGGCGCTGGCGGCTCTTCTTGCCGGTGCGCAAGCGGTGGTCGGAACAGACACCGGACTGACCCATTTGGCCGGCGCTCTGGAGGTGCCGACGATCGGGCTCTATTGCGCGACTGATCCGGCTGCGACGGGTCTGTATGCCTGTACGCGGGCGGCCAATCTCGGCGGTATCGGAGCAACACCAGCAGTCGATGCTGTTGTTCGGGCTATGGACGGCTTGCTGCGATGACACTGCCCCGGTTTTTGTATTCACTGGCGTTGTATATCGCGACGCCGCTGTTGTTGCTGCGGCTGTGTTGGCGTGGATGGAAGCAGACCGGTTATTTGAAGCACATCCCGGAGCGTTTCGGATTTTATGCGGCCGCCGGGGATCATCGTTACATCTGGGTGCATGCCGTGTCGGTCGGCGAAACCCGTGCTGTCGAACCGCTGGTGCGCGCACTGCAGGCGCAATATCCGGAACATCGCATCCTGTTGACCCACATGACGCCGACCGGACGCGAAACCGGTGTCGCATTGTTTGCCGACAACGTGACGCGCTGGTATCTGCCGTATGACTATCCCGGTGCCACAAAACGATTTCTTGAACATTTCCGCCCGGAAGCCGGATTGTTGATGGAGACGGAGGTCTGGCCGAATCTGATTGCCGCAGGTGTTGCGCGTGGCGTGCCATTGCACCTGATCAATGCGCGGTTATCCGAACGTTCGCAACGCGGGTATAACCGCGTCGGCTCACTGGCCTGTGACGCGATGCGCAGCTTCAGCGTAATCGCCGCACAGACCGAGGCCGATGCCGCGCGGTTACGGGCACTGGGCGCAAAATCCGTGTTTGTCACGGGCAATCTCAAATTCGATGTCGATCCGCCGGCTTCGCAACTCGTGCAGGGCGAAGAACTGAAGCGAACAATAGGTGCGCGCCCGGTATTGCTGGCGGCCAGTACTCGTGAAGGTGAAGAAGAGTTGCTGCTGGAGGCTGTCCGGCGCATGGGCTTGAACGGCGCCCTGCTGGTTATCGTGCCCCGTCATCCCCAGCGTTTTGCCACCGTTGCCGCAATGGTTTCCGCCAGCGGTCTGCGTCTGCAGCTTCGTAGCGCAGGTGGTGTCATCGACCCCACGACAGAAGTGCTGCTGGGGGACACCATGGGTGAAATGTTCATGTATTACGCCGCTTGCGATGTGGTGTTGATGGGCGGCAGCTTCCTGTCCTATGGCGCGCACAGTCTGATCGAACCCTGCACAGTGGGCAGGCCGGTAATCATCGGGCCATCGACCTACAACTTCGCCGAAGCCACCGCGGCCGCGGTGGCGGCGGGAGCTGCATTAAGGGTAAACGATGCAGAACATGGCTTGGCGCTGGCGCGGGAACTCGCCGGTGATGGCGTGCGACGTCAGCTTATGGGGGAAGCCGGGTTGGCGTTTACTGCGGCACATCGCGGCGCGGTGCGCCGGGTGATGGAACTGATCCAGTTCCGAATGACAATTTAACTAATTGTTTTTATTGATTATTTTGGCGTAACGACGGCTTATTTCTCAAGCCAGGCGTTGATGCGCTGCAGGTCTTCTTCGTCGAGTTCACCGGCCGCGGCAGTCAGACGGAGGAGCGACAGGATGTAGTTGTAACGGGCTTGCGCAAGATCACGTCGTGCGCTGAACAGCAGCTGTTGCGCATTGAGGACATCAACCTGGGTGCGCACGCCTACTTGCTGACCCAGCACCGTGGAATCCAGAGAACTCTGGTTGGATACCACCGCGGCTTCCAGTGCGCGTACTTGTGCAATGCTGCTGGTGACGCCGAGATAGCCCTGACGGGCAGCGAGTTCGGCGCTGCGGCGGGCATTTTCCAGATCCTGTCGCGCCTTGTCTTCGTTGGCCAGCGCTTCGCGAACGCGTGAATTGACAATGCCGCCCTGATAAAGCGGGATCGCCAGCTGAAGTCCAACGATCTTGGAGTTGGTGTCCGTGCCGGAGCCGCCTTGAACGCCTGAGCCGGAGCCCGAGTCGGTTACGGATGCAAATGCATCCACCGTCGGGTAATGGGCGCCGCGATTGCGAACCACGTCCTGCGACTGGAAGTTCAGGGTTTCCTGGGCGATGCGCACAGCAAGTCCGTTGGCACGCGCGCGCTCCACCCAAGGCTCCATGGCATTGGGGGCAGGAGGTGATGGCGCGAAACTTTTGGCAGGGGGTGCCAGGGCGGGGGCAGCACGGCCGATCAACTGTTCAAGCGTGCGATTTTTGACTTCAACATCGGCGCGGGCCGCAATTTCCTGCGAAGTGACCAAATCGTATCTCGCCTGAGCCTCGTGGGTGTCAGTGATGGTGGCATTACCGACTTCGAAGTTGCGTTTTGCCTGCTCCAGCTGCTGTCCGATGGCCTTTTTTTGCGCCTCGGTAAACGACAGGTTAGCGCTCGCCAGCAGTACATCAAAATAAGCCTGTGATACGCGCAGAATCAGATCCTGTCCTGCGGAGGCGAACTGCACATCGGCAAGCGCGACCTGAGTTTTGCCCTGATCGTAGGCGACAAAATTCTGTTTGCGGTAAATCGGTTGCGAAATCGATACTGATGCTGAATTCGAGTTGTACTGAGACTGGCTGCCGGGAATCGTGGGATTGCGGAAACGCAGGTCACGGTCGTTGTACTGGGTGGACGCTGAAAGGGACGCTTGCGGAAGGAGCCCCGCCAAACCCTGCGGCAGTTTTTCCTGGGAAGCTGTCCAACTGGCCCTTGCGGCGCTGTACACCGGATCGGATGCCAGCGCCAGACGGTAAATTTCGAGCAAATCCGCGGCAAACACCGGCGCGCTGAAACAGGTCAGGACAACAGCCAGTGTAAGGGGGGCGCTACGCAAGTGAATCATTCTGGATTGACTGTTAAAACTTGAAGCGTTGCGGCTGCAGCGCGTTTTTCAACGGGGGGATGCAGGTTTCAAATAGCGTTACCGTACCGAAGGCGCCGCCTTGGGTGCGGGTTACCAGTTGTGCCTGCATGACCGGCGCTTCTCCCACCACTGCAATGAGTCGTCCGCCAGGTTTCAGACTCTGCTGAAAGTTTTCCGGCAGTACCGGCACTGATCCGGTGAGCAGGATGACATCGTAGGGGCCGTGTTTATCCCAGCCACGCGACGCATCGCCGGTATCCAGCGTCACATTGCCAACGCCAGCAGCAGAGAGTCGAACTGCAGCGGCGCTTGAAAATTCAGGCACGATGTCAACGCTATAAACATGTCGTGCAAGGTTGGCGAGCAGTGCCGTCATGTAGCCACTGCCAGTGCCGATTTCGAGCACGGCATCCGTATTTTTGAGCATCAGTTCCTGCAGCATGCGGGCCTCGACCTTCGGTGAAAGCATCACTTCACCGTGGCCGAGCGGAATCTCCATCTCGGCAAAGGCCAGCGCGCGGTGGGCCGGCGGCACGAAATCCTCTCGATGAACGTGCATCAGCAGGTCAAGCACGACCGGATCCAACACCTCCCAGGTGCGAATCTGCTGTTCAACCATGAAGAAACGGTTGCGTTCAATTTCCGTCGACGGAGCAGCGACCGGTATTGTGGCGTTCATGAGTAGATAAGTGCTTGTCGAAAAAGAGGAATTTTTGTCGGGCAAAGCGGGTTTCCGACTTGCAATTATCCCATATTTCCATTAGCTTAAACATCACACGTAGGGGTCCTTGCGGCGGGTGCCGCAGGGTGAGACAAACCCTCATAACCTGATACGGATAATGCCGTCGTAGGGAAGCGTGGAAGATCCTTCATCCGGCTCCTCCATATTCGCTCCATTCGACGTCCCCATTGGAGCGAGAGACATGAATGCCAACCCCAAGTTCCTGAATACCGCCGCCCAGGTCGATGCTGGCGCTGTGAAGCCGTTGCCGAATTCGCGCAAGGTCTACATCCCGGGCTCCAGCGCCGATATTCAGGTGCCGATGCGCGAGATTACGCAGTCGGATACCCCGGCATCCATGGGCGCTGAAAAAAACCCACCGATTTTTGTATATGACACCTCGGGACCGTACACCGACCCCGCGGCGACAATCGATATCCGTTCCGGCCTGGCGCCCTTGCGTCAGAAATGGATCGAGAAGCGCGGTGACACCGTCGAACTGAACGGACCGAGTTCGCGTTACGGGAAGGAGCGCCTGGCTGATCCGGAGCTTGCCAGCCTGCGTTTCAATCTCGCTCGCAAGCCGCGTATTGCCAAGCCCGGCATGAACGTGACGCAGATGCATTACGCCAGAAAGGGCATTGTTACACCCGAGATGGAATACATCGCGATCCGCGAAAACCAGCGGCGCGAGGGCCTTTCTGAGCTACTGACCAAACAGCACCCCGGCCAGCATTTCGGCGCGGCGATTCCGAAAATCATCACGCCCGAATTTGTTCGCGACGAAGTGGCGCGCGGCCGCGCGATCATTCCGGTGAACATCAATCATCCGGAAATCGAACCGATGATCATCGGCCGCAACTTCCTGGTGAAAATCAACGCCAACATCGGCAACTCGGCGCTGTCTTCCGGCATTCAGGAAGAAGTCGAAAAAATGACCTGGGCGATCCGCTGGGGCGGCGATACGGTGATGGACTTGTCCACGGGCAAACACATTCACGAAACCCGCGAATGGATCATGCGCAATTCGCCGGTGCCGATCGGCACCGTGCCGATCTATCAGGCGCTGGAAAAAGTCGATGGCAAGGCCGAAGAGCTGACATGGGAGATTTACCGCGACACGCTGATCGAGCAGTGCGAGCAGGGCGTTGATTATTTCACCGTTCACGCCGGTGTCCGCCTGCCCTACATTCCGATGACCGCAAAGCGAATGACCGGCATTGTCTCGCGCGGCGGCTCGATCATGGCCAAGTGGTGTCTTGCGCATCACAAGGAAAGTTTCCTCTACACGCACTTCGAAGACATCTGCGAACTGCTCAAGCAGTACGACGTGTCGTTTTCGCTGGGCGATGGCCTGCGTCCGGGTTCGATCTACGACGCCAATGATGAAGCGCAGTTGGCCGAACTGAAAACCCTGGGTGAACTGACGCAGGTGGCGTGGAAACACGACGTGCAGGTGATGATCGAAGGTCCGGGCCATGTACCGATGCACATGATCAAGGAGAACATGGAGCTTCAGCTGAAGTACTGCGACGAAGCGCCGTTCTACACCCTGGGACCGCTGACCACCGATATCGCGCCCGGTTACGACCACATCACCTCGGCGATCGGCGCGGCGATGATCGGCTGGTACGGCACGGCGATGCTTTGCTACGTCACACCGAAAGAGCACCTGGGCCTGCCTGACAAGAACGACGTCAAGGACGGCATCATGGCGTACAAGGTTGCGGCGCATGCAGCCGACTTGGCCAAAGGACATCCCGGCGCGCAGATCCGTGACAATGCGCTGTCAAAGGCGCGTTTCGAATTCCGCTGGGAAGACCAGTTCAACCTCGGTCTTGATCCGGACAAGGCGCGCGAGTTCCACGACGAAACGCTGCCGCAGCATGGCGCCAAGCTGGCGCACTTCTGCTCGATGTGCGGCCCGCATTTCTGCTCGATGAAAATCACCCAGGACGTGCGCGAATACGCTGCGTCCCAAGGTGTTTCCGAGAAAGATGCTCTGGACAAGGGCATGCAGGAAAAAGCGCAGGAATTCGTGGAACAGGGTGCTGAGATCTATCGCAAGGCCTGACTTGACGAAGGGTGCTTGGAGCGCGGACGCAGGTACACCCCTTTGGCCCGCGCCGCGTTATCAGCGATGTTGTTTACGCCCACTGCGGAGCATACCCATGATCCTGCAACGCCTGATTTCATCCCTGATCCTCGGCACCGCACTGGCCGCGCCGGCATTTGCCGCTGAACGCGATCCTTTTGCCGGAGCGGAGTCCCTGCTGACTCCGCAGGTGTTGCTCGGTGGAATAATCACCGAAAGCGATGTCGGTCTTCTGTTTACTCACCTGCGGGCGTCGCTTTTGGCGACCTCTGAAGGGCGGGAGCCGCCACCGATACCTGCAGCATTGCATCAGCGTCTTGAGGCAGCAGGGTCTGAATTGCGAGGCCGTGGAACGCTGATCGGGCTCGTATTGTCTCAGGCCATGGAGCGCGCGGCTCTTGAAGCGTTTCGGGATTTTTCGCAGCCGATCCCTCGTAATACCGACTGAGCACTGCCTCCAGTAGAATGACTTTCCCCTCCGCGACCGTCGTGGGTGGTTTGTTTTTTTGCCCGTCTTCGAGAGACACACTTGAATAAAAAAATAATGCTGGCTGCTGGGGTGGCCGTGGTGCTGGGTATTGCCGGTGCAGCGTACTGGATGTACGCCGGCAAGCCGGATCAACCGTCATTCCGTCTGGCTAAGCTGGAGCGCGGCGCACTGGTTGCGGCCGTTTCCGCCACTGGCACCCTGAACCCCGTGGTTTCAGTTCAGGTGGGTTCGCAGGTTTCCGGCCAGATCAAGGAAATCTTTGTTGATTACAACTCGGTGGTGAAGCAGGGTGATGTCATCGCCCGCATAGATCCCGAATCATTTGCGCTGCGCGTCAATCAGGCGATGTCCGACCTTGAGGCCGCACGGGCAACGGCGCTGACCCAGCGCGCCAATGTGGCAGCCTTGCAGGCCGAGGTGTCCCGTGCCCAGGTTGCGCATGCCGAGACCGAGCGCGATCTGAAACGTAATCAGATGCTGGTGGAAAAAGGCTTTGTGTCGCAGGCGGCGCTGGAAAAAGCCCAGTCGGCGGTCGCCATCGCTGCCGAACAGGTTAAGACTGCACAGGCCCAGCGCGCTGTCGGTGATGCGCAGATCCGCAATGGCGAGGCACTGGTCAAACAGCGTGAGTCTCAACTTGCACAAGCCAAGGTTGATCTCGAACGAACGACCATCCGTGCGCCGGTGGACGGCATTGTCATCTCACGCAGCGTTGATGCCGGGCAGACCGTTGCCGCCAGCCTGCAGGCGCCGGTCCTGTTCCAGATCGCCCGCAACCTGACCGACATGCAGGTTGAGGCCTCCATTGACGAGTCCGAAATCGGTCGCGTTGCGATTGGCCAGGATGCGAGCTTTACCGTCGATTCGTTCCCGGGTCGTACTTTCCGCGGCAAAATCACCCAGGTGCGCAAGGCTGCACTGGTGGTGCAGAACGTGGTCACTTATGTGGCGATCATTTCCGCCGCCAATCCCGATCTGACCCTGCTGCCGGGGATGACCACCAATGTGCGCATCACTGTTGCCAACCGGGATCAGGTGTTGCGAGTACCCAATGCCGCGTTGCGTTACCGGCCTCCAGGCGCGGCAGCTCCGTCGAAAGACGACAAGGGTTCGGCGCGGAAGGGTGCCGCCAGCGAAAGCGCAGCAGCGCCCGCGGCCGGCGGCCAGGCGCAGGCCACACGTGAGCGGCTGACCCGTGAGCTGGGCTTGAGTGCCGAACAGCAGGCCAAACTCGAGGCGATACAAAAAGCAACTGCGGACAAGATTGCGGCACTCAGCACCGACAATCCAGCGCAGCGAAAAAAGGAGGCTGGCCGGTTGCGTGCGCAATCACGTACCGAGATTGCGGCGATTCTCAACGATGAACAGCGCAAGCGCTACGAATCACTGATCGCCGAACAGCGCGGGGTGACGACTACCCGCGGCACGGTATGGGTGATGGACGGCACGCGCGCCCCGAAGTCGGTCAATTTGCGGTTAGGCATCAGCGATGGCACTTTTACCGAACTGCTCGGAAACGAATTGAAGGAAGGCGACGAGGTCATCGTCGGTGGTGGTGCAGCGCGGGCGGAAACCAAAGGCGCTGCGCCGCGATTTGGTTTTTAAAAAATTAATAAAATCAATAACTTATTAATCATGGATTGCTGAGACATAAGCGCTGCACGATGTCGATACCGCTGATTACCACACGTGATCTGGCCAAGTCCTATGCGCTCGGCGGCTTTACCGTGCATGCGTTGCGCGGTGTATCGGTGGACATCAATGCCGGCGAATTCGTCGCGGTCATGGGGCCGTCGGGATCCGGCAAATCGACATTCATGAACCTGCTTGGATGCCTGGATACGCCTTCGAGCGGAGAGTATTTGCTTGCGGGTGACCGCGTTTCCGGCCTCGACAGCGACGCGCTGGCGACCATCCGCAACCAGCGCATCGGATTTGTGTTTCAGAGTTTCAATCTGCTGCCGCGTACATCAGCGCTGGAAAATATCGCGCTGCCGTTGCTGTATTGCGGGGTTGGCGGCGAGGAGCGCGACCGCCGTGCGGCGGCGCGTCTTGCCGAGGTCGGTCTTGCCGAGCGGGGTCACCATCATCCTGCGCAGTTGTCGGGTGGACAGCAGCAGCGGGTGGCGATTGCCCGTGCGCTGGTCAATGATCCCGTGCTGATCCTGGCCGATGAACCGACCGGCGCATTGGACACCCTGACCAGTTGCGAGGTGATGGCGCTTCTGCAGCAGCTGAATGCACAGGGCATGACCGTGGTGCTGGTGACTCACGAGCACGATATTGCGGAGTTTGCCAAACGTGTGATTACTTTTCGTGACGGTCGCGTCGTCGAGGACCGGATCGTTGATCGGCCGCGCGATGCTGCAGCGCTGGCCGCGGAAATGCGTTCAGCGCAAGCGGCAGATGAGATGCGGCCGCATGAGGTGCGGGCATGAACGTGCTGGCCAGCATCCGCATTGCGCTGCGCGCTTTGCGCATCAACAAGCTGCGCAGCGCGCTGACGATGCTCGGCATCATCATCGGTGTCGCCGCGGTGATCACCATGATCGCGGTTGGTTCCGGTGCGCAGTCGCGGATCGAGGAGCAGATCAAGGGCCTAGGTACCAATCTGATCATCCTGATGCCGGGTTCCAGTACCAGCGGTGGCGTGCGCATGGGCGCCGGCTCGCGCAATACACTGACCGAAGAAGATGGTTATGCGATCCAGCGCGACGTGCCGGCAGTGCAGGCTTCAGCGCCGACCCTGCGTGGCACTGGGCAGGTGGTGGGTGGATCCGGCAATTGGTCGACCGTATTTTACGGGGTGACCCCGGAATATTTTGAGGCGCGTAATTGGGTGGTTGCGCAAGGCAAGGGTTTCGAGCCGGCCGACATCGCCGGTGCGGCCAAGGTTGCGCTGCTCGGAGATACGGTTGCGCGTAACCTGTTCGGCGATACCGATCCGATCGGGCAGGTGATTCGCATCCGCAAGGTGCCGTTTACCGTGATCGGCACTCTGGAGAAAAAAGGTCAAAGCCTGATGGGGCAGGATCAGGACGACGTGATCCTGATGCCGATTTCCACTGCGCGCAAACGTGTGCTGGGTCAAGGTGCAGGCAGGCTGCGCACTGTGGGTTCGGTGTCGATCAAGATCCGCGATGGTGAGGACATGAAGGAGGCCGAGGGGCAGATTCGTGACCTGATGCGCCAGCGTCATCGCATCCAGCAGGATCGCGAAGATGACTTCACGTTGCGCAATCTGTCGGAAGTGCTGGCCACCCGCGAGGAGTCGAGCCGCATCATGGGGCTGCTGCTCGCCGCGGTCGCCTCGGTGTCGCTGCTGGTCGGTGGCATCGGCATCATGAACATCATGCTGGTGTCGGTGACAGAGCGAACCCGTGAAATCGGCCTGCGCATGGCGGTGGGCGCGCGCGGGCGCGACATTCTGACCCAGTTTCTGGTGGAAGCGATCACACTCGCCTTGATCGGCGGCCTGCTCGGCATTGCACTGGGTATCGGCAGTACGCTGGCCATCGGCGAGTTTGCGGGCTGGCCGATTCATCTGGGTGTCGAACCGGTGGCGCTGGCCGTGGGTTTTGCCGGGGCGATCGGTATCTTTTTTGGTTTCTACCCGGCGCGCAAGGCGTCGCGTTTGTTGCCGATCGAGGCCCTGCGTTACGAGTAGAGCACTGCCGGAGCGGGCTGTTCGCGTAGAATGCCGACCCCATGGACGCGACACTGGCACTCAAGGCATTCATCCTCGGCATCGTCGAGGGGCTTACTGAATTTCTCCCCGTTTCTTCCACCGGCCATCTGATCATTGCCGGCAGCCTGCTCGGGTTTCACGACGAAAAAGGCAAGGTTTTCGAATTGGTCATCCAGACCGGTGCGATGATGGCTGTTTGCTGGGAATTCCGCGCACGCTTTATCGGTGTATTGCGCGGACTTGTTGCTGAAGCGCCGGCACAACGTTTTGCACTAAATCTCATCATTGCGTTCATGCCCGCGGCAGTGATCGGCCTGGCCATCGGCGGTTTTATCAAAGGCCACCTGTTTCACGCGGTGCCTGTAGCCATCGCGCTGATCGTGGGTGGTTTCATCATTCTGTGGGCAGAGGGGCGCAATCAGACGGCGCGCATCGACAATGTGGATGAAATGACCTGGCGGGATGCGCTGAAGGTCGGTTTTGCCCAGGCGTTTGCGTTGTTTCCGGGCGTATCCCGTGCAGGTGCGACCATTATTGGCGGCATGCTGCTCGGATTGTCGCGCCGTGCCTCGACCGAGTTCTCGTTTTTTCTGGCGGTGCCTACACTTGTGGCGGCAGGCGCTTACGATCTCTACAAGAACCGTGCACTGTTTTCTGTCGATGATCTGGGCATGTTCGGTATCGGTATCGTGACCGCATTTTTCTCGGCGTTTGCCTGCATTCGATGGCTGATGCGTTACGTCGCCAGCCACGATTTCCGGCCTTTTGCCTGGTACCGCATCGGCTTTGGCCTGTTCATCCTGATCAGTGCCTGGACCGGCTGGATCCGTTGGTGATCCGCCGGGGCTGTGCCTAGCCCTGCACCCAAGGCAAACCCGCGGCGCGCCAGCCGCCGACGGTACTGCGGTGACCTTGTGCGTCACGATCACCCTCAAAACCTTCAAGCACGTTGAAACAATCCGCATAACCCGATTGCATGGCCACCATCGCAGCATTATGAGAACGCCCACCGCTGCGGCAGATGAACAGAACGGGGGCGTCTGCAGGAACCTGTTCGGTTAACTGCTGCGCAAATGCAGGGTTCGGCCGGTTGCCGGGGTAAGTCAGCAGTTCGATTTCAACGGCACCCGGTATGCGACCAACCCAGTCCTGTTCTGCGCGGGTGCGCACATCGACCAATCGGGCGCCTGGCAGGGATTTCCACAGTTCGAAGGCTTCGGTGGGCAGCAAGGCGCCACTGTAAGGCAAGCCCATTTGTCCTGCGCGTTCGGCTGCGATATCAAGGATGGATTTGGTATTGTTCATGCGGCACCCGATTTAAAGAGGTCAAGCATGGAATTTTAACCGAGTGCATCGCGCGCAACGATGCACTATAATCGTGCAGCATCTGCTGTACCGCACAATAACAGTGCATCTTTTTGGGGCGCATGGATTAATAGCCTTTTATATTCAAAAACCTAGGCATGCACCGCCTTGGTACACATCCTGCTCTTACCGGAGCCGGAGCAACAAACTAAACCCCTTTCAATCATTCGCAATCGTTAGGAGAGTTAGATGGGAAGCACTGCCGATGTCATGAAGATGCTCAAGGACAACGAAGTCAAGTTCGTTGACCTCCGATTTACCGATACCTTGGGCAAAGAACAGCACGTGTCCGTGCCGACCAAGATGTTTGGCGACGACAAGTTCACGGACGGCCACGCGTTTGACGGCTCGTCGATTGCCGGCTGGAAGGGTATTCAGGCATCCGACATGTTGCTGATGCCGGATGCAGACAGCGCGCGCATGGACCCGTTCACCGACGAAGCGACCCTGATTCTGACCTGTGACGTGATCGAACCTGCCGACGGCAAGGGTTACGATCGCGATCCGCGCTCGATCGCCAAGCGCGGCGAGGCTTATCTGAAATCGACCGGAATCGGCGACACCGCTTATTTCGGTCCGGAACCCGAATTTTTCGTTTTTGATTCGGTGACCTGGAAAATCGACATGTCCGGCGCTTCGGCCCGTGTGCATACTTCCGAAGCCCCCTGGTCTTCGGGTGATGACATGGACGGTGGCAATATGGGTCACCGCCCGGCGATCAAGGGCGGTTACTTCCCCGTGCCGCCGGTAGATTCGCTGCAGGACATCCGCTCAGCAATGTGTCTGGCGCTCGAAGAGCAGGGCGTGCCGGTTGAAGTGCATCACCACGAAGTGGCGGCGCCGGGCCAGTGCGAAATCGGCACCCTGTTCTCCAGCCTGGTGAAACGTGCCGACTGGAACCAGATCCTCAAGTACACCGTGCACAACGTTGCCCATTCCTATGGCAAGACAGCTACTTTCATGCCGAAACCCATCGTTGGCGACAACGGTTCGGGCATGCACGTTCACCAGTCGCTGTGGAAAGGCGGCCAGAACCTTTTCAGCGGCAACGGTTATGCCGGACTGTCGGAACTCGCGCTGTTTTACATCGGCGGGATTATCAAACACGCCCGCGCGCTGAACGCGATCACCAATCCGGGCACCAACTCCTACAAGCGTCTGGTTCCGGGCTTTGAAGCGCCGATCAACCTCGCTTACTCCGCGAAAAACCGTTCCGCTTCGATCCGCATTCCGCACGTCGCCAACCCGAAAGCGCGTCGTATCGAAGTGCGCTTCCCGGATCCGACCGCGAATCCGTACCTGGCCTTCACCGCGATGATGATGGCCGGTATCGACGGCATCCAGAACAAGATTCACCCCGGCGACGCCGTGGACAAGAATCTGTACGACCTGCCGCCGGAAGAGGCCAAGAAGGTGCCGAACGTCTGTTCGTCGCTGGACCAGGCGCTGGAATACCTCGACAAGGATCGCGAGTTCCTGACCCGCGGTGGTGTGTTCTCGAACGACATGATCGACGCCTACATCGAACTGAAGATGGCCGAAGTCACCGCGTTCCGCATGACCACGCATCCGCTCGAGTTCCAGATGTATTACAGCCTCTGATCGCATGTGTTGCGGCGAAAGGGCGGGCCGGTGCCCGCCCTTTTGTTTTTCCGCAATGCAATTGCGACTTTTGCTTTGCTGACATAGACTTAGCCCGCTACTGTTCATGTTGCCAGTCAACCACACAGCTGTTGCTTCCGTTGGAAGTAATGACGGCTTGCGTGCTGAATTAACCGGGGTTATTGATGCGCTTGTTGATCTGTTCTCTGCTGTTGCTGGTGTGCGCAATGTCCGCGCGGGCGGAGATTTACGAGTGCGTCGACAGCAGCGGCAACAAGCGGTTTACCAACGTCAAATCCGAAGCGAGCGGCTGCAAACCGATGAATTTGCCGCCCGTTTCGAGCGTTCCTGCGCCGAAGCCGGCTGCGGCGAAGCCCAACGAAGCCCGTTCGGCCACTCCCGGGAGTTTTCCAAAAGTCGAACCTTCGACGCAGCAGCAGCGCGATGCGGGGCGTCGCAAGATTCTCGAACAGGAATTGGCCAACGAGGAGCGCTTGCTCGAGCAGGCGAAAAAAGACCTTGCAGAGCAGGAAGCAACCCGCCTTGGCAACGAACGCAACTATCAACGCGTACTCGAACGGCTCGAGCCTTACAAGAAAAAAGTGACGCTGCACGAAAGCAACATCGCCAACCTGCGCAAGGAAATGTCCTCCCTGCGGTAGCGTGTATTGCCGCGACGCATTCGCGTTGCGCAAGGCCTGAAATACCTGCTTATTCGATTTTGGGCCAGTTCGCTTGTGCTGGCCTGCATCTTGCTCCTGCTAAACGCAGGAATGCAATATGACCCCCGCAGTGCTGACCGGCTTGGACCTGTTGGCCACTGCAGTGGTCGTGGTCGATGACAACCAGGCCGTACGCTACATGAATCCAGCAGCAGAAAATCTGTTCGAAGCTTCGCATACCAGCGCTGCCGGGCTTACGCTTGAACGGCTGTTGGGCGAAAACGCGGTGCTCGCGGCTGCAATCAGCTATTCGCGCGCCAATCATTCCAGCTATACCGAACACGAAATTGAAATAGCGGGCAACGGGCGCCAGCGTCTGAACCTGGCCTGTACGGTGAGTCCGGCAGATCTGGGCGACAACGCAGCCGTCATGCTGCTGGAGTTTCGCCAGATCGATCAGCAACTGCGTGTGGAGCGTGAAGCGCGTTTGCTCGAACAAAGTCAGGCGCACCGCGAATTGATTCGCAATCTGGCGCATGAAATCAAGAACCCGCTCGGCGGCATCCGTGGCGCTGCACAGTTGCTGGACCGCGAGCTGGAGCGACCGGGGCTGCATGAATATACGCAGGTCATCATCAAGGAGTCCGACCGGCTGCAGGCATTGATGGATCGCCTGCTGACGCCGCACCGGTTGCCGTTGCCTGGCCCGGTCAACATTCACGAGGTGCTGGAGCGTGTGCGCAGCGTGATGTTGGCCGAGTTTCCGGAGATCATCGTACGCCGTGACTATGACACCAGTCTGCCTCCGCTGACCGGAGACCGCGAACAGCTGATCCAGGTCGTACTCAATATCGTGCGTAATGCGGCGCAGGCCATTAAAAGTTCAGGCATGGATCTCGCGCGCGGCGAGATCCGGCTGAAGTCGCGTATTGCGCGTCAGGTCACGCTGGCGCGCCGGCGCTTTCGCCATGCCGTGCAGATCGAGATCAGCGACAACGGTCCGGGCATTCCCGAAAACATGCGCGAAAGGGTTTTTCAGCCGCTGATTTCAGGCCGCGAAGGCGGCAGCGGTCTCGGGCTGACCATTGCCCATAATTTCATTACCCAGCATCGGGGCGCGATTACCTTCGACAGCGTACCCGGGCGCACTTGCTTCACGCTGCTGTTGCCGGTGCAGGACGACCCGCGTGCCGGCACTCCGGTGCAACCACATTGACTGTGAAATAACATGAAACCTGTCTGGATCATTGATGACGATCGTTCGATACGCTGGGTGTTCGAGAAGGCATTGACGCGGGAGAACATCGCATTCAAGGCATTTGCTTCTGCGCGTGAAGCGCTGGCGGCGCTGGAAAACGAAACGCCGCAAGTGGTGGTCAGCGATATCCGTATGCCGGGG
>CAMAYE010000044.1 GCA_945862135.1 Bordetella parapertussis
GCCTCCAGAATGAATTCCGGGATGCGCTCCGGACGCGGCACCGTCATCACGCGTTTGGTCACCGGCAGGAACAATGTGTTCTGATCAATCTCCTGGAACGCGTCGCGCCCCAGATGTTCGGTCGATGCCAGACCGGTGATCGCGACGACCGGCGAGTACGCAAACTTGGCCTGCGCCAGCCCCAACACCATGTTCGCCGAACCAGGGCCGGCCTGGCCACAGATGAACACGCCCGGCGTCTGCGTCACGCGGCCATAGGCATCGGCCATGTGCATGCCGCAGTTCTCATGGCGCACGCCGATGTATTCGATGTCCTTCGCGTCATACAAGGCGTCATACATCTCCAGCGTGCTTGACCCCATCAGACCGAAGACCTTGGTCACGCCGGCTGCGCGCAGTGCCTCGACTGCAGCCACTCCGCAACGCATTTTTTTTGCACTCATACTGCACTCCTCCAATACATTGTTCTACAGATTTTACTTTTTCAACACATCCGGATTGGCGACATTGATCGGCGCGCCGGCGACAAAGGCGAGGATCTGTTCGACCGCGGTGCCGTAATACGATTCATAGGTACGCTCTTCGACGTAACCCAGATGCGGGGTGCACAGCACATTGTCCATGCCGAGCAGCGGATGATTCGCGTTGAGCATCGGCTCTTCCTCGAACACGTCGATCGCAGCGCGACCGGGACGCCCGGCTTTCAGCGCAGCAACCAGCGCATCCCTGGCAATGATCGGTGCACGGCTGGTGTTGACGATCAGCGCGGTCGGTTTCATCAGCGCCAGATCAGCCGCCGTGACGATGCCGCGTGTGCCGTCATTCAGCGGCAGATGCAGGGAAATCACATCGGACTCGGCAAAAAAGGCTTCGCGGCTTGCCGCCACTTCGAAACCCGCTGCCTTCGCCTTGGCCGTCGAACCATCACGTCCCCAGCACAACACGCGCATGCCGAAGGCCTTGCCTACCTGCGCCACCAGGCTGCCGATGCGGCCGTAGGCGTAAATGCCCAGCGTTTTGCCGGACAGGCCGACACCGACGGAGCCTTGCCACTGGCCGTTTTTCAGGCGCTGCACTTCCTGTGGAATTTGACGCAAGTTGGCGAGGATCAACCCCCAGGCCAGCTCCGCGGTCGGGTTCGGGTTGCCCGCGCCGCCCGCAGACAATACGACGCCGCGCTCGGTGCAGGCATCAATGTCAATGTGATAGGCATTGCGGCCGGTCTGGCTGATCAGCTTGAGCTTGGGCAGTTTTTCGATCACCGCGCGCGGCATCTTCGAGCGCTGCTGGGTCAACACCACGACATCGGCATCCTTCAGTCGTTCGGCCAGCTTGGCGGGATCTTTTTCGGTATCGGTATAAACCAGCAGTTCGTGCCCGGCGAGTTTTTTGCTGCACTCCAGCTTGCGAAATGCATCCTGATAGTCATCAATGATCGCGATTTTCATAGGTCAGTCCTGAGTATGAATGCGGAAATTATATCGGGCTCAGCGCCTGCGGCTGAGCATGCCGCCCACGCCCAGCATCACGGCATTGGCGAGAAACACCGGCGCCAGTCCAAAGGCGGTGCCGATGGCACCGAAAAACAACGGTACCGCAAGGTGCGTCAGGTTGTTGAACGCCATGCGCAGGCCCAGCACCTCACCGGAACGACCTTCGGGCGCGCGCGCATAGATCAGCATCAGCGTCAGCGGCTGGCCGCAGCCCACGCCCAGTCCGAGCAAAAATGCGGCAATCACCAGCAGCAACTCGCTCTTCATCAGCGGAAACAGCAGATAGGTGGCCGCCGCAATGAAAATCGCCGCGGTCAGCATGCGTTCTTCGCCATACCGGGCAACCATATTGGGCATCACCACCCGCACGATGAACGATGCCACGGCGAACATCGCCAGCACGAATCCGATCATCGAGGCCGACAGGCCGAGCGAATGGCCATAGATCGGCATGTAAAACTGGAACAGGTCGATTGCGGTGAGAATGATGCCGCTGGTGATCAGCGTGCGGCGCAGCGGCGCATTGCGCAACAGATCAATGCCGCCGAAACTGCCGCTTTCATCCACTTTGGACTTGCCGCCGCGCAAGGCCTCCAGCGAGCGCCGCGCACTGAACAGAATCGCCGCAGACACGGCCGGGGTCACGGCGATACACAGATAAGCAATGGCATGACCCAGCGTATCGATCGCAAACCCGGCGACCAAGGGGCCGACGAAACCGCCGGAGGCCATCATCAGGCTCAGGTTGCTGAAATTGCGGGTTCGCGTTTCGGGGGTGCTCAGCATGCCGATCACATTCTGCACGGCAACGTTGTAGAACACATGCGACGCGCCGATCAGCAGTGCCGACAGGTACAGCATCGACAATTGCGGCAGAAGACCCGGCAACGCCAGCGACAGCGCAATCCCAATGCAGCCCAGCGTCCTCGGCCAGCGCACCCCGAGCCGGTCTATCAATCGTCCGGCATAAAGCGCCAACAGCATCGGGCACAGGGAGTAGAGCGCAATGATCACGCCCAGCATGATCTGCGGTGCACCGAGTTCCAGTGCAAACAGAGACACCAGCACCTTGCTTGCGCGGAATGCGCTCATGTTGAGCAGCACGACCAGCAAAACGAGATGAATGGACAAGATGCGGTTTCCGGGGATCAGCTTGCGGGTTCGCGTCGACGCGCATACCAGTTGCCGGCGGCAATCACGCCGGCACTGACCCAGAATACCGGCGCGAGCCCGAACGCCGCACCCACCGCCCCGAACACAGAAGGCACCACCACATGCATGGAATTGTTGATGGCAATGCGCAAGCCCAGCGACTCTCCGCCACGCCCCGCTGGTGAATAACGGTAACAAAGCATCACCGTCAGCGGCTGCCCCAACCCCATGCCCAGCCCGAGCGTAAAGCAGATGATGCCGAGCACGACAGCGCCGGAGAACAGCGGGATCAGCGTGAACATCGCTGCGGTGAGGAACAGCGAATAGAGTAGTGTTTTTTCCTCACCGTAACGGCTGACCAGCATCGGCAGCAGCGCGCGCGAGACGAAGGTTGCAGCAGCCGCGGCACCCAGTACCATGCCGATGGCGGAAGCCGACAGGCCGACCTGATGACCGTAGAGCGGCATGTAGAGCTGGAACAGATCGATGCCGGTCATCACTACGGCCCCGGCAATCAGCACGCGGCGCATATTGATGTCACGGAACAGGTCCGACATGCGCTGGCCTTCGGGTGCGGGGGCCGGCCGCCGGTGGCGCGGCACGCGTTTCGCCAGCACGAACACCGTCACAACTGCCGTAGCCGCCAAAAACGCGAGCACCAGATAAGTCCGGACATGGCCGAAATGATCAATCGAGAACCCGGCAAGCACCGGACCCGTGAAATCGGCGACCGCGACAATCAACGCATAGTTGTTGAAATTGCGCGTGCGGTCCTTGCCTTCCCCCAGCGTGCCGACCAGCGACTGCAATGCGACCTGGCCGAGAATGAAACCAAAACCAGTCACCGCCGCTGCAGCAAACAGAAGCGGCATGCTCGGCGCAAACCAAGGCAGGATCGCACCAATCGTGCTGACGATCATGCCGATGATCAACGGAATGCGCGAACCGTAGCGGTCGGCGATGCGCCCTGCGGTTACGGCCAGCAGCAGCGGAAAAACCCCGTAGGTAGCCAGCAACAGGCCGATATGCAACGGCGTGGCGCCAAGTTCCAGCGCATACAGCGTATTCAGTACGCGCGTACCCTTATAGGCGCTATTCCACAACACCACCACAGCCATGATCTGGTAAATGGTGATCAGGCGAGTCGGCGTGAGTGTCGCGGAATTATCTTGAGACATGGGAGGCTCATATTTTACCGCAGCGCACCCTTGCTCTCCTCGTGAAGTCCATGAAGTAGAATCGGGGTTTCCCGTTTCAACGCCATGGCTTTTCCCTCTCTCCGCGCCCTTCGCCACCGCAACTTTCGCCTGTTCCTCGCCGGCCAGATTTTTGCGCTGATCGGCTACTGGATCCAGATCGTGGCGCAGAGCTGGCTGCTCTACAAACTGACCGGCTCGGCCACGCTGCTCGGTGTGCTGGCCTTCGCCAGCAGCCTGCCGATCCTGCTGCTCGCGCCGGTTGCCGGCTGGTGGGCGGACCGCTGCAATCTGCATCGCACGATGTTCGGCACCCAGTTACTCGAACTGCTGCAGGCGGTGACCCTCGCCACGCTGGCGCTGACGGGCGTGCTGCAGCCCTGGCACATCATTACGCTGGCGATGCTGATGGGCATCTTCGTCGCCGTCGAACTGCCGATCCGTCACGCCTATTTGCTCGAACTGGTCGAAGGCAAGGAAGACCTGCCCAACGCGATTGCCCTGACGTCACTCATGGCCAACAGCGGCCGCATGGTCGGCCCCGCGCTCGCCGGCATCCTGATCGGCGTACTCAGCGAAGCGCACTGCTTCCTGATCAACGCCTTCACCTATATCGCGGTGGTGATTTCCTTCCTGCTGATCCGCGTCCGCGCGCAACCGCGCGAACCGTCCAAACAAGCATTGCTCGCCGGCCTGCGCGAAGGTTTCGCCTACTCGTGGAACCTGCTGCCAATCCGCGCGCTGCTGATGACCCTGTCGGTGGTCGCCCTGCTCGCCACGCCGTACTCGACGCTGATGCCGGTGATGGTGCGCGAAGTTTTCCACGGCGACTCCGAACTGATGGGTTTCCTGATGAGTGCCTCCGGCGGCGGCGCGATCTGCGGCACGCTTTATCTGGCCTCGCGCAAAAACGCCCGCGGCCTGGTCCGCCTGATCATCATCGCCGTGCTGGCTGCAGGCACCGCCCTCGCGCTGTTCCCGCATGCGCCTTCAGTGTGGATCGCCCTGCCGCTGCTGTCGGTGGTCGGCTTCGGCATCCTGGTGACATCCGTGTCGGTCAACACCATCCTGCAAACCATCGTCGACGACGACAAGCGCGGCCGCGTAATGAGCCTCTACACCGCAGCCTTCCTCGGCATCATGCCCTTCGGCGCATTGACTGCAGGCGCCCTCGCCGACCTGATCGGCCCGAGGGCGACACTGACGCTGGGGGGATTGTGCTGTGTAGCTGCGGCGTTGTTTCTGGCGCGCAACCGGCACCGGTTACGGGAGCAGATTCGGCCGATTTACGAGAGGCTGGGGATTGCGCGGCGGTAGATTCAGGCTACTTCCAGAACCAGACGCTTGCCGCAGGCTTTGACGTACTTGCGCAACGTCGCCACCGAAGGCGAGTGCTTGCCGGTCGCCAGCGCCCGCTCCAGACGAGCCACCGATGGCGCCTGCGTGCCCATTCGCGACGCCACTTCCGCTTGTGACAGCCCGGCCTCCTGGCGCGCCTTGAGCAGCGCATCCAGCAAAGCAGACTCTTCGCGCTCCAGGCGCTCCACCTCGGCGCGCACGCCGGGACGGCGCATCAGTTTCTTGACGACTTGATCATGCGTTTTCATCTTGGATCTCCTTCATTCGAATCTCCGCGATCCGGCGCTCACGCGGCGGCGTTTTCTGCGACTTCTTGACGAAGCTGTGCAGCACGACAATGTGCCGGCCGACCAGCGTACAAAAGAATACCCGCGCAATGCCTTCGGCACCCTTCAATCGCAGCTCGAACAGCCCTTCTCCAAAAGCCTTGGTAGTGGCTCGCCCAGATTCGGCCCGAGCACCACCATGCGGCGCGTCAACACGATATACCGGGCAGCGAGAGTGTCAGGAAGACTCAGTATCTCGTCCTGAACACGTTCGCTGTAGTAGGTGATCGTGTAATCCACACGCGACACGATAACAAATATGTTACTGCCACGCAAGCCACCACTCAAGGGGCGGCGGATTTATCGACTGACATGGGCCGGCTTTAATTAAAGGGGCCAGGCTCAATTTTTAATCAGGATGCTTTAGAAAATCGAGCCTGGCCCCTTAAATCCTTGAAATCCTTGAGTGTCACCGCTGAAGCTCGATATCCCCGGGCTTCCAGGTTTTGTTGAACCACGGCTCGAGCGGTGCGTAGAGGCGCAGAATCATGAACCACCCCTTACCGGGAATCGTCTGCACCCAGTTGCTCTCCTGCCCCTTCGGGGCGCGCGGGCCAAAATAGACGTCCACAGATCCGTCTGTATTTGTCTTCAGCGCCTTGTTCTGGCTGGACACACTCGGGGACTTTTGATCCGTCTGGACCATCGAGCGGGTCTGGTTGTCATAAACGATGACCGACCAGAAATCCTTCACCGGCACGTTGGGTGGCAGACGCATCTTGTACGTCTTGCCGCCGTCGAACGGGTTACCCTTTGAGTCCTGAACTGCCCATGGATACTGTGATCCCCTGCCGACCATTTTCATTTCCATCGCAGGAGTGACGCCGGTGGCGAAATAATAGTACTGGATGTATCCATCCATGTTGGTCACACCGGGCGATGTTTCGAACTTGTAACCGCCGAAAAACGGCAGACGCCACGCGCCTTCCGGGAAGAAGTAGGCGTCTTTCGAACGCACCTTGAAGGCAATGGTACGCGCTGTGACGGCGCCGATATTGGCCGCGTCCGTGAGAATCTTCTTCATCCGCTTATCGGGAGAGAAAGGTTGCCCTTTGATAATGCCGATGGAGGCAAAAAGACCAAGCGTCGTCGGATCGCTTCCTTCCGTGGGTTCCTCCTGGATCACCTTGTTCAGGAGTTCCCAGAAAGCATAATCACCGGGCGCAACGAAATTCGCAGGCACACCGGAAGCGTTGACGAACTTGACCGGTGGCGGATTCGCGGCGTCCGCAAGCTGATATATCTTCAGGTGCTTCTTGACCGAATCGACGCCGGGCTTCGTGGAACCATCAACAAGGAAGGCGCGAAAGAAGAGCCAGTTGCCAAACGTGCTCGGCCGCAAGACCGTATAACCGGCCGGTACGTCACCCTTGTAGCCGGGCGGCAGAACGAGGTATTTCCCTCCTTTGCCCCGGTCTTCACCGGTGATGCCGACATCGGCAACCCAGCGATACCAGAGATCGTTCACGGCGCCAAGGACGCCGGGCGGAATCTCCACAACCAGCGGCCCGGTCTTCGTGTCGAGCCAGATGAAGTTGTAGATTGTATTGTCGTTCGCCGTCAGTTCGACAGTGCGGGCATCGACAAGGTCTTCCCAAAGAACGTTAGTCTGATTTGCCGGGCCGAACTTGCTCAACGAGTCGCGCATACCGGCCTGATTCACAATGGGAATCGCCATGAGGTACGCCTGCAGGGCTCGTGACCGGTCGAGGTTGTCGTAGATCTTCTCGACGGTGTCCGGCTTGGGATAGCCGTAGCTAAGATTCAAGGTGCCGATCGAGCTCTCTATCTTGTCCGGCACTGCAACGCCAGGGGCAATAGGTGTTGAAAATTTAAACTGGGAATTCTTTGGTGCTCGCGCGGCTTCCTGCGCGAAAGTCTGACTGGATGCAAATATGACCGATGCGAGCAGTGCTACACATAGCAGAAGTCTTTTAATTGACCTCATTACTTTCTCCTTTTTTGTAATCTTGTTATTAACCGGCACGATACCGTTTCGATCGGCAAACCGCGTCAATCAGATTAATATAACAAAACAAAACCCCGCCAAAGCGGGGATTTGTTTTAAAGCCAAGCCACCGTTCAACCCGGCTTCGCCCCCGAAGCCTTCACCACCTTCGCCCACTTCTTGATCTCCGACTTGATGTACGCCGTGAACTCTTCCGGCGTGCCGTAGGTGATCTCAAAGCCGACGTTGGCGAGGCGCTTGGACACCGTGGGGTCCTGCAGCGACTTGTGGATGTCGGCGTTGAGCCGCTTCACCACCGGCTTCGGCATGCCGGCGGGGCCGAGCACGCCGAACCACGAACTGGATTCGAAACCGGGAAAGGTTTCGGCAATGGTCGGGATGTCCTGCGTCGCCGGCGTGCGCTTCAAACCGGTGGTGACGATACCGACCAGCTTGCCCGAGCGCACATGCGGCAGCGTCGAGGCCATGCCACTGATCATCACCTTGATGTGGCCGCCAACGAGGTCGGAGATCGCCTGACCGCTGCCCTTGTACGGCACGTGCAGCATGTCGATGCCGGCCATGTCGTTGAGCAGTTCGCCGGTGAGGTGCCCGACGCTGGCGACACCCGCCGAGGCGAAGCTGACCTTTTTCGGATTGGCCTTGGTGTAGGCGATGAACTCCTTGAAGTTCTTCGCCGGCAGCGAGGGATGGATCACGAAAATGTTGGAGGCGCCGGCGACCTGGGTGATCGAGGAGAAGTCCTTGATCGGGTCGTACGGCATCTTGTCGTACAGGCTGGGGCCAATGCCGAGGTTGGCGATGTAGCCCAGCACGATACTGTAGCCGTCAGCTGGCGCCTTGGCGACGATGGTCATGCCGATGTCGCCGTTGGCGCCAGGACGGTTGTCGACCACCACCTGCTGGCCGAGCAGCTCGGACAGCTTGGTACCCATGGTCCGCGCCAGCGTGTCGGTGCTGCCGCCGGGGGCATAAGGCACGACAAAACGCACCGGACGTGAGGGATAGGCCTGCGCAGCAACTGTTGATGCCGTTGTCAGCAGCGCGCTGCCCAGCAGAACCGCCTTCAGTACATTCAGTTTTTTCATTTCAGCCCCGCGGGGTCGTTGCGCCAGCGTTCCCATGCGGAGCGCTGATCGGCACTGATGGATTCGTCCTGGAGCATGCGCCGCACCATCGCCGTGATGTCGGATTCGTAAATGCCCGGACGTTTCTGGAATTCCCATTTTTTCCCGGCGGGAAAAACGGGCGACTCTGGAACTTTGTTATTGCTCATGTTGGGACTCACAGTGCAGTTGAAATGACTGCCGCAAGTTACTGCGGCTCAGGGGTCGGCGTCAATAACTCGGGACGCCAGCCGTAACAGGAGCAGGTGTGCGAAATCCCGCCGGGCGCCAGCGGTTCACGACGCTCCTGCGGTTTGCTGAACCAGTTGCCGGCAGCTTCCGCAGCACCGGCAATCACCAATCCGAGAAACAACACGGCCGATGCATTATTCGAAAACGTCACCTGCCCGCCCTGGAAACCGGCCGGCGGTGGCGCACCGAACGAGCCGCTCAATCGTGCGTTGCCGGCCTGTGTGCTGCCTCGCACGTGGCTGCCTGTGGTCGTCGAGCTCGCGCCGCCGCTGGTGCTCTGGGTACCATACAGCGTTGTGGTGCAAGCGGGCAGCACCAACAGGATGAGCGCACTGACAATCAGCCGTTTCATCGCTGCAGTATAAACCCGGCACAGAACTGAAAATGCAATACAAACAACAGGATGCGCGGATTACAGCGTGAACACCAACAGATCCGGGGCGGAAATCTAGCGTCCCGGCACCGCCATCTGCTCACGCTTCATCAGCAAAGCAGCTGCAGTCTTGCCCGGCAACACATAGGCCCACTGTGACCGCACCTGCTCCAGCATCACCCGCGCCTCGAGCCGCTTCAGGTTATCGGCAAATTCCTTGTCGAGCTTCGCAGTGTCCTCAGGCTTTTCCTTGGCTTCGGGTTTGCGCGTTTTCGGCGGCGTGCCGGCGACGGTATAACGCAGCACAAAGTCACCATTGGCCTGCGGCGCCAGTTTGATGGTGTAAGTCAGGTTGTCGAAAGTCTCGGCGGTCAGCACAGCGACTTTTTCGGTACCTGCCTTGTCATCGATCACCACATCGCTGAAGGCCAGACTGCCCAGCGCATTGGTTGCTGCCACTGCTGCGCTTGGATTGAGCATGCCGCCACCAGCGGCGAATTTCCATTGGCCCCATTCTTCGTCGCGGGCGATTTTCCAGCCAGACACGCCTTCACCGGCGAGCTGGAGTGAACGGATGCGATCGGCCTTGAAGAAATCCTTGGCGACCCATGCACCTGGCTCTGCCACGGCTTTTTCCAGCGGATCAGACACCACGGCCACCGAGTCACCACGCCCCGCCACCAGAACATGACGGCCTGCAGGCACGCCGTCTTTCGCATTGGGCAGCGGATTCATCGGATCTTTTTTCAGTGAGACCTTGCCCAGCACCATGCTCACGAGCACTTTGCCGGAAGCATCGCTCAGTTCGACCAGCGTGCCGGTGCCTTCCTTGGCGCCTTTGGCGTCCTTGCTTCCCTTGTCGGGCGCGAGCAGGTTCAGCCGCGGATGCAGGCTGGCGCCGACGGTTTCTGTCTGCACGACCTTGACGTCGAGCAGCTTCAGGATCAGTCCGCTGATTTCTGCAAAATCCGCCGGATATCCGCCACGCTGCTCAACCCGCCAGACCTTGTCCTTGATCACCAGCGTCACTTCCTGCTGGGCATCCTGCAGGCGCAATTTCGCGACGTCGCTGATTTTCAGTTCGGGCATCAGCCGGGCGCCGATCTTCGCACCGCTGTCGCGGTAAGCGGTGATGTCCTGCCAGAACAAGGCGAGGCTAGCACCGCCGAGCAGCACGAAGGCGAGCATCAGCCACAGAAACTGTTTGCGGTTCATGACGCGCGGATCCTTGCATTGGCTTTGCGGCGCTTGGCAATCGCCAGGCCGATCCCCAGCACCATCACCAGCAGCGGCACCAGGCCGATATTGATGATCTTGGTGAACAGTTGCAGTGCTTCGGTTTCTTCACGCAGGTTCTTGCGGACGTCCTTCAGTTCCCGGCGGGTCTCGACCGATTTCTTGCGGAAGTTTTCCAGTTCGGCCTGCTGCTCCGGAGTCAGGATCGCGCCGCCGGTTGCGGTACCGGAAGCCTTGCCTTTCTGCAGCGCCTGCAGTTTCTCGGTGGTCTGGTTGAGCGTGTCTTCCAGTTCTTTGATCTTGCCGAGGTAGGTTTCCTGCGCCTGCGCTTCCATCTGCTTGATCACCGTCAGCGGACGGCTGAATGCGGCACGACTGCGCAGATTGATCAGCGCACTGTCGCCGGCCATCTGCTCGACCAGACCCTGCGCAAACGCGAGGTTGCCGTTACGCGGCACGGCCACTCGCTGACCGAACATTTCCTGGATGTCCACGGCAGCGCCATCGGTGAGCATGTCGACGTCGCCAACAATGACCACGGTGTTTTCAGCAGCGGCTTCACGCAGGTGCGACTTGCGGTCGGCTTCGAACTGCGCCGGATCGATCGGCTTGCCGCGCGCGAACGGGTCGGCGGGTTTGCCGTTGGGGAATGCGGTCTTGAACTTGCCGGTGAGGCGGAACGCCAGCGGTTCTTCCTTGCCCGAAGGCTGGAAGCCGCGGGTCGACGGTTCGCCCGACAGCGTGGCAATGATCAGGTCGGCGAGCATCGAGTTTTTCGAGGTGTGCACCAGCGTGGTCTGGGTGATGCCTTCCGGCGGCTTCACCACAAAACTGGCACTGAAGGGCATCAGCAGCGTGCCGACCTGGCTGGTCACCACATCATCCATGTTCAAGGCTTCGTTGTTCAGCGACAGCAGGGTCGGCAACAGGCGCGGGCCTTCGCCGCTGGCGAAGGTCAGGTCGGCGACGACCTTGCCCTGGCTGGGCTCGACGCCCCAGGCCTTGAACAGATTCATCAGGTTGGACTGGCCCGCTGCGCTGCCGCCGAATGGATTCTGCAGATCCGGCTGCTGGTCGAAGTAGGCGTAGCTGTCGACGAAGGCGATGACCTTGCCGCCGCGCAGCACGAACTGGTCGATGGCGTATTCGGTCGGCTCGAGGATGTCGCGCGGATGGATGATCAGCAGCACCTTGATGTCATCATCGATCTTGGTCGCGGCGAGATCGACCTTGCGCACATCGAATATGCGCTTGAGTTCGGACGCCAGCACCCAGGGATCGGTCGGCTGCTGCTTTTTCACCGGATCAAGCGAACGGCCCAGCACCGGCAGGTTGCTCATGATGCCGATCACCGGTTTCTTGGCCTGACCGACCTGCGAGATCGAACGTGTGATGTCGTACTCAAGCAGGCGCTCGCGATCCGGCGTCAGCACCGGAATTGCCGCTTTCTGGTCGAGGAAAGACACCGACAGGCCGAGATAGAACTTCTCGCCGGTGTTGGTCATCTGGCCTTCGACGTTGTCCAGCGCTGCGGATTCTTCGGCGTCGGAGTCGGGCTCGGGGTTGAATTTCTCAATGATGACCTTGCCGTTGGACGCGGCCTTGAATTCGTTCAGCACGTCTTCAACGCGGCTGGCAAAGGTCTTCAGTCCCGGCGGCACCGCAGTGCTGCCCTGCGAGTAGTACAGGCGGATCTTCACCGGCGCTTCGAGCTTGGCGAGTATCGAACGCGTGCCTTCGGACAATGTATAGACGCGGCCTTCGGTCAGGTCGACGCGGGCATTGAGCGCGCTGAAAATGAAGTTGGCCGCAACGAGGATCAGTGCCAGCGCGAGGATGCCGCCGGCCGAATACATCAACGTTTCAAGATTCTTGTTTTTCATGATGTGTTTTCCGTTACCTCATCCGGCACGCTGGTTGCGGATGATCACGCCGGTGGTAAACAGCATGAAGCCCATCACCGAGGCAAAAAACACCACGTCGCGCGTGTCGAGCACGCCGCGCTGGAAACCTTCGAAGTGGGTCATCACCGAAAAAGCGGCAATGACGTCCACCACCACCGGGCTGGCAAAACGCGTCAGCAGGTCGGTGACCGGGGTATAGCCGGCGAGGATCAGGAACAGACAGATCATCACCGACAGGATGAAGCTGATGACCTGGTTGCGCGTCAGCGCTGAGGTCATGCAGCTCACCGCCAGATAGGAACCGGCAAGCATCAGGCTGCCGACATAACCGGCGAAAATCACGCCATTGTCAGGGTCGCCGAAGTAATTGACGGTAATCACCACCGGGAAGGTCAGCGCCAGCGCCAGTGCGAGGAACAGCCATGACGCGAAAAACTTGCCGACAATGGCCTGCCAGCTGGTGATCGGCATGGTCAGCAGAAGCTCCATCGTGCCGAGGCGGCGTTCTTCCGACCACAGGCGCATGCCGACGGCGGGGACGAGGAACAGGTACAGCCACGGGTGCCAGGTGAAAAAAGACACCAGCGAAGCTTCACCGCGTTCGAAAAAATTGCCGATGGTGAAGGTGAAGAAACCCGTCAACAACAGGAAGATCACCAGGAACACGTAGGCAATCGGCGAGGTGAAATAGCCCGACAGCTCGCGTTTCATGATGGTACGGATGTTGGCCCAGGCGTTCATGCGTGTACTCCATGCTTGACGGTGTCGGGCAGCGTGATCGCGCGGAACACTTCGTCGAGTTTGCCTTCCGGCGAACGCGCTTTCAGTTCAGCCGGCGTTCCGCTGGCGACGATACGGCCGCGGTCGATGATGATCACGCGCGAGCAGGCGGCTTCGACTTCTTCAAGAATGTGCGTCGAGAAAATCACCACCTTGTTTTCGCCGAGACGCTTGATCAGGCCGCGCACTTCGTGTTTCTGGTTCGGGTCCAGACCATCGGTCGGCTCGTCGAGAATCAGCACTTCCGGGTCATGGATCAGCGACTGCGCGAGGCAGGTCCGATGCTTGTAACCTTTGGACAGCGTGTCGATCGACTGATACAGCACCCCTTCGAGGAAGCACAACTCGACCGCACGATGCACGGCACGCTTGCGGGCGTCGCCCTGCAGGCCGCGCAGTTCGGCGCAAAAATTGAGGAAGCCGTTGACGGTCATGTCGGCATAACCCGGCGCGTTCTCCGGCAGGTAGCCGATCAACCGCTTGGCGGCGATCGGATCTTCGACCATGTCATGGCCACCAACGAGAATGCGGCCCGAAGTCGGGGGATAGTAGCCGGTGATCATGCGCATCGTGGTCGACTTGCCGGCGCCGTTAGGGCCCAGAAAGCCCAGTACTTCGCCGCGTTCGACGCTGAACGACACATCATTCACCGCCAGTTTCGGCCCGAAAGCCTTGACCAGGTGTTCGACGTTAATCAATGCCTCTCTCCGTTGCGATGCGCGCCCGTCCTGCGGCCGCGCGTTTTTTGTGGCCTGTTAGATAGCGTTGCCCTGAAAAAATTCAAGTCTGTCGCATCACAACAGTTCACCCGCCACCCGTTTCCGGGTGGATCACTATAACCCATTGATTATATTGGATTATTTTTACAATCCCGCCCTTGTCCGCACAGGTTCCGCAAAAGCGAAAATGGTGCCGACAGTCTGAATCGAACAGACGACCTACCGCTTACAAGGCGGTTGCTCTACCAACTGAGCTATGCCGGCGGGAGGCGGGATTATAGCGCCTCGCCACAGGGTGAGCCTCCTATAATTGCGCCTCGGTTTCATATCCAGGACATCAGCAAAATGACCCCTTCTCCCTTTGGCGCCTCTGTCGGCGCTTCTGTCGGCACATCCAGCGGCGCACCTATCGGTATCGTCGGCTGCGGCCTCATGGGAGGCGCCTGCGCCAAGCGCCTGCTCGCGGCCGGCCACTCTGTCATCGGCTATGACATTGATCCGGCAAAATCCGCAGCGCTCAACGCCATCGGCGGCCGGACTGCGGCATCACTGGATGAACTGGCACGGATCTGCAGCACCATGGTGCTGGCGGTCTTCAATACCGAACAGGCCGAAACGACCTGCGATGCGCTGCTTAAAGCATTGCCTGCAGACGCCCCCGCACTGACCGCGATCTGTGTCAGCACCTGCGACCCCGACCGCATTTCAGCCTTGGTCAAACGCCTGCCCGCACAACGTCTTCGTTTTATCGAAATGCCGGTCTCCGGCACCAGCGACCAGACCGCGCGCGGCGACGCGCTGGGCCTGGTCGGCGGCGACCCCGCCGCTGCGGAAGCCGTAAGCAGCATCCTCGACGCCATCTGCCCGCGCCGCCACCACCTCGGCGCCGCCGGCAACGGTGGCCGCGCCAAACTCGCCATCAACCTGATCCTCGGCATCAATCGCGCCGCACTCGCCGAAGGCCTGGTCTTCGCAGAACGCATGGGCCTGCCGCTGATGCCCTTCCTCGCCGTAGCCCGCGATTCAGCCGCCTACTCGCAGATCATGGACGTCAAAGGCGACAAGATGATCGCCGGCGACTTCACGCCCCACGGCAAGATCGCGCAGACGCTGAAGGATTTTTCGCTGATGCTCGAACTCGCACAGCGCCTGCAACAACAACTGCCGCTGGCCGGCACCTATACCGACATCGTCGAAGGTTGCATGAAAGCCGGTGAAGCGGAACTCGATAACGCCGCCGTCATTCGCGAAATCAGGCGGCGCAAAAACTGATTCATGTGAGTGTGTACCCCCCGCCGTAAGTCCAGCCGTACAGCACGGGGGTGGTCAATAGCGAAGGGTGTACCGGGTGGGGTCAACCACGCCGGCAGCAGACCTATTTGACGATCTGCAGACGGGGGCGCCCGCCCGGCGCCGGAGCATCCGGTTTGGGATCATCAGGCGGTGTCAGCGGGTTATCGCCGGCGCTTTCCATGGCTGCAGTGCCGCCCGATCCGACCGACTGCGCCTGGGCATCTTCCGGAAAAAACAGTCCTTGTCCGTTCTCACGCGCAAAAATGCCCTGCACCGCTGAAACCGGTATCGTACATTCGCGCGACACCCCGCCGAAGCGGGCCGAAAACTGGATGAAATCGTTGCCGATGTTCAGCTTGTGGGTGGCGTCGTATCCAAGGTTGAGAACGATTTCACCATTGCGCACATGTTCTGCAGGCACGCGGGTATTCTCGTCAACCTTCACAGAAACGTACGGCGTGAGCCCGCTGTCGCAGGCCCACTCGTGGATGGCGCGGATCAGATAGGGCTTGGTGGAACGTTCGGCCACGACGGAACCTGATGCGCCGGATTACTTGCGCATGACCTTTTCGGAGGCCGTCAGCGCGTCGATGTAGGCCGGCCGGCTGAACAGCCGTTCGGCATATTTCATCAGCGGCGCTGCCTGCTTGCCGAGCTGGATGCCGTAGTGGTCCAGGCGCCACAGCAGCGGCGCGATCGCCACATCAAGCATGGAGAACTCTTCGCCCAGCATGTATTTCTGCTTGGCGAATACCGGCGCGATCTGCGTCAGCGCGTCACGGATGGTCTGACGGCCCTTGTCGGCCTGTTTCTGCGTGCCTTTTTCGATGTGGATCACATGCGAAAACATTTCCTGTTCAAAGCGGAACAGAAACAGACGCGCACGCGCGCGCATCACCGGATCCGCCGGCATCAGTTGCGGATGCGGGAAACGGTCATCAATGTATTCGTTGATGATGTTCGATTCGTAGAGGATGAGATCGCGTTCGACCAGCACCGGCACCTGGTTGTACGGATTCATCACGGCCAGATCTTCAGGCTTGTTGAACAGATCGACGTCGATGATCTGGAAATCCATGCCTTTTTCGTAGAGCACGAAACGGCAGCGTTGGCTGAAAGGGCAGGTGGTGCCCGAGTAGAGTGTCATCATGATCGTTTATCCGTAACGGAACAGCATCAAAAAATCGGAAGGGGCGGGTGCATCTCTAACGCAGCGATCCAGAAAACCGGGGCCGTCGCGCGTTCCCGCGCACGGCCCCTGGCAGGCTGGAAACGCCGTCAATGCACGTCTTTCCAGTACTCCTTCTTCAGCGCGTAGGCGAGGATGAACAGCAGGCTGAGCGCAAACAGCACAAACATGCCGATGGTGGTGCGGCTGGCACGCGCCGGTTCTGCCATGAACACCAGATAGTTCACCAGATCGGCAACCATCTGATCGTATTCAACCGGGCTCAGCTTGCCGGGCTTGTCGAGTTTGAGCACGTGTTCGGTGGTCTCGAAACCGGCACCCTGCACTTTTTTGTCGGCCAGCACCTGTTCACCCTGCAGCTCCCACATCACATGCGGCATGCCGACGTTGGGGAACACGGTGTTGTTCCAGCCGGTCGGCCGTTCGGCGTCGCGGTAGAAGCCGCGCAGGTAGCTGTAGAGCCAGTCAGCGCCGCTGCCAGCGGGTGACGCGCGCGAACGAGCGATCAGCGACAGCTCGGGGGGTGCCGCACCGAACCAGGCTGCCGCATCCTTCGGGTCCATCGCGATCTTCATCAGGTCGCCGACCTTGCCGCCGCTGAATACCAGGTTATCGAGGATCTGCTGGTCGGTCAGACCGATGTCACGCAAGCGGTTGAAACGCATATAGCTCGCGCTGTGGCAATTAAGGCAGTAATTGACGAAATGCCGGGCACCGCGCTGCAGCGAGGCTTGGTCGTTTTCATCAATCGGCGCACGATCCAGTTTGACATCGCCGCCTGCCGCCAGCGCGAATGCCGGGGCGAGCAGCAAAACTGCTATCAGATGTTTGAGTTTGTTCATGTTTTTGCCCATTACATGGTCACCCGGTCAGGCACGGGCTTGGTCTTGTCCATCGACGAATACCACGGCATCAGCAGGAAGAACGCGAAATAAATCAGCGTGCCGATTTGCGAAATCAGGGTACCCGCCGGCGTCACGGTCTGCGTGCCGTAATAACCAAGCACGATAAAGACGATGACAAAAATCGTCAGTGCGGTGCGGAACAGCGGCCCCTTGTAGCGGATCGACTTGACCGGACTCTGGTCCAGCCACGGCAGCAGGAAGAAAATCAGCGTTGCCGCGCCCATCATCGCGACACCCCAGACTTTCGCTTCAAGCGCCAGCGGACCGCCCTTCATCAGCACGATCACCACGAAGCCAATAGCCAGCGCGGCCATCTTCACCAGCGAATTGCGTGCAGTCAGCCAGATCAGGATCGAATAGGCCGCAACACCGATCGCCAGAACCAGCATGAAGTCTTCGGTAATCGCGCGCAGGATCGAGTAATACGGCGTGAAGTACCAGACCGGCGCGATATGCGCTGGCGTCTTCAGTGCATCGGCGGGAATGAAGTTGTTGTATTCGAGAAAGTATCCGCCCATCTCCGGCATGAAAAACACGACCATGAAGAAGAGGAACATGAACACCACCACACCGACAATGTCCTTCACCGTGTAGTACGGATGGAAGGGAATGCCGTCGAGCGGGATGCCCTTGGCGTCCTTGTGCTGCTTGATCTCGACCCCGTCCGGGTTGTTCGAACCCACTTCGTGCAGCGCCATGATGTGCGCAGCCACGAGGCCCAGCAGCACCAGCGGGATCGCGATCACGTGGAAGGCGAAGAAGCGGTTGAGCGTGGCATCCGAAATCACGAAGTCGCCGCGGATCCAGGTCGACAGGTCAGGTCCGATCAGTGGCAACGCATCAAACAGGTTGATGATCACCTGCGCGCCCCAGAACGACATCTGTCCCCAGGGAAGCAGATAGCCGAAAAAAGCCTCGGCCATCAGGCACAGGTAGATCAGCATGCCGAAAATCCAGATCAGCTCGCGCGGCTGGCGATACGAACCGTACATCAGCCCGCGGAACATGTGCAGGTAGACGACGATGAAAAACGCCGAGGCACCTGTTGAGTGCATGTAGCGGATGAACCAGCCGCCGGGCACGTCACGCATGATGTATTCAACGGACGCAAAGGCTTCAGCGGCCGACGGTTTGTAATGCATGACCAGGAAAATACCGGTGACGATCTGGATCACCAGCACCAGCATCGCCAGTGAACCGAAGAAATACCAGAA
>CAMAYE010000045.1 GCA_945862135.1 Bordetella parapertussis
TCCTTTGGCAACAAGACTTCCAACCCCTTGTGAAGATTACCCAACAACTGCTTGTTGTTTATGGGCTCAAAACGGAAGAGGTGTAGTGCTCAATAATTTATTGTTTAAAAACAATTATTTACAAAATAGTCAAAGATACGGGGAAGAAATGAATTTGCGGGTTGTTTGCGCTTCGTTCGGTTGATTGATTTCCGGAAAAGCAGAATATGCAATTTTCTGCACAAATTTCGGTTCATACCGCAAAACTGCGCAAGGTCAGGGACCTGCTGAATCAAAAAAATTACCGGTGCAAAATTCCGAATTCGATAAATCCGGATTAACGAATTTTCAATAAATAACCATTCAATCTGCGCTTATGGAACGCTGTAACGTGCTGTTCCAATGGCGAGTTCGGTCAAATTCGTATATCCTTCGCAAAATTAAAAGGGGAAACAAAAATGGTGTTTTACGCGTTTTATGTCATCGCGATCATTGTGCTGATCCTCCACTTCACCGGGTGGCTGAAGCGCAACAATCTGGAATGGCTGATCCTGGCGCTTGCGGTATCGGTATTCCCCGTCGTCATTTTCCTGCGCTGATCGCGGGACTTATTCTCCAGAAGCAATCATTACTTTGCCAGCAGGCTGACTCCGCTGGCTAGAAGCATCACCGCTAATACCCTCCCGAACGTGTCGCTGTCGACCTTGTTGCCGACACGTTCGCCGATCACGGTGCCCGCCCAAACCAGCGGCAGCAGGGTAACGAACAGCAGCAGTGTCTGGCTGTCATAGAAGCCGGACCAGGCATACCCACCGATTCGGGCAATCATTTCAAAAAACCACAATGCCGCAACCGTTGCGCGGAACCCTGCACGGCTGACGCCCCGGGCATTGACATAGATCACAACCAGAGTTCCGCCACCGCCGCCGAACAAGGTGTCGAAGAAGCTGCCGAAAAAACCTGCTGGCATGGCCCAGCGCTGCGAGCAGCGTAATTGCGGCAGCCCGAGCACGCTGACGACCAGCATGTAAAGCGCGTAAAGAACCAGGAATCCGCCCAGCATGGCTACCAGCATCCGGTTATCGAGGACGGCAAACAGCCAGAGCCCGAGAACCGCGCCCACGATGGTCGGTGGCACCAGAAGCCATAACTCCGGCCACACCACCTGCTGCCGGTCACGGATCAGCATGACGACAAAAAGTACAAATACAAGCAGACTGCACAGAGGAACAGCCAGTTGCAGCGGAATTACGAATGCCAGCAGCGGCACGGCAATCATGCCGGCGCCAAACCCGGACATGCCGCGAACGACAAACGCACCGAACACGACTGCTGCAACCCAGGCGAATTGGGCGTAACTCAGACCGCTCATCATGTCACTTGATCAGGAGCGCAAAACCGCTCATCAGAAGCACGGCGCCTACGGCGCGATTGAACCAGACCGGGTTGAAACGCCGTATCAGCCGCGCACCCAGCCAGGAACCGACCAGCATCATCGGCAGCGCCGCAGCCAGCAGCAGCATTACATGCCGGTCGTATAAACCCAGTGCCGCGTAACCGGCCAGACGCGTCACCCCCTGGAACAGCATGATCGATGTAATGGTGACGCGAAATGCATCGCGCCCCAGACGCAAGGTGTTCAGATAAATCACATACATCGGTCCGGCAGCACCGCCGAACAAGGCCCCGATCAGTCCGGCTGCAGTACTGGTGATGACTGCCACTGCCGGCAGCCAGCGCTTTGGAACCTGGAATTCGCGGCCTGAAAAAGCGAATACGTACAAGGCATAAAGCACAACAAAAGCACCCAGTGCACGACTGAGCGGTTGCGGGTCAAACATTCTCAGCACATAAAGCCCGGCGAACACGCCTATCAGGCTGCCCGGCAGCACACGCCAGATGGCAGGCCATACAATATGGCGCCAATCAGCAATGCCGTGACCTATGGACGAGAGCATGTTGAGCACAGTAACCACCGGCACGGTCACCGGAACTGGAAACACCAGCGCGAGCAGCGGCACAGCAATCGCACCGCCACCGAAACCCGTACCGCCGCGAACCGCAAACGCGACCGTCACCACTGCCGCACAAAAAACCAACTGCCAGACTGAAAGCTCATCCATCGCTAACCCCTGCGCGCATGGCGCGTTTGCCCGCGTGCAACGCAAACAGCGTCAGCACCGCAATCAAGATGACCGCGCCGAATGTGGTGGTATAGCTGCCTATGGCCTTGTAGACGAGCGTAAACGCAGTGGGGCCGGTCAGAATGCCGGCAAAGTTCCAGACCATTGCGCCACCGGTCACCAGACTGACCTGCCCTGCAGGACTGCGCCGCGCCACTTCAGCGGTATAAAGACCGTTCCAGCCGATGGCTGTTGCGCCAAATAGCGCATACAACAATGCGGTCAGCCAGACCGGCCAGCCCGGCGCCAGAAAAAACACTGCAGCGCAACAGGCCACAGACCCAAAAGTCAGATATTGCAGCGCCGCCATGCAGTCGCCGCTGCGATCGGCCAGCCAACCCCAGGCAATGCGGCCGAGCACACCGAATATCTGCGCCACCGACAGCATCAACCCGGCCTCAACCAGTGTGTAACCGCATTCGCCAACCAGCATCACCACGGTAAACGTGCTGACGCAGAGCTGAATAAACGCAAGGCAGAAAGATGCAACACCCAGCCAGCGCAACGCTGGCATGCGCCACACCAGCAACACGCCGTCAAATACGCGCGCCTGCACCGGCAGATCGGGGCGACGGTCATCATCCCAGCCGCTGCGAGGAAACTGCATCGCGAATAGAGTCAGCAGCGCTGATGCCAGCACAAGCATCAGCGCCCAGCGCCAACCCCAGGCCAGCGTCACCGCAGGTGCGATCAGCGCCATCAACGCCCACGCCAGGGGGACGCCGGTCTGTTTCAGGGAAAATATGAAATTGCGGTGCTGAGGAGGACTGAAACGGAACAGCAAGTGCGCCGCGGCCGGCAGATTGATGCTCATCGCCACGCCGATAAAAACCGAAGCGACAATCAGCGACATCACGCTGCCGTGCAGGGCAACAGCCATACCGATGGCACAACTGGCCATTCCGAACTGCGTCGTTCGGCAGCCACCGTAACGCGAGACCATCCACGTAAACAGCATCGAGCCAAGCATCGCTGCGCCGTAGATCACACTCATCTGATAACCGATCAGTGAGGCCTCCACGCCGAGGTTGCGTGCCAGTTCAGGCGCAATCACCGGAAACACTGCCGCACCCATCGCACCAGCAACCTGCGCTGCTGTGGTGGCTGCAACCACAGCTGCCACAGTACCCGATGGATAGGCAACCTCACGACTCATGATGTCCGATCCGCGCGAACCGCAAACGCTGCCATTGTTGCGCTGATCAGCGCACCCACTGCGAGATAGCCGAACATCTCGGTGTAACTGCCAATCACGCGGTAAGCCGCCGCAAACAGTGCGGGACCAACTAGAATGCCGGCAAAAATCCACACCATCACGCCTCCGGTTGCCACACTGACCATGCCGGGCGGGCTGAGGCGCGCGATCTGCGCATGCATGACGCCGTTCCAGCCATAGGCCACGACACCGAACAGCACATAAAACAGACCCAGCATAAAAGTCGGCCAGGACGCCGAAATGAATACACTGACAATGCAACCCACTGCCGCCGCAATGCTGGTCAGGATCAGAACTGCTATAGCGTGGCCACTGCGGTCGGCGAGCCAGCCGAACGACAAACGTCCGGCCATACCCGCCGTCTGCACCAGGGACAGCATCACACCGGCGGCAACCAGGCTGTAGCCCACGTCATGCACCAGCAGATTGACGGTGAAAGTACCCACGCAAAGTTGCACCAGCGAAAAAAAGAAGGCCGCAAAACCCAGGTAACGCAGGGTCGGGTATTGCCACAGCACGATAACGCCGGTCAGCAGATTGGTGCGCCCCGCCGCATGAGTATCGCGGTCATCGTCCCAGAACCGGCGCCAGCGCCCGAGCAGCACTGCCGTGAAAACCGCATAGGCCAGAATCACCAGCAATGGCACCTGCCATCCATAGGACAAGGTCAATGTTGGCGCAACCAGTGCAATCGTCGCCCAACCCAATGGCACACCGGTCTGCTTGATCGAAAAAATCAGATTGCGGTGCCGGGGCGGACCAAACCGGAACAGCAGGTGCGCGGCCCCGGCGGCAGCCAGCGCATTACTGGTGCCGATGCATAACGCTGCAATCGGCATCACCCACAATTCCCCCGCCAGTGCCGCAAGCATGCCCACGGCGGAAAGCCACAGCGCCACCTGCATGGCGCGACAGGCACCCCATCGCAGAACCACGGTACCAACCGCACCCGAGGCCAGCATGGCTGCACCGAACAGCAGGCTGATCTGATAACCCACATAGGACGCGTCAACCCCCAGCATCAGCGCAAGGTGAGGCGCCATCACCGGAAAAATCGCGATGCCCATGGCTGATGCAATTTGCGCCGCAGTCGTCGCCATCACTACAACGGCAACCGATGGTTGCCGTCCGGCAGGCTGCTGCGGCAAATCAGCCTCCATCAGGCACTCCGACCATGGGCGGCGGCCCGTTGCGCAAGAACCAGCAAAACCAGTGCAGCCATGGCAACCCCGGGCACCAGCAAAAAGGTCTGGCTGTAGCTGGCGATGCCGCCGTATGCCGCGGCAAATGCTGCGGGGCCAATCAGCACACCGGCAAACACGAAAAAAGTTGTTCCAGCAGCAACCACGCTCGCCATACCCGGCGGACTGAGTCTTGCCGCCTCGGCATGAAACACGCCATTCCAGCCTACTGCAGTTGTGCCGATGATGAAAAACAGCAAATACATCAGCCCCCGGTTCCAGGACGGATCGAAATACACCAGGATCAGAGTCGAAAGGAACGTCACCACGCAAATGATCATCAACACCGTAAGACTGCTGCCCAGCCGGTCCGCCAACCAGCCCCAGCAAATGCGCGATGCCGAGCCGCCGACCTGCACCACGGACAGCATGACTCCCGCCTCAACCAGGCCCAGACCGCCCTCTGCCACCAGATAAATCACGGTAAAGCTCAGGACACAGCGCTGGATGCCGGAGAAAATCATCGCCACCAGCGAAATCCAGCGCAGGCTGGGACGCTGCCATACCAACGGCACACCTCCGAAGGCCGCTTTATCGCCTCCACCATCGCCGCGCTGGTCGCCGTCCCATTGCCCACGATAGCGCTGTATGAAAACCAGCAATGCCACGATCAGCGCACCGACAACAACCAGCGACCAACGATAACCGAAATGCACGGCAATGCCCGGCGCAGTCAGTGCGGTGATGACGCCGCCGACGGGCACACCGGTCTGCTTGATTGAAAACATGATGTTGCGCCGTTCAGGCGGCGTATAGGTGACCAGCATGTGGGCTGCAGCGGGATTGATCATGCCCATCCCGACACCGACCGCTGCCGAGCCGAGCGCAATCGCGGCAACATCGGGAACCGCAAACAGCATCATGCCCAGGCCACAAAAAAGAATCGCCAACTGCGTTGCACGCGCCGCACCGAAGCGCAGAACAATGTTGCCGCCGATCATGGTCGCCAATGTCGCAACACCAAAGGTCAGACTGACCTGATAACCGATCAGCACCGGGCTTACCGCCAGGGCTTCGGCCAGTTTGGGCGCAATCGTGGGCAACAGGATATTCGACATTGCCACGATCATCTGCGCAGTGGTCGCAACCGCAACGACCAACCACGGGCCGGGCATGGAAACAGCTTTCATCACGACCGGTCTTTCGAGGAAAAACTTGAATTCGGAGGAATACCCACATTGTGGTGAGTGCGGCCGCAAGGCGCAAGACAGGTTTTCACGATGCGGTCTTGCGGCTCGCTGCTTGTAGACGGCTGATTCAAGAATCCCTGGAAGCCGCATGCCTCGACCAAGAAGAATCCCCGTTGACATGTCAGAAGACTGCTTCTAAGATTTCACAAGAATGGCCGCCACCGTCAAAACCATGCCTCTGCTCAGCGACCGCGCGTATGAACGCGTGAAGCACGACATCATCTGCTGTCTGTTCGCGCCAGGCACCGAAATATCCGAAGCCCAGCTCTGTGTTCAATACAAACTCGGCAAGGCCCCGGTACGCATGGCGCTGTCGCGACTGGCGCATGACGGCCTGGTGCGCGCCATCCCGCGCCGCGGTTACATGGTGACTCCGGTCACACTGAAGGATATTCAGGACGTTTTCGAACTGCGATTGCTGCTGGAACCGCCGGCCGCAAGGCTCGCCGCAGGAAAGGTTGATGCAAAGCGTCTGCGCCTGCTCGACGAAATCTGCCGCGCCGGCTATCAGTCCGAGGAACCCAAAAGCATCGCGCGCTTCCTCGAGGCCAACAAGGAATTCCACGTGGCCATTGCACAGGCTGCCGGGAATGCCCGTCTGGTGCACTCGATCGGCCAGCTTCTTGATGAAATGACCCGGCTGCTGCATCTGGGCCTGGGCGTCCGCAACCGTTCCCAGGAAATGCAGCATGAACATCGCACACTGCTGCGCGCGCTGGTGCGTGGCGACGGCGCGACTGCGGAGCAGATCTGTCGTGAGCAGATTGAAACAGCCAGGGAAATGGTCCTCAAAGCCATCATGAACAGTAATTCAGTAATGAATTTCGCAATTACAGCAGACGCATGAACATGCAAGCGCCACTGCAACAGCTGATCCGCCATCTCGATGCTGCCGTTGCCGCTCCTGCACAGGAGTTGCCCGGTGCCGTGACGGCCGCACTGGACAAAGCCTTGGCAGCCGGCGCATGGCTGCATCCCGAACAACAGCTCGCCGGTCATGATCATTACACCCGGCACGTTTTATACGCCGATCCTGAAGACCGTTACACCATTGTCTCGATTGCATGGGGCAGCGGCCAGCAAAGCCCCATCCACGCGCACCATACATGGTGCGGGGTGGCGGTTTACTGTGGAACAGTGGTTGAAACATTCTACGAAATCACGGGCAACAACGCCCCGCCCCGTGCGCTGCGCAGCATGGTGCGGCAAACCGGGACACTGAGTTTTGATGGCGACCAGATGGGGATACACCGCATCGCCAATACCACGCAGGATGTGGCTGTTTCGATTCATGTATACGGCGTTGGAGGCGCACGCATCGCAACCGACGTCAATCGCGTTTTGGGTTAGGCGAATCGCGGATCTGGATTCATAATTACACTGTTGCCGATGCGCCTTCGCACTTGCTCTTGGCACGGCTTTACCAACACCACCAACGGAGAAATGCAATGAAAGCAGTAGTACTGCGGGAACACGGCGGCCTCGACAAACTGGAATACGTGACCGATTTTCCGGATCCCACGGTATGCGAAGGCCATGTTGTCATCCGGGTTAAAGCCACCTCATTCAACTATCACGACGTCTTCACCGTGCGCGGCATGCCCGGCATCAAAGTGCCTTTCCCGATGATCATCGGCCTCGACCTCGCCGGCGAAATTCTTGAAGTCGGCGCCGGCGTATCGGGCTGGAAAGCCGGTGACCGCGTGCTGGTCAACCCGCTGAACAAGAAAAAAGGCCTGATGGGCGAAATGATGCACGGCGGCCTTGCTGAAAAATGCCTGGTGGCTGCCGACCAGTTGATCAAGATGCCGGACGACGTCAGCTTTGAACAGGCCGCCTCGCTACCCGTGGCCTACGGCACCGCGCACCGCATGATCATCACCCATAACACCATCAAGAAGGGCGACAAGGTCCTGGTGCTGGGCGCGAGCGGCGGCGTCGGCACCGGCTGCGTGCTGCTGGCCAAGATGCTCGGCGCGGAAGTCATCGCCTGCGCCTCAAGCGAAGACAAGATCCAGCGCCTGAAAGACCTCGGCGCCGACCACGTCATCAACTACAAGACCACTGATTTCTCGAAGTGGGCCGTCGAAAAATTCGGCAAGCCGCAGCGTCGCAACTACGAAGGCGGCGTAGACGTTGTCATCAACTTCACCGGCGGCGATACCTGGGCGCCGTCACTGAAATGCGTCAAGCGCGGCGGCAAGATCCTCGTCTGCGGCGCCACCGCGGGTTATGACCCCAAGGAAGATCTGCGCTACATCTGGAGCTTCGAACTCCAGATCGTCGGTTCAAACAGTTTCTATGACGACAATCTCAAAGCGCTGATGGACTTGATCCAGCAGGGCCAGATGAAGCCGGTGATCGACGAAGTGCTGCCGCTGGAAAAAGCCGCGCAGGGCCTGAAGCTGATCGAAGACCGCGAAGTCTTCGGCAAAGTCATCATCACGCCCTGATCGGAAAGTCATGGCTGTCCCCCGCCCCGAACCGCGGGGCTACCCGGGCAACCTGGGAGCCCCGTTCAGTGCGCATGCCGGCAACACGCGGACTGCGCTGATCGATCTGCGCGACCCGGGGTCGGTGCAGGAGCATAGTTTTGCCGGTCTCGATGCCCAGGCCAATGCTATTGCACGCGGCCTGCTCCGCCGTGGCCTGAAGGCGGGCGATCGCATCTGTATCTTGTCTTTGAACCGTGCCGAGTTCGTGACCACACTGCTCGGAGCGATGCGCGCCGGCGTGATTCCGGTGCCGGTCAACATCAAGCTCGCTGCCGAAACCGTCCGCTACATCGCCAGCGACGCCGGTGCAAAGCTGGCATTCTGCGAATCGTCATACCGCCCTCTGCTGCCACAGGATCTGCCGGTCATCGCGTTTGACGAGGGCAATGCCTTCGACGAGTTTCTCGATAGTGGTTCGTTCACGCCGATCGAACCCGCGCCCGACAGTATCGCCATCCAGCCCTATACCTCGGGGTCCACCGGCAAACCCAAAGGCGTTCTGCTGACGCATTTCGGCCAGAACTGGAGCCGCCGGATACTCGCACACACCCGCGGCACCAGCGAAAACGACGTTATTCTTGTTGCCGCCCCGCTGTACCACAAGAACGCGCTCAACGCGATCAAGCAGGGTCTGACCGCGGGCGCTACCCTGGTGCTGATGCCGCAGTTCAATGTGGAAAACTACATCGCCGCCATCGAACGCTTTCACTGCACCGTCATTTCCGGCGTACCGACGATGATTTCGATGCTGCTTGCACGCAAGGAACTGCTGACGAATACCGACACGACGTCGGTGCGCACAGTGATGATGGGCTCCGCGCCGTCTTCCCCGCAGCTGCTGGCCGACATCCGCGTACACTTCCCCAACGCCGAACCGCTGGTGGTTTACGGCGTCACCGAAGGTGGTCCAGTGCCGCTGGGACCGCACCCCGACAACAAACCACGCCCGATGGGCTCGATCGGCGTGCCCTATCCCGGCACCGAAGCGAAGCTGATCAACGGGCCGAATGCTGATGAGGGTGAATTGCTGCTGAAAAATCCGGGCATCCTTCTGGGCTACCACAATCTCCCTGAGGAATCGGCGAAGCGCCTGCAGGGCGGCTGGTACCACACCGGTGATGTCTGCCGCCGCGACGCCGAGGGGTTCTACTTTTTTGTCGGTCGTACCGACGACATGTTCGTCTGCGGCGGTGAAAACATTTTCCCGATAGAAGTCGAACGCCTGCTCGAACGTCACCCGGCCGTGCATCAGGCCTGCGTCATGCCCTTCAGCCACGAGTTGAAAGGCCAGGTCCCTTATGCGTTCATCGTGCAACGCACCGGCCAGAGCGCAACCGAGGACGAAATCCGCCAGTTCGCACTCAAAAACGGTCCGGTATACCAACACCCGCGCCGGGTATTTTTCCTGGAACAGCTGCCGCTCGCCGGCACCAACAAGATCGACCGCAACCGGCTGCGCAGCATCGTTGCCGCCGCCGGCAGCAGCACTGAGAAGAATTCATCAGCAGCCTGACAATTTATAGGTTGCGCCCATTCACCCATTAGTCTTCAATCCTGAATCGAACCGGAGCCCGTAATGACCGATACCAAACCTTCCCTTGAACAACTGCAGAAGCTGATCAGCCGTGGTCCTTTCAATCAGTGGCTCAACTTCACTTTCATCAAGGCCGATGATGCCGGCATCGAGGTCAAGGCAACCTGGCGCGAAGAATGGGTGGTCAACCCCGAGCGCAAATACACCCACGGCGGCATCCTTGCCGCGATTGTGGACGTCGTCGCCGACTACGCGATTGCCGCGCAACTGGGTCGTCCGGTGCCAACCATCGACATCCGCGTCGACTACCACAAGGCCGCCATGCCCGGCGACCTGACTGCCAAGGGCCGCGTTGTGCGCAGCGGCAGCCAGTATTCGACTGCAGAAGCCTATGTCTATGACAAGGACGGCGCACTCGTCGCCAGTGGACGCGGCACCTACTTCACGGCGCCGCCGAAGTAACCCCGTCGATGCCCGAGGTCCTCGAAAGCCGCATCCACGCCGGAAGCACGACACGCCTGTTCCGACTCGACCTGCTGCTGCAGCGGGTTGCGCTGGTCGGCACCATCATCGGCGTGTGGTGGCTGCTGGCCCTCGGCGTGCCGCACTATGTCCTTCCGGGACCTGTCCGGGTGTGGAATGCGTTGCTTCAGATATCCGCCAGCGGAGAACTCTGGAATGATGTGAGCATCACCCTTGGCCGGGTTGGTGCCGGTTTCATTCTTGCCACGCTGATCGGCCTGCCGCTGGGAATCCTGTTCGGCGCCAATCGCCGGCTGGGTGAATTTTTCGAACCGGTAATACCGGTCATGAACACGGTCTCGTCGGCTATCTGGGCGACGTTTGCGATCATCTGGTTCGGCGTGTCGAACGCCACCACGATTTTTGTGGTGTTCATGACCGCAATGCCGCTGATCATCACCAACGTCTGGCAGGGTACGCGCACGGTCAGCGCCGACTTCATCGAACTGGCCCACGTGCTGCGCATGCCTTCATGGAAAGTGATGGTCAAGATCTATCTGCCGACCATCCTGCCCTACTTCTTCTCGGGCGCGCGACTGGCCTTTGGTTTCGGCTGGCGGGTATCGCTGGTCGCCGAAACGCTCGGCTCCTCGAGCGGTGTAGGATATCGCCTGCGCCAGGCCGCCGACCTGATCCAGACCGATCAGGTGTTTGCCTGGACCCTGACCCTGGTGGTGATGATGGCCGCGCTCGAAATGGGCGTACTTCGTCCTCTGGAAAACTACCTTTTCCGCTGGAAAAAGGAAGCTGAAAACCAATGAGCACCCCGCGCAGCGCCACTCCACCCCGTCGCCTCATCGTCGCCATGACCGGCGCATCGGGCTCAGTCTACGGCATCCGCATCCTTGAACGTCTGCGGCAACTCGGCGGCTGGGAAACCCATCTGGTCGTTTCCGAAGCGGGTGTGCTGAATGCCTTCCAGGAATACGGCATGGACCGCAAGGCGCTGCACAAGTTGGCCGACGTTACCCACAATGTGCGAGACATCGGCGCCACCATTGCCAGCGGCTCCTTCATTACCGCCGGTATGGTCATCGCCCCCTGCTCGATGAAAACCCTCGCCGGCGTTGCACACGCCTTCGCCGACAACCTGATTACCCGCGCCGCCGACGTCATCCTCAAGGAAAGGCGCCGCCTGGTGCTGATCACCCGCGAGACACCGCTGAACCTCGCCCATATCCGCAACATGGAAATGGTCACGCTGATGGGCGGGGTGATTTTCCCGCCGGTGCCGGCCTTCTACAGCGGCGGGAAAACCGTCGACGATCTGGTCAATCATTCAGTGGGCCGCGTGCTTGACCTGTTTGATGTCGAACACAACTCCATTCCACGCTGGGCCGGCGTTACCGGTCCCGCCGAACTCAAGGACAAGAAAAAATAATGAAAGAAGCGACGAAACCACTGCCTTACGCCAACGAAACCTTCCGCGGTTTCCTGGATCGCCTGCGTACCGAAAAAGAACTTGTCGACATCAAGCAGCCGGTGGACAGCCGGCATATTGCGACCCTGGTCGACCAGGCCGACAAGGCCCTGCTGTTCCACAACGTCATCGGCTACAAAATGCCGGTGGTCTCCGGGATCATCCGCTCGCAGAAACGCGCCATCATGTCGATGGGCTGCGAAACCTATCCGGAAATCGAATTCCGGCTGGAGCGCGGCATCGAGAAACCGATCCCGCCGCGCTACGTCGAATCCTGCGCCGCCAAACAGGTGATCAAGACCGGCAAGGATGTTGACCTGTTCAGCCTGCCGATTCCGATGTTCTCGATTTACGACGGCGGACCGATGATCACCGCGGGCATCACCATTGCCCGTGATCCGGAATTCGGACTGAACTCCGGCATCTACCGCTTCATGGTCAAGGAAAAGAACCTGACCGGCATCGATATCGTCACCCCGAACAACATGCGGCTGTTTGCGCAGCGCGCTTTCGAAGCCGGCAAGCCGCTGCCGATCTCGATCTCCATCGGCAATCACCCCTTCGAAAACCTCGGCTCCGGCTTCCGTGCGCCGCTGGGCACCGATGAAATGGGCATCGCCGGCGGCATCCGCGGCGCAGCCATCGAACTCGCGCAGTGCGAAACCATCGACCTGCCCTGCATTGCCGATTCCGAAATCGTCCTCGAGGGCGAAATCCTGCCGACCGGCTGGACCCAGCCCGAAGGCCGCTTCGGCGAATTCACCCGGCTGATGGGTGGCCTGCACTGGAACCCGGTGGTACGCATCAACGCCATCACCATGCGCAAGGATGCGATCTATTACGCGCTGCACATGCCCTGGGAAAACACCTGGCTGATGGCACCGACGCGTTACACGCAGATCCGCCGCGCACTCAAAACCGCCGGCGTACAGGTCAAGGACATCAATGTCACGCTCGGCGGCTGCGGCATGTGGCACGCCGTGATTTCGATCAAGAAACAAGCCGGTGAAGGCAAGAATGCACTACTCGCCGCGCTGTCGGTGATGGACCTGAAACACGTCGTGGTCGTCGATGACGACATCGACGTGTTCAATGCGATGGACGTCGAATGGGCGATCGCCACGCGCGTGCAGGGTGACAAGGACATCATGATCATCCCCGGCAGCCGCGCCAAACCGCTGGACCCCAGCCTTGCGGTGATGCCACCCGGCGTGGTGCCCACCGGCGCCAAGGTCGGCATCGATGCGACGATCTCCGAGGGTATTCCGCGCGAACGTTTTGAACGCATCGCCTACGCTTACACCGACCGCGCAAAAATCAACGACTACTACGCCGGCAAGGCCGATGCCGTGCAGCAGGCTGCCTCCGGTGATACCGCTGTGACGGAACTCGCCGCCAAAATCGTCGCCGTCATTGAAAAAACGCCAAAGTATTACTCGGAGCTGGCCGAACAGTTCGCCGACTACGACTTCCAGACCGTCGCGCGCACGCTGGGCAAGCTGCATGAAGACGGCACCTTATGGCAGGATCCGCGCGGCCGCATGTGCCTGCGCAATTCCGCCTTCGCCGCCAAACCGCCGGTCAAAGGCCCCTGACATGAACACTGCGGTCGCGTCCAAGACTGTTCCTACAGAAACCGGCGCCATCGCGGTACGGGGCGTCAGCAAGTGGTTCAAAACCGCCGATGGCTCATCATTGCAGGTGTTGTCAGACATCAGTCTGACCATACCTGCGCGAGCCATCGTCGCCATTCTCGGCGCTTCAGGCTGCGGCAAATCGACGCTGCTCAACATCATCTCCGGGTTGGTCACGCCCGAGCAGGGTGAGGTGCTGATCAACGGCACACCCTCGCGAAAATTCAGCGACTGGCGCAGCGTCAGCTATATGTTTCAGGAAGACCGCCTGCTGCCTTGGCGTACCGCACTGCAAAACGTCGAATTCGCACTGGAAGCCGGTTCCATGTTGCGCTCCGAGCGCGCAAACCGTGCGCGCGAGGCATTGCGGCTGGTCGGACTCGAAGCCTTTGTCGATGCGTTCCCGTATCAGCTCTCCGGCGGCATGCGCAGCCGCGTCGCGCTCGCCCGCAGCCTGGTGCTGGAACCGTGCATCCTGCTGATGGATGAACCCTTCTCGCGACTGGATGCGATGACGCGGGCTCAGATGCATGAAGAATTGCTGCGTATCCAGCAACTCAAACACATGACCATTGTGTTTGTGACGCATGACGTTGAAGAAGCCGTCGTGCTGGCAGACACCGTGGTGGTGATGGCGCCGCGCCCTGGACGCATCCGCGATCAGGTTCCGATTGCGTTGTCACGGCCGCGCGATGCGACTGAAGCCGCTACCGCGCAACTGGCGCACCAACTTAAGTCATTGATTTAATTTTATTTATTAAAGGAGCCGCGATGAAACCGATGCACCTGCTCAAGGTCTTTGCCCTCGCCCTGTTGCTCGCCGCCGCACCGGCGCAGGCGCAGAAAATCAAGGTCGGTTACTGGACCAGCGGCTTCAGCCTTGGCTTTGGCGCCGTCATGGAACAGATGAAAATCGCCGAGAAGGAAGGCCTTGATGTTGAATGGGTGAAGTTCGCCGAAGTCAACGGCCCCACCCGTGCCATCGTGCCGCAGACCATCGATCTCGCCTTCGGCGCCCCCTCCACCGCATCGATGAGCATTGCCGCCGACGGCGTGCCGGTGAAAATCGTTCTTGCTTCGCAGGTTGCCGAAGCGCAGATCGTTGTCCCAGCCGGCTCACCGATCAAGAGCATCGCTGATCTGAAGGGCAAGAAAATCGGCATGTCCCCACCCGGCAGCGCAACGCATGCCATTGCCAGCGCAGTGCTGTCGGGGGTCTACAACCTCAAGACTGCTGATTACAGCATCGTCCCGGGCAATGAAGGCCGCTTGGCCCAGTTCCTGCTGCAAAAGGAAGTCGATGCCGCGGTGATCCGTTCGGTCACCATTGCGCAAATGAGCGACGACGTGAAGCTGGTCAAACTCGGCAGCGTCGTGGATGACTGGAAAAAGCTGACCAAAGGCACGGCAGCGCCCATACTCGCCGTCACCATCGTACATGACGATTACGTCGCCAAAAATCCGGAAGCCGTTGCCAAGTTCATTGTCGCGATTCGCAAAACCCTGGAATATGGCTCAAAGAACAAGGACAAGGTCGCGGAAATCCTGCAGAAGGCCGCCAACATGAAGCCTGATGATGCCAAGGCCTACGCTTCGCAATGGGATGGCGCCTACATGGCCAGCTTTGAAGCTTCCGATGTCGCATCACTGAAACGCATGCAGGAAATCGTCAAAGCCGCCGGCACCGCCAAGAAAGACCCGCCGGAAACCGCATTCATGACCGCGCCCTATCAGCGTTCGAAGCAGATCAAATAACCAGTCGGCATTTGATGAGCACAAAAAGACTGCATCTGCATGTCGAGAACACGCGCAAGAAGGCGAGCATCTTTCATACGCTGCCCGAACTCTGGGCAGCGGCCTGTGCCCGCCACCGAACGCTGGCACGCCTCATTGATGTGAGTTTCGGCTGGGATGGCGATGTGCTGGAAACAGCGCTGTCCAATGCCGACCTGCTGATCGGTCTGCCCGCGAACCGAGACAACCTTGCGGCCCGGGCGCCGCGGCTGAAATGGGTACACGCCACCTCGGCAGGCATTGATGGCGTACTGCCACTGGATTGGCTGCCGCGCGGCATGCTGTTCACCAACAACAGCGGCGCGCACGGCCACAAGACCGAGCAATACATGGTCATGGCCTATAACCTGCTCAACTCGCGCATGCCCGCGATCATGGCCAACCAGCACCAGCATCGCTGGGAAGCGCTGTTCTCGCCGAGCATCACCGGCAAGACCGCAGTCATCATCGGCCTGGGTGATCTTGGCGAAGCCGCTGCCCGCGCCGCGCAAAAAATCGGTCTCAAAGTGATCGGCGTAAGGCGCAGTGCGCAAAAAAACAAATATGCCGACAAGGTGGTGAGCTACAAACAACTCGACAAGATGCTGCCGCTGGCTGATTTTGTCGTACTCGCCGTGCCACTGACCGCTGAAACACGCGGCCTGCTCAACGGCAAACGCATGGATCTGATGAAACCCACGGCCGGCGTGATCAATATCGCCCGCGGCCCCGTCGCCGACTATCGCGCGCTGGAAACCCGGCTGCGCCGCGGCAAACTCGGCGGCGCCGTGCTGGATGTGGTGGATCCGGAACCGCTGCCCGCGGATGCCTCGTTGTGGACCACGCCCAACCTGATCATCACGCCGCATATTTCCTGCGACGACGGTGAACACTACATCGATATTTCACTCGACCTCTGGTTCGAAAACCTCGAACGCTTCCTTGCCGGCAAAACATTGAAGCGACGCATTGACCCCAAGCTGGGTTACTGAGCCATGACCGCTGCAGCCCAGATACCGCCATCAGGAAAACTCAATATCGATCACGTGGCGCATTTTGTGCCGCATATCGATGCCGCAAGTTCCGCACTGGAGCAGGCAGGATTCACGCTGACACCGTTCTCCGCACAGTCACATCGCCTGGAACCGGGCGGACCGTTGGTACCGGCCGGCAGCGGCAACCGCTGCATCATGCTGCGCGAGGGTTACCTGGAATTTCTCACGCCCACTGCGGATACCCCCATCGCCCAGCAACTGCGCACGGCGATCCAGCGTTACACCGGCATCCATCTGATCGCCTTCGGCAGTGCCGGTGCAGAAGCCGATCATGCACGCCTTGAAAAAAACGGCTTCGCACCACTGCCGACGGTGGCGCTGCAGCGCCAGATCGGCACTGAACAGGGTGAGGAAACTGCGCGCTTCTCGGTCGTGCGCGTTCCCCCGGGCACCATGGCTGAAGGCCGCATCCAGTATTGCCAGCAGCACACGCCTCAGTGGCTATGGCAGGATCGCTGGACCGCACATGCGAACGGTGCACGCGGCCTGGCTGCAGTCATCATCTGTGCAGCCGATCCACAGCAAGCCGCGCAGCGTTATGCGCGCTTTACCGGGCTTCTGGCCCAGGTCTGCAACGACCAATGGCGTATTGACACCCAGCGTGGCGCGTTGCTGTACGTGACCCCGGAGCAACTGCAGGGATCACTGCATATCACCGCCCCGGCGCTGCCATGGATTGCCGGCTATGTGCTGACCACGGATGATCTCGCACTGACGCGCAGCCGGCTCAAGGCGGAACAGTGCGACACGCGTGATCTCGACGCCACTCACCTGCTGCTGCAATGGTCCGGTGCATTGGGTGGTATCGTGATATTCCAGTCGACCGGCGCAGCACTGCCTGCACTGAAATAAATTCAATCACCTGTTTTTTATGGGAATGCCATGAAATTTTCGGAAACAGTCGATGTCATCGTGTTGGGTTTTGGTCTGGGGGGCGGCATTGCTGCGCTGAATGCTGCACAGGCCGGCGCCAAAACACTTTTGCTGGAAAAATCCACGGTTCCGGGCGGCCTGTCGATCTGCTCCTATGGCGCGGTGCGCAGCGCACACGATCCGGAACAGGCCTTCGCCTACTTGCAGACCAGCAACAGCGGTCGCACACCGGACGATGTCATCCGCACGCTGGCCAATGGCATGTGCGAGCTCGAAGCCTATGTGCGCGAACTGGCGCAGATCAACGATGCCCGCGTCATCACCTCGGTCGAAGAAAACGAAGAACGTGCCAAGGCCGGCGATCCCTACCGCCGGCAGATCCGCGGCAACTACCCGCTGCCCGGCACCGACACCTTCTATCACACGTCCGTCGTTGACGTGCCCGGCTTTGATGCGCGCAAGGACTACCCCTGGGCCAATGGCGCTCCGAACGGCCCGAAACTGTTCAAGGTGGTTCACGACAACGTCGTCGCTGCCGGCGTCGACATCCGACTGGGTGTCGGCGCGCAACGCCTGATCACCGATCCATCCACCCGCGAAGTGCTCGGCGTCACGGTGCTGCAGGACGGCGAGGAACGCCATATCGCCGCGCGCCGTGGCGTCATCATTGCCACCGGCGGCTTCGAAGGCAATGCCGAAATGAAAGCGCAGTTCCTGGAGACCTACCCGGTGTTCAATGCCGCCGCTCGCCACAACACCGGAGACGGCATCCGCATGGCGCAGGATCTCGGCGCAGCCTTATGGCATATGTGGCATATCCACGGCGCCTACGGTTTCCGCCACACCGACCCGGCTTATCCCTACGGCATACGCGCCAAACGTTTTCCCGACTGGTTTCCCGGCGATGAAAACAAGGTCAATCTCAAAATGGCGTGGATCCTGCTGGATCAGAGCGGCCAGCGCTTCATGTCCGAATACCAGCCCTACACCCAGGATACCGGCGTGCGTCCGCTGTCGCACTTTGATCCGATCACGCAAAAGGCCGCGCGCAACCCGGCCTATATGATTTGCGACGACATCGGCCGTCAGATGTATCCGCTGGGCAAGGCTACGTCCAACGACGAAGGCCTGCGCTATGACTGGAGCGACAACAATCTGAAGGAAGTCGAAAACGGCATCATCAAACGCGCTGACACTCTGGGTGAACTGGCGAAACTGCTCAGCCTTGATGTTAACGCCGTAAAGACCTCGGTCGCGCGCTGGAATGCCTTATGCGCAGCGGGCAAGGACACCGATTTCGAACGCCCC
>CAMAYE010000046.1 GCA_945862135.1 Bordetella parapertussis
GCGGGCAGCCTGATGCAGGTCGTACTTGGGGCCGATAAACGGGTGCAGTGTTTTATGGCTGACGATACACAAGGGCAGTCCGACCGCGCGCGCCCAGCGGAAAAAATCGATGACCCCCGGGTAGGCCTCGGCCTCGGCCATGCGGGCGCCGTAAACGTAGCCCTGCATTTCCGTCCAGATATCTTCTTTGCCGATGGCCCGCAGATGATCGCGCACGGCCACTTTGTTCTGCGGCGTGGTATCCGGCACCGCACCCTGTTCGCGGGCAACCTTGTGGAACAGGGAGTCGTAACTTACGATCGTGTTGTCGAAATCGATGCCGATCAGCATGAACTCAGGCCGCGCGACGCGACTTCAGGCGGGCAGCGATGGTACCGGCAATGTTCTCAGCCGTCAGGCCGAATTTTTTGCGTGCGTATTGCGTCGAGCCGATTTCATGCATGAAAACGTCATCGGTACCGAAACTGACCAGACTGCCGCGCAGGCCATCCTGCGCCGCCATCCATTCCGCCACCGCACCGCCGAGACCGCCGATCTTGCTGTGCTCTTCAATGGTGGCGACAACAGGATAGGCCGCAAAGATTTCGTTGAGACGGGCGCCGTCCAGCGGCTTTACGGTATGGAAACTTTCAACGCGCGCGGAAATGCCCTGCGCTTCAAGCAGCTTGGCTGCATCCAGTGCGATGGCCGTCAGTACGCCGGTGCCAATCAGGCAGACATCCTTGCCCTGGCGCACCGTGATGCCCTTGCCGATCACCAGATCGGGTTCGCCGGGATGAATATTGGGTTCGCCTTTTTTGCCGATGCGGATGTACACCGGGCCGTCCTGCTTCAGCGCAGCACGTAATGCCGCGCGCAATTCCGGCACATCGCCGGGCGCCATCACCGTCATTTCGGGCAGCGCACGCAGGATCGCCAGATCCTCGCAGGAGTGGTGGGTCGGGCCCAGCTCTGCATAGGACAGCCCCGAACCGGTGCCAACAATGATCACCGGCGCCTTGTGATAACAGGCGTCTACGCGAATCTGTTCGAAGCAGCGCGTCGTCGTAAACGGCGTGATGGTGTAAATCACCGGCCGCAGACCGCACAGCGCCATGCCTGCGGCAACACTCATCATGTTGGCTTCGGCGACACCGCAGTTGAAGAAGCGGCCTTCGGCTTTTTCCTTGTATTTGTCGAACAGCTTGTTGCCGATGTCGCCCGAGAGCAGCACCACGCGCTGATCAACCGCACCGAGCTTGGTGATTTCGTCCGCGAATGCATTTCTCATTTCGCCACCTCCGAACACGGTTTTGTTAACGAACCGACTTCATGTCGGTGGCCGGCGGCAATTCGCCTGACCGTCGATCCCCTGAAGAGGCCCCTCGCCGGGTAGCTCATACCGCCACTCCCAGTTCTTTCTTGGAGGCGATAACCTCCTCCGCAGTTGGAATCCGGTAATGCCAGTTGTTATCGTCTTCCATGAAGGAAACACCCTTGCCCTTTACGGTGTGGGCAATGATTGCCACCGGCTTGCCGCTGCCGTCTGGGACGTTGGAGAGCAGCTTGACCAGTGCAGCCATGTCATGACCATCGACTTCGTAAGCGCTCCAGCCGAAAGCACGCCATTTGTCCGCCAGCGGGTTGAGCGCGAGGATTTCCTCGCTGCGGCCGGTAGCCTGCCATTTGTTGAAATCGATGATGGCAACCAGGCGCTCGACTTTCTGCGAGGCCGCCAGCATCGCCGCCTCCCAGATCGAACCTTCGTTGCATTCGCCGTCGGAGAGCAGAGCGACGACGTTGTAGTTCTGTTTCTGGATACGCGCCGACAACGCCATGCCCAGGCCCATCGGCATGCCGTGGCCCAGCGAACCCGTTGCTGCTTCAATACCCGGCAGATGCGAAGGCGTCGGCGGATGCTCGGCGAAAATGCCGCCGTCCTCGCCGTAGGTCTCGAGCATTTTCTCCGGGTAAAATCCTTTGATCGCAAGAACCTGGAACAACGCTGCCGCGCCGTGGCCCTTGCTCAGGATGAAGCGGTCGCGATTCGGGTCGCGCGGTTTTGCGGGATCAATCCGCAACGTCGCGAAATAGGCCGCTACCAGTATGTCGGTGCACGACAGGCAGGAGCCCAGATGCGGCGTCGAAGTCTTGTGCGCATTCTCGATAATGCGGGCGCGGATTTCGCTGGCCAGTTTTTGCAATTCTTCGACGTTCACGCGTTTTCCAATTTTATCAATTAAAACAACTACTTACAATTATTATCAGGGTTTGTGTATGTAATCGTAGGGCAGTTGGCGCAGGTCTTCGAAATGACGCTTGGCCCAGGCGATGCAGTCATCCAGTCCGGTGTCCAGTGACACCCGGTCCTGCCAGTCCAACGTCTCGCGCAGCTTCGTGCTGTCGAGCATGTATGCGGCGTCCTTGCCCATGCGCTCACCGACTACCTCGACATGATCTTCAAACTTCACGCCGAGTTTGAGGCAAATCCGCTCCACCAGCTCCCGGATAGTGACAATCTCGTTGGTGGAGATGTGATAGGTCTCGCCCGACGGCGCGTTTTTCGCAATGCGCCACGTTGCGTCCGAAACATCCTTCATATGGATGAATGATCGCCGCGAGTGTCCGCCGCCATGCAACTGCAGCTTGCGTCCGAGCATGATGAACAGAATGGTCCGCGGAATGATGCGATAGAGTTGCTGACCGGGGCCGTAGACATTGGCGGCACGCGTGAACACCACCGGAAACTTGTAGGCATCGAAATAAGTGCGCAAGCTCATGTCGCCCGCCGCACGTGACACCGCATACGGCGTGCTCGGGTTGAACGGCGTGTTCTCGCGGATGAAACCGTCCGTGCTGCCGTACACTTCCGGCGTGGTGACATGCACGTATTTTTCGAGAAAATCACACTGGCGCAGCTGATCGTGCAGCCGCACCGCCGACACCACATTGGTCATGAACCAGTGGTCGGGATTTTTCCAGCTTTCGCCGACCATGCTCTGTGCGGCGAAATTGACGACGTAGCCGGGTTTTTCCGCCCGCACCAAGGACATCAGCTTGTCTAGATCGTGATTGAGATCGCACTGTACAAAACGGAAGCCGGCATCCTTGCCTGACCAGCGGTAAGGCAGGAAGGCCCGGTGGGATTCCGGCGAGCGGCTGGTTCCGATGGTTTCGATCCCCTGTTGCAGCAGGTAATCGACGAAGCTCGCGCCGGAGAATGAATTACTGCCGATCACCAGACACTTTGTTGCGTTCGCCATGCTCAACCCTGTCCCGGACGGTTTTTATACAGCCACTGCATGATCATGTGGCCGACAATCAACTGCATGTCTTCGGCAATCTGCATGTCATCGACAGCAAAATGGATCGGCACATCAGCCATCGCCTTCGCCTTTCCGCCGGTATAACCCAGGATCGCGTAACTGCGAACCTGCATGGCTTTGGCCTGATCCAGCACTTTGAGAATGTTGGGCGAATTGCCGCTGCCCGACAGCACGATCAGCACATCGCCCGCACGGGCCTGCACTGCGAGCTGCAAGGAATAAATCTGGTCGTAGCCTTCGTCATTCGCAAGACAGGTCAGCACCGCGGTGTTGGCCGGAAGCGCATGGACACGCAAGCCGGAACCGAGCGTCCTCGAGATCCCGTAAAGAAAATCGTTGGCCAGGTGCACGGCATTGCCGGCGCTGCCGCCATTGCCGCAGATAAACACCTGGTTGCCGCTTTTCCAGCAGCGCAACAGTTCCTCGCCAAGTGCGGCGACCGGAGACCAGTCATACGCGCCCAGTACCGTCTGCAACCGCCCGGCGTAATCGGCGCAAAAAGCCGCAGTTTGCGGCTGCGGCGATGTCACTTGAGAACCTCTTTTTCCATCCACTTCAGGTTGTAGTGACAGTCTTCATCCTTGAGTTCGCCGGATTTGTACTTGCGGATGATTTCGCTGATCGCGTCGTCAACCGTTTTCTTCGGACGGAAACCGGTCGCAAGAAGCTTGTCGGAATTGACCCGGTAAGAACGCGGATCGTTGGATTCGGTCACCACGATCTCTGCTTCCACCTGACGCGTCACCCGTTCGGCAATATCAAGTATCGAAATATTCTCGAAACCGACGTTGTATACGCCGGTATGCCGGGGGTTGTCGAGCATGAAGATATAGGCATCGGTGATATCGTCAATATGAACGTTGGGGCGCGTCTGCTTGCCGCCGAACACGGTGATTTTCCGCTTGGTCAGCGCCTGCATGGTCAGCATGTTGACCGAAACATCCAGCCGCATGCGTGGCGAATATCCGCATAACGTTGCCGGGCGCAGGATCTGCACCACCATATCGTCCTTGTACGACAACACCACACGCTCGCCGACCATCTTGGTCTTGTTGTATTCGGAGATCGGCTTCAGTTCCAGATCTTCGGTGACCTGTTCTTCGTCCTTGATGCCGTAAACGCTGCCCGAGGAGGCGTAGACAAAGCGTTTGATGCCCATACGCGCCGCCTTGTCCGCAAGCTGCATGGTCGCCAGCGCGCTCACTTCCCAGGTCAGCTTGGGATCGAGGTCCCCACAGGGGTCATTGGCACTCGACGACAGGTGAATGATGGCATCGACACCATCGAGATTGATTTCCTCGATGTTCCGCACATCGCCCTTGGTCACCGTCAGCTTGGGGTGGGGTTTGAGGTGGTTGCCGAACCACATGATGTCGAAAGCAACCACTTCATGGCCAGAGGCCAGGAGTTTGGGAACCAGGACGGTGCCTTTGTAGCCGCAGGCGCCTGTAACGAAAATTTTCATTCTGATTTATTCCGATGTATTAAACGGGCAAGCCTTGTACTTATTCTTTTGCCATACGCGGAACCTGGGATTTTCATCGCAAGCGCCTATCCGAACCGGCGCCTGGATCTAGATTGACTCCAAGCTGGCAATATCGCCGTGTTCAAGATGTATGATTTTATTACAATTCTGACGAATCAATTGTTCGTCATGGGACGCCAGAAAGAGGATCCGGGCCTTGTCCAGCATCGCCCGGAGCCGGGTCTGCGCCTTGCGTGAAAAATCCGCATCACCGACGCTCATCCACTCGTCCATCAACACGATGTCAGCCGGGATGCTGGTCGATATTGCAAACGCCAGACGCATGGACATGCCACTGGAATAAGCCCTCATGGGCATGTGAATATAGTCACCCAGCTCTGCAAACTCGCAGATTTCCTCAACAAGAGGTTCAATCTGGCGGCGGCGCAAACCCATGATGATGGCACGCAGAAAAATATTTTCGTAACCGGTTGATTCGGTATCCATGCCCAGCGTGATGCTGAGCATCGTGGCCAGCCTGCCAGTCACATCAATGGTGCCGCTCACCGGCTCGTAGGCACCGGCAATGGCACGCAGCAGCGTGGATTTTCCCGATCCGTTATGACCCACGATACCAACGCGGTCACCTTCCTTGAAATCAAAGCTGACGCTGTTCAAGGCACGGATCACCACCCGGTCAGCAGCATCGCGCGCCAGCAACCCGCCTGTTGCAGCACGAAAAAAAGTGTTTTTCAACGACCGACTCCGCCCCCAGTACATCGGGAACTCGACGACCAAATCCTTGGCAGTAACTCTGGCCATGATCAAACCCAGTACGCAATACGTGCGCGGAACCGGCTGAACACGATGATCATCATCGTGTAACCGGCAACAGTAATGCCTGCCACCACGGCCCAAGTCAGACTGCTTGCTCCACCAGAAACCAAAGGAGCGCGAATGATTTCGATAAAGTGGTAGAGGGGGTTGATTTGTGCAGCCCAAACGTATTTACCGAGCATTTCGGCTTTCCACATCACCGGGGTCAGAAAAAAAGCGATCTGCACGACACTGGCCACAATCAGCGGAATATCGCGAAAACGGGCACAAAACAAACCGACCAGTATGCCGAACCAGAGTGCGTTTATCGCAATCAGCAACAACCCCAAAGGCATTTGCAGCAAATGCCAGCCCGCATCAATCGGATAAAACACGAATATCAGCACAATGATCAGCATGTTGTGCGCAAAGATGAGAATGTTTTTCCAGATCGCCCGCAGAATATGCACCGATAGCGGCAATTTGATCTGCTTGATGAATCCTTCCGCATTGATGAAGGCGTTGCTGCAGTCGTTGATGAGGTTAGCCATCAACATCCAGACCACGAAGCTGATCGCCAAGTAGGGAAAATAGGTGCCAAGGTCCTGACCGAACAACTTGCCGTAAAGCGGCCCCATGCCCGCAACCATCAGGCCTGTGCTGATGGTCAGCCAGAAAGGCCCCATCACCGAACGGCGATAGCGCTGACGGATCTCCTGCCAGCCCAGCATTAACCAGATGTGAACGCCGGCGACGCCATCTTTGAGGTCTTTGAGGGCTAGAGCGAAATTACTAGGACGAGGGATTTGCAAGAGGAGAATATGAAAAAGTCAATATTTTCATAAGTTTACTATACTGACCGCAGGCGTGCCAGCGATCAACCAGATCCCCGCGCGCCTGCAAGTGCGCGTTTCAGGAAAAAACGCATCATGCTGCTGCCATGCCAGGACATGTAACGCAGGTTGCGATGGCTTGTGCGGCGGGCATCATGCATGACGCGAACCGCGGGCAGCAGCACGGGCTTCAATCCCCTGCGTTGCAGTCGCCAGCAAAGATCGACATCCTCGTAATACAGAAAAAAATTCTCATCAAATCCTTTGCTGTCGCGAAACACCTCCGAGCGGAACAGCATGAACATGCCGGCGATCCAGTCCGGATACAACAATTCGCTACCGATCGGGTAATCCGGGCCTCGGGTTCCGAATATTGCTTTGGCCAGTATGCCGGCAGGTGTTGGAAACCGGCGCGCACTGTCTTCTATGCTGCCCGACGGGCTGAAGATCAGCGGAGCAGCCACACCGACCGAGGGATTCGCCAGAAGCTTGATCAGCGGAGGGAACGGATTCGCATCAATCCGGATATCCGGATTGAGAACGCAGAAATGCTCGCCGCATGCGACGCGAAAGGCCGCGTTATGATTGGCGCCGAACCCCTGCCGTTCCGAATTGGTCACGATTCGTACCGGAAAAGAATAGGCGCCAGGGTCAAACGACAGGGGCTCCGGCATGTTCAGGGTGACGATAACTTCCAGCGGCATGTTGCAGTGGGTCGCTATATCTTCGAGCAGAACAGCAATCAGCGCACCCTGCAAATGGCTGACGATTGAAACACTTAAGAGAGGCCGTTGATCCATGATGAGCTATTGTCCCTGCATTCGGTTATCCGCACCAGACCAGGCGGGTTGCGGTACAGGACAGATCGAAGGTGACAGAGCGTCATGACAAACACCGCATCAACCTTGATTACCGGTGCCACCGGGTTTGTCGGCCAGGCACTGGTGACAGCACTGGGAGATCGTCCGTTGAAACGCGCGTTGCGCCGTGCGCGCGCTGAACCGCTGTCAACCGACGTTATCGTCGGCGACATCGGTCCCGGCACGGACTGGCGTGATGCGCTGAAAGGGGTGGACCGCGTGGTTCACCTGGCAGCCCGCACCCACGTGCTTGATGAACAGGATGCCGACCCGCTCATGCGTTATCGGGAAATCAACGTACTGGGCACTTCAAGACTGGCAGAGCAGGCAGCAGCCGCGGGTGTGCGCCGGTTCATTTTTCTGAGTTCGATCAAGGTGAATGGCGAAGCGACTGCAGATCATCCGTTCACCGAAAACGATGTGCCCGACCCCATTGATGCCTACGGCATCAGCAAATGCGAAGCCGAGGTCAGTCTGCGCGCCATCGCTGCAAAAACCGGCATGGAAACCGTGATTCTGCGTCCACCGCTGGTCTATGGACCAGGCGTCAAGGGCAACTTCCTGCGGTTGCTGAAATTGATCGAAAGCGGCATACCGCTGCCAATCGGCTCGATCAAAAACCGGCGCAGCCTGATCGGGGTCACCAACCTCGCCGATGCCATTGTCGCTTGCATTGATTCGCCCGCCGCTGCAGATCAAACCTATCTGGTAAGCGATGGCGAGGATTTATCAACGCCAGAACTCGTTGCCAGGCTTGCCCGGGCAATGGGCAAACCCCCGCGCCTGCTGCCTTGCTCTGCGGCATTGCTTGATTTTGGTGCGGCGCTATTTGGCAAACGCGCGGAAATGCTCCGCCTGACCGGCTCCTTGCAGGTTGATAACAGCCGCATTCGTCGGGAGCTCGATTGGCGCCCGCGATGCTCACTGGATCAAGGACTTAACGCGACTGTGCAGTGGTATCATCAGGACCAAAATTAAGGGTACACCCTGATTCGGGCACACCGTGTGGCCAGCCATTTCCGTTCCCCTCATCTCCTTTATTGTCGCCACACTTGCGGTGGGCTGGCTTGCGCGCACGCGTATCGCGCGTCTGGCAATTGATGAGCCCAACGCACGTTCCCTGCACACCATACCCGTGCCCCGCACCGGCGGCATCGGACTCCTGCTCGGCATTGCTGCGGGCCTTGTAGTGGCGAGGATCGATTTGCCTCAATCGGTATGGCTTGCCGCTGCTACAGTGATTGTCATCTCCCTGATCGACGATCTGCGGGGCCTGTCTGCAGGGTTACGTTTTGCCGCACATCTTTTTGCCGCCGCACTGACAGCCGCAGCGTTGCTTGGCACTGAATCTCCAATACTGTTGCTGGTGGGAGCGATTTTCGCCATCGCCTGGATGTGCAATCTCTACAATTTCATGGACGGGTCTGACGGGCTCGCCGGAGGCATGGCGGTGTCGGGGTTTCTCGCCTATGCCGCTGCCTCGTGGTTTGCAGGCAGCACGCAGTTTGCGCTGCTGAATCTGGGCATTGCAGGGGCAGCGGCAGGCTTTCTGGTGCATAACTTTCATCCCGCACGGATTTTCCTCGGCGATGCAGGCTCGGTACCGTTGGGCTTTCTTGCGGCGACCGCCGGCCTGATCGGCTGGCAGCAACATGACTGGCCGTTGTGGTTCCCACCGCTGGTTTTCTCGCCATTCATCGTAGATGCCACCGTAACGCTGGCAAGACGCCTTCTGGGCGGCGCCCGCATCTGGGAAGCGCATCGCGACCATTATTATCAACGTCTCGTGCAAATAGGACTCGGGCATCGCGGCACCGCTCTGGCCGAATATGCAGTGATGGCAGCCAGCGCAGTCACCGCGCTGGTAGCAATAAAAATGGAAACCGCCCTCCAGTACATGATGCTCGGATTGACGGGACTGTTTTATGTCGCCGTCATCTTCACTATCGAATACAAATGGCAAGCGAGGCTGAACCGCCATGCCTAACGATATTCGCGCACTGCTTGCAGTCCTTCACGATCTTGTAGCCGTAGCAAGTGCATGGCTGATCGCGTTCTGGCTACGCTTCAATCTGGACATTCCTGAGGCATACAGCGAACAAGCCCTGGCCTCGGTAACCTGGGTAGTCCCGCTTTACGGCGCGATCTTTTATGGCGCGGGGCTATATCGCGGCATCTGGCGTTATGCCAGCCTGCCCGACCTGCAACGAATAATTCTCGCAGTGGGCGCCGCCGCTCTGGCGGTACCGGCCATGCTGTTCATGCTGCAACTGGCGGTGCCGCGCTCCGTTCTGGTCATGAGCCCGATATTGCTCGTCGTCATGATGGGGGGTAGCCGGTTGGCTTACCGTGGCTGGAAGGAACGACGCCTCGGACTGGCACCGGCTCTTGGCCGCGAGCCGGTCGTTGTTCTTGGTGCAGCCGAGGCCGCTGCAAGTCTTGTCAAGGATCTTGCCCGAAGCCCGCAATGGGAAGTGATTGGCATATTCGATGATGATCGCGCGCTCCATCGGCGGCAAATCCATGGTGCGATGGTCTACGGTGCCATCAGCGATTTGTCGCACATGCAAGCAAAGCTGAAAGCGCAACGGGCAATCATCGCGATGCCTGAGGCCGACCACGGTGCGCGCCGCAAAGCCGTCGAAGCTGCTCGCGCCGCAGGACTTCAGGTGATGACAGTGCCTTCTTTTGACGATCTGGTCAGTGGCCGCGTCACGGTTTCACAAATCCGCAACGTCGAGCTCGACGACCTTCTTGGGCGAGACCCCGTCAAGCTGGATACCTCCGGTCTGCGCGAATGGCTGGGCAATCGCATTGTCCTGGTGTCGGGAGCCGGCGGCTCCATCGGCAGCGAACTGTGCCGGCAAATCGCACGCTACCAGCCGCAACGAATTGTTCTTCTTGAAAACAGCGAATATTCGCTCTACAGCATCGAACAGGAATTCCTGCGGCGCTTTCCTGATGTGGCGATCAGTCCAGTCATCGGCGACGTCAAGGACTCCGACCGCATGAACCAACTGTTGGCCGCACTTCGTCCGTCGGTCATTTTTCACGCCGCAGCCTACAAGCATGTACCGTTGATGGAAAACAACAATGCCTGGCAGGCCGTTCGCAACAACGTGCTTGGCACTCGCATCATGGCCGAAGCAGCAATTGCCAACGACATCGAGAAGTTCGTATTGATCTCCACAGACAAGGCGGTCAACCCAACCAACGTCATGGGTGCAACCAAGCGCCTCGCAGAACTGCTTTGCCAAGCTTTGCAGGGCGTCGGAATCACCCGATTTGTCGTCGTACGTTTTGGCAATGTGCTGGGGTCCACGGGCAGCGTGATCCCGCGTTTCCGCGAGCAGATCGCGTCCGGCGGTCCGGTCACCGTAACGCACCCGGAAATCACACGTTACTTCATGTCGATTCCGGAGGCGGTGCAACTGGTCATGCAGGCCGGGCTGATGAGCAACGGTGGAGAAATCGTTGTGCTCGATATGGGCGAGCCGGTGAAAATTGCCGATCTCGCCCGGGACATGATCCGTCTGTCCGGCTTCAGTGAAAACGATATTCGAATCACCTACACAGGACTGCGCCCCGGAGAAAAGCTTTTCGAGGAAGTCCTAGCCGCCGATGAAAACTCGCTGCCCACGCCGCATCCAAAACTGCGCATAGCAAAAGCGCGTCCCGCACCACCGGACTTTCTGCAGGAAATGACGTCATGGCTTGCGCGTTCCTCAATGTCGGATGACGCCGTCGTGCGCGCAGAGTTGGCGCAGTGGGTTCCGGAATACCAGCCACGATGAATGCCGCCGCACATCTTCAGCGAGGCACGCAGATGGCCGGAAAGATGGGTGGATGGAGCACGGTCGCCATAGGTGCGTCCATACCCATATCCGTCGCTGCTGACAATGTGTTTCTGGCTATCACACTGCTGGCCTGGCTTGCAGGCCGGCAATTCCGGGACAAAATTCAGCTGGCCTTGTCCCACCCGGTATACCAGGCAGCGCTGCTGCTGTTTGCAGTATTCGTTGCGGGCTGCTTCTACGGTTCATCGAATCCGGTAGATACAAAGTCTTATCTGCTGAAATATCTAGATCTAGCACTAATTCCGCTGATGGCCTGGGCTTTCCTATGTGCCCATAGCCGAGAACTGGGTGTACGTGTTCTCGCAACAAGTCTTGCGGTGGTACTGATAATGTCCTCTGCAATGAAAGCAGGGCTGCTGCCCCCAAATCCATGGATGCACGGCACTGCGGATTCACCCGTTGTATTCAAACTGCGATTGACGCAGAACATTCTGATGGCATTTGCGGCCTTTCTATTTGCATGGCTGCATTGCAGCGCCTTGAACCGGGAAATGAAAGCAGTGTGGGCGTGCCTTTGCGCACTCGCCATAGTCAATATCACCATGATGGTGGAAGGCGTTACCGGATACATCCTCCTGGTAACCCTGCTGCTGCTGTTTGGCTGGCAGCGGGGAAAGGCGCGCGGGATTGGAATCGCAATCCTGTCGGCTTGTATTGCACTGGCCCTTCTGGCAACCATTCCTGGACCCATGCAATCCAGGCTAAAAGCGGTGATGTTCGAGATCCAGACAGAAGGGGCCGATCGACCGGCAACAACTTCAACGGGCTTTCGCCTGGAGTTCTACCGCAACACGCTGGAATTGATCAAGAAACATCCGATCACGGGAACAGGCACCGGGAGCTTCCCGACCGTGTACGCAGATCAGGTCAAGGACAGCGGTCAAAACCTGTCACGCAATCCGCACAACGAATACATGCTCGTTACGGTTCAGACCGGCATCTTCGGTCTGGCCGCATTGCTGTGGCTGCTCTGGCAACAATGGCGGTACGCGCCGCGACTTCCGACCCCAATGGAACGTGGACTTGCACAGGGACTGGTTGTAACGATGGTCGTCATCAGCATGCTTAATTCAGCCTTGCTCGACCACACCGAGGGCTTGCTGTACGCCTGGCTCACCGCCCTGCTCTATGCAGGCCTGCCGCTCACAAAATCGCCTGAAACCGCCTCATGAAAACCTCCGCCATCATCATCACTAAAAACGCCGAGACCATGATCCGGCGCTGCGTCGAATCCGTGGCCTGGACCGATGAGGTCATCGTCGTTGATTCCGGCAGCACCGATCGTACGGAAGAAATCTGCCTGGAACTGGGCGTCCGGTTTTACCGCACCCCTGATTTCCCGGGTCACGGTCCGCAAAAAAACCGCGCACTGGACAAGGCACAGGGTGAATGGATTGTTTCGCTGGACTCGGACGAATGGATGGAGCCCGGCTTGCAGGCCGAGCTGGAAAAAACCATCGCCGATCCGCGCGGCCATGCGGCGTTCGCGATTCCGCGGCGTTCCAGCTTCTGCGGGCGGCCGATGAAACACTCGGGCTGGTGGCCGGACTATGTCGTGCGGCTGTTCCGGCGCGACGCATCCCGATTCTCCGAAGACCACACTCATGACCGCCTGATCATCAACGGCAGCACCGGCAAGCTGCGCCAGCCAATCATGCACGAGGCGATCACCGACCTTGACCAGATGATCAGCAAGATGAATCTGTATTCCACATCGTCATCGCGCATGTTCCACAAACACGGAAGGCGCGCATCGATCTGGACCGCGCTGCTGCATGGCGGCTGGGCGTTTTTCCGCACTTATTTTTTGCGTCTCGGTTTTCTCGACGGGCGCGAGGGTTTCATGCTGGCGGTCGCCAACGGCGAGGGCTCGTATTACCGCTACCTGAAGCTGATGCTTCTTTGCGAAAAAAAGCCGTGACCACGGCCGCAGTCATCGCGACCACTTACAACCGTCCGGATGCGCTGCGCGCCGTGCTGGAAGGGTTGATGTGTCAGGACCAGCGCGGTTTTGAAGTGCTGATTGCCGATGACGGGTCGACCGAAGATACGCGACAACTCGTTGAACAATATGCACAGCGTGTGGATTTCCCCTTGCGCCATGTCTGGCAGGAGGATCTGGGGTTCCGCCCGGGCGCAGCGCGCAATCGCGCGCTTGCGGCAACAAGCGCCGAGTATGTAATTTTCATCGATGGCGACTGCGTACCGCCGCCGGATTTCGTGCGTCGTCACCTGACGCTGGCCGAGCCCGGCTACTTTCTCGGCGGCAACCGGGTGCTGCTGACCGAGACCTTCACGCAACATGCACTGGCTGAACAACTGCCGCTACACGCCTGGGGCCACGCGGCCTGGCTGCTCGCCTGGCTGCGCCGCGACATCAACCGGCTGTTGCCGCTGCTGCGGCTGCCGGACGGCGCATTCCGCCGCAGCCACCCCGATCAGTGGGAAGGCATCAAGTCCTGCAACCTGTCCGCATGGCGCGCCGATCTTCAGCGCGTCAACGGCTTTGATGAAGCCTACTCGGGCTGGGGGCTTGAAGACTCCGATCTGGTAATCCGGATGATCAACGCCGGCGTCAAACATAAAAGCGCGCGTTTCGCGACGCCCTTGTTCCACCTGTGGCACCGCGAGAGCGACCGCAGCCAGCTGCCCGAAAACCAGCAGCGGCTGGACGCACTGCTCGCATCGCCACGCACCGAAGCCACCCGGGGTTTGAACCAGTACTCATGACAGCCGCTGCGGGCGCGCCCCCTGGGCGGATACTGGTCATCGTCACCCGCCGCATCGGTGATGTGCTGCTCGCCACGCCGCTGATCCGCTCGCTGAAGCAGGCATGGCCGCAGTCGCAGATTGAAGTGCTGGTGTTTGAAGGCACGCAGGGCGTGCTCGCCGGCAATCCCGAAATTGCTGCCGTGCATACGATCGCAGAACGCCCCGGCCTGTTCCACCATCTTGCGCTGCTGGCGCAACTGTTCCGCAAATACGATCTCGCGCTGTCACTGGTGCCCAGCGACCGCCCGACGCTGTATGCATGGATCACCGGCAAGATACGCATCGGCCTGCTGGTCGACCGGCCCGACCAGCACTGGAAGCGACGCTTCCTCGACCGCTGGGTGGCCTTCGATCCCGATGACACCCACACGGTGCGCAATCATCTGGCGTTGACCGTTCCGCTGGGGATCCCGGCGATTGCAGACGTCGTGGCCGCGTGGCGCGACAGCGATACCGTTGCAGTGGATATATTGCTGGGCAAGAACTGTGGGGTGCTTGCAGTACTGCATACGTACCCGAAGTTCCGTTACAAGATGTGGCATGAGGACGGCTGGATCACCGTCGCGCGCTGGCTGCTCGACAACGGCATGCGCGTGGCACTGACCGGCAGCCCGGATCCGGCTGAACGCGCCTATGTCGATGCCATTGCCGCACAACTGCCGGATACCGTGATCAATGCCGCCGGCAAACTGACGCTGGGCGGAACCGCCGCGCTGATTGCCCGCGCGCAGTTTTATGTCGGCCCCGACACCGCGATCACGCATATCGCCGCGGCAACCGGAATCCCGACCATCGCCTTGTTCGGTCCGACGGATCCGGTGAAATGGGGACCGTGGCCACGCCATCATCCCGCTGCCAGCAATCCCTGGCAGCGTATGGGTGATCAGCGCGTGGGTAATGTGCAACTGGTACAGGGCCGGGCAAGCTGCGTGCCGTGCGGATTCGAAGGTTGCGAACGCCACGTCGGCAGCAGCAGTGACTGCCTCCGCCATCTCCCTGCACAGACTATAATTAATTATTTAAAAACAACAGGTTATGAAAAATCCCGTGAGCATGGCTAGTCCCTATGTCAGCAACTGTCCGATCGGCTGCGACTCGCCGCTTGAAGACACCGCGTTACAGGTGGCCGAAGGTGCACTACGCCGCTGCACCGGCTGCGGACAATTGCTGAGCAGCGCCAGCGAAGCGCGGTACACGGAAACCATGGCGCAGTTCAATGCGGCGGATTTCAACGCGCCGCAGGGCCGCGAACTGGCGCGTCGGCAGAACGTTGCCCGTCAACGCCTCGCGCGCATCGCGTCATTGCTGCAGAAGCAAGCGGGCGACATCCATGTCGTTGATATCGGCTGCTCGCGCGGCCAGTTTGTCGCGGCGGCCATCGCTGCCGGTTATCGCGCCGAAGGCGTCGAACCCGCACCGCGCATCGCCGAAGCCGCGCGCGCCGCCGGTGTGCCGGTGCGCACCGGGCTGCTCGAGGATCAGCACTTCGCTGACAACAGCTTCGATGCGCTGACGCTGTTCGAAGTGATCGAACATCTGCGCACACCGCTGCCGCTGCTCGAGGAATGCCGGCGCATCCTAAAACCCGGCGGCATCCTGCTGGTCAGCACCGCTAACGCGGAAAGCTGGACCGCAGCAGCCATGGGCGCGCACTGGGATTATTTCGACATGGAACGCGACGGCGGACATATCAGTTTCTATAACCCGCGCTCCATCGCCAAGGTCGCCGCCAACGCCGGTTTCGAAGTGGCGCGGGTGGACACTGCACGTGTCAAATTCCACGACAAGGAAAACACGCCGCGCGCGCTTTATGTGCTGGGCAAGCTCGTGGCCGAGGTGCTGAACCTGCCGGCGCAACTGGCCGGTCGCGGCCACGACATGCTGGCCTACTTGCGCAAGCCGTCCCCAGGCTGAGCCGCACAGGCCGCGCCACGGCACAACAGATAAATGTCGTTTCCGGCCAAGCGATAACGCTCGGCCACCTGCCCGACTTTTTCGTCCGGCTCATAAGCGACCACAAAGCCGTCGCGCCAGTCAGCCGGCGGAAAGGCCAGTGGCTGCTGCGGCAACCGCGCAGTATCGATATACGCTGTAACCGACAGTCCGCTGGCGCTGACATTGAGCGTATACAACGGATAACCGTTGCTGCGGGCAATGATCGCCTGCGCCGCCTCTGCATAGTTCGCACCGCGATAACGCTGCTGGTACAGCGGAAACGCGATCAGCATCACCAGCAGCTTTACCACGATCAGGCCGATCACCCATTTGCGAGTTGTCGCCAGCACTGCGTTGCCGCCAGTCCATAACACGCGGGCGATCACCAGTCCGGCCAGCGGATACAGCGGCACCAGGTAACGCACATGACTGTGCGGCGCCAGCCAGTAAGGCAGATAACCGACCAGCAGAATCAGCAGCGCCGTCGTCAGATGCGTGTCTTTTGCCTCGACCAGCACGCTGCGCCGGCGCAGCAGCTGCCACAAGGCCAGCAGTCCGACGGGGGCGAGGCACAGTGCCGTCTCCAGCGGATACAGCGCCAGCTTGGCCAGATAGTCGGTGAGACTCTCCGGCCCGAGCTTGGCGACGATCTCGCCGAACATGCGCGTGCCTTGCCCGGAACTCGCCATGAAAAAGCGGAACCAGATCAATGGAAACGCCAGCCCCACGGCGTGCAATGCAATGCTTTTAACCGAGAACAGAAAGCGGTGGTGGCCGCGCCACAGCAGGACAAAAGCCGCGCCGCCATAAAACACATAGGCCGTCAGCGCCTTGGCCATGAACGCCGCGCTCAGCGCGAGCAGCGCCAGCGCCAACCAGCCGGCATGACGGCGCTCGCAAGCCACCCACAGCGCGGCAATCGCCGCAAATACCAGCAGCCCGAACAGCGGATCGACATAGGCCAGCCAGCCGCGATAAAAAAACAGATCGGCCAGTGTCAGATAAACCACAGCTGCGACCGCGGCAAACACCCGGTTGCTGTACAAAACCTGCGCCAGACCGGCCACGACCAGCCCGCTGCCCACCGTCGCGGCAATGGTGATGCCCCGTGTCACCGGCAGCATCGCGTCCCAGCCGAACAGCATCGACAGCGGAATGATCAGCCAGGTAAACAGCGGGTTGTGCTGCAGATCAACACCGAACAGGATCCGTCGCACCGGCTCGCCGTAGTACCACATCTCCAGCGCTGACTTCGGAAAAATGGCTTCTTCACCGACGTAATAGAAAAACAGCGCCGGCAGAAAGGTTGCCGCGGCGACAGCGAACAGCAGCCACCATGAACGCTGAGAACTTACGGCAGACTCAGCATCGGGCATGGAGAATTCCTGACAGAGGGGTCATGGTTTGGCCGGTTGCGCCGCAAACAGGCGTGGCACGATTTTACGGTAGCAAGAGGGCAAGGCGTGATGGGCGTCGATGAATTCCGTAGGCACGCAGCCGTATTGCTCCGATGGACCGGCGTCGAGCAGCACAACCTGCTGTTGTTTCGCCCACGCCGCAAGCACTGCCTTGGTCCGGCGCAGTTTTTCGTCGCTGTGCGCAGACGCCGTCAGGCGCACATCCAGCTCCGGAATCAGCGGCGGCAGAAAAAACACCACCTGAATGCCTTTGGCGCGCGCCTGCTGCAGCAATGTGGTCAGGTGCTCGAGCAACTTTACATCGGGCGCCCCGGCGGTCCGGTCAAGCGCGGCAGCATATTGCGATGACGCACTCGCCGCCTGCGCGACTACGCCCGACGCAAGCGCGGCGGTAATCCGTTTCTGATCGGCGAAGGTCGCGCTGCCATCGGCACGAAAGCCGACACACTGCCCGCGAAACGTGATGTCGTAGTCGCGGGCCATCAGACCATCGGTGCAACGATAAGGCGCACCGGCGGGTTCGGAGAAGATCGCCCGGGTTGCAGCGCCATAATCCGCTGCGCGCGCCACGTCGCGCAAAGCCAGTGCAAGTGTGGTGATGCGCGGCAAGCTTAGCGCCTCGCGCAACTGTGCCATCAGGGGCGGTGCTTCGGGCACGCCGACCTTTGTCGGCGACAAATCGGCTGCGGGCGGTTCGCTGCCGTCATACACAAAACCCAGCGCCCAATCGAGCGGGATCACCAGCCAGCGTACGGGTTCGCCATAGCGGGCGGTCACGTCCCGTGCTTCGCTGATGACACTGGTCAGGCCGTTGCCGCTTTGCGAAAAATTATAGGTACTGATCCCCGCAGGAAACGCGTCTGCAGTGATCGACATTGCGGTCGACGAACCAAACACCACGGCATTGATTTCCGGTGAGCGATCGGCCAGACGCAGCGTCTTGAACGCACGGTTGCTGCTGATCGGTGGCGCGTAGGTCACCCCGCCGGTTTCCTGCTGCCATTGGCTGGCCAGTCGGTTCTTGTCATGACGGTAATCGTTG
>CAMAYE010000047.1 GCA_945862135.1 Bordetella parapertussis
GGTGCCGGCATGAGTTGTTGCCCCTCACCCCGGCCCTCTCCCCACTAGTCAGTGGGGAGAGGGAGAAACCCCTCAGTAAGCCGTCAACCCGCCATCCAGCATCAGCGTCTGCCCCGTCATGAATTTCGCTTCGGGGCTCGCCAGGTAAACCGCCACGCGCAGCTTTTTCAGTCCGTCAAATCCCCAACCCAAACGTGGCTTTCCAATGGGGCTGACGATCCGGTACGCCCTGCGCTAGCGAGAAACTGAAAATTGCACCGAAATGGGTCAATTCAGGACGATGCTGGAGTCAAACAGTCATGGAGAGCGGGGGAATTTTCGCCAAAAACCATGCGATCGACGGTTTCCTGGTCCGTTGACTCCGTCTCGCAACAGAACAACGGTAGTTTGAATTTCCTATACGCACCTCTTATGTGAAATAGGCCGAATAACCCATTGACTGGCCCATCGTTTAAGAAAAGACTGCAAAGAATAACGATTGTGCGCAAAGAGAATCTGGTTACACGTTCATACAGGTAATGGAGATTGCAAAGATGAAGCTCAAATATCACTCGCTCGCATGCGTGACCAGTCTCGCATTGTTGATTGCCGGTCCGGTGGCCGCGGCAGATACGGTATTTGATTTCGCGAATCTCAAATACAACTCAGGCGTAAATACCGGGTTCCTGCCCACTGACGGAATATCTTGCACCGGCGGTGACTTGTGCAGTTCCAACGTGGGTGGTGGCGTCTTGGGCGGAGACCTGACCTTTCAGGTTGGTGGCATCTCCGTGTATGCGACGGGCACCTACAATGGTGGCACGGCATCTGTCGTTCAGGACAAGGAAAACGGATACAACGGCCAGTTATATGGGTCTACGGCAACCGGTGCCGGGCTTGGCGTTTATCACAAAGTGAGTCCTACAGATAACAGTGACGACAACATCACTGCAGGTGAAGCCCTGAAGCTGAGCTTCAACCAGGTCGTGACGATGAGCGCATTTGGCATGCGTGCAGAAGGTCACAACACGACGTCCTGGCTTACGAATGCGTCCTTCGAATACAGCACCAATGGCACGACCTGGATTTCGGCGCTGTTGCCGGATAACAATGTCGTCGGTAACCCCAACGCCGGCAAGTTTGTGCTGGGACTGACCAGCCAGGACTTCTATTTCCGCTATGGCGGCACCGCGCCGATTGACCAGTTCTACATCAGTTCCGTGACGGTTACCCCGGTGCCGGAGCCGGAAATCTACGCGATGATGGGTCTCGGCCTCGGATTGCTCGGTTGGGCCGGACGGCGCAGAAAACTGGCCGCGTAACTGGCAACAGCACTCACACAGACCCCGCTACGGCGGGGTTTTTGTTTGTCCTGATCGTCCGCATCGGGGCGGAAACCGTCCATCGACGGTAGGTCGCCTACCGGCCAGAAGCGGACGGCCGTCGCGCCGAGGTCCTGACCCCCGTTGCCACCCGCCGTAGCCGATATATTGAACATTCCTGGCGGCGATCAAACTTTGTTTATTTCTGCAGATATCTATCAGCAAGAATGTGAGGTTCCTACTATTCACAGGATCGCTGCTCCTGCTTAGGTTGCAGACTTAATCTTGGGGTGACCAAAGTACAGCACCGGACGCTTTACCGAGTGGTCGGAGATTTTTTTGGTTTTATTCGTTAAATGATACGTGCTGCTTTTTTATCTGAGGAGATAAGTGTGACCTTCGGAATCTTAAAGCTAAAGCCGTACAGACCATCCAAGGGCGATGAGCCAAGTATGTGAATGTAATACGGTGATGTTGTAGTTCTAAGAAAACCTGCCGGCCATTCGAACAAGTTCCACGAATAAGGGGAATCGAAGATGAGCTACCTGAATCAATTGCGACCGCAACAGGGCCGGCTCCTGCCGGCGATTCTGAAGGGACTCACCGGCGCGGCCTTTGCGCTGGTTTTCTGCGCCACGGCCGCACAGGCGGCCAGCCCCGTCTACAACGTCATCGACCTCGGCACGCTTGGGTCAGGCGGTGGCTACGCTTATGACATCAACAACAGCGGCCAGATTGTAGGGTATGCCAACACCGCGAGCGGTGCTTTTCGCGCCACGCTGTTTTCCGGGACTGGCTCGGGCAACACCGACTTGGGCGCGCTCGGGGTAACTTATAACCAAGCTTACGGCATCAACAACAGCGGCCAAGTGGTGGGGTATTCCATCAACACCAGCGGTGCTTCTCGCGCCACGCTGTTTTCCAGCACTGGCTTTGGTAACACCGACTTGGGCGCGCTTGGGGGAACTCAAAGCCAAGCTTACGGCATCAACGACAGCGGCCAGGTGGTGGGGAATGCCGACATCGCGAGCGGTGTTACTCGCGCCACGCTGTTTTCCGGCACTGGGTCGGGCAACACCGACTTGGGCTCACTCGGGGGAACTCATAGCTCCGCTTACGACATCAACAACAGCGGCCAGGTGGTGGGGTATGCCTACACCGCGAGCGGTGCTTTTCGCGCCACGCTGTTTTCCGGCACTGGCTCGGGCAACACCGACTTGGGCACGCTCGGGGGAACTCGTAGCTTCGCTAATGACATCAACAATAGCGGCCATGTGGTGGGTTGGGCCTACACCGCGAGCGAAACGACTCAGCGCGCCTTTTTGTGGTCGGGCGGCACCATGACCGATCTGAATGCCCTCATCGACCCGCTCTCCGGCTGGACGATTTATGACGCACAAGCCATCAACGACCTGGGCGACATCGCGGCCTATGGCTATAACCCAACTGTCGGTTACAGAGCCCTGCTGCTCGACAGTGTGGCGCCCGTCCCGGAACCCGAAATCTACGCGATGATGGGAATGGGCTTAGGCTTGTTGGGTTGGATCGGACGTAGGAAAAGATTGAAAGCCGCGTAACACGCAACACTCACACAGACCCCGCTCCGGCGGGGTTTTTGTTTGTCCTGATCGTCCGCTTCGGGGCGGAATTGGACAGCCGCTATCAGCCGCAAGCGGATATTCGCAATAGCAGATCTACCTACTTTGGATTGGCGTGTGTTTCGGAGCGCAGGTCATTTCAACTGATCGACCGCCGGATGGGTGGGTCAGTAGCTGGTCAACCCGCCATCCAGCACCAGCGTCTGCCCGGTCATGAATTTGGCTTCGGGGCTGGCGAGGTAAGCCGCAGCCGCAGCAATCTCATCCATGGTGCCGAAGCGGCCCAGCGGCACACGGCCCAGCATCATTTCCCGGAACTTCGGATCTTTCAGCGTCACCGCGCGTGATGGTGTTTCAATGGTGCCGGGTGCGATCGCGTTGAGCGTGATGTTGTGCCTGGCCCATTCGATAGCGAGCATGCGTGTCATGTGGATGATCCCGGCCTTGGCGATGCCGTAGGTGGAGCGGTCGGCCAGCGCCACCATGCCGTGGGTCGAGGCCATGCTGATGATGCTGCCGGGTGTGCCGCGTTGAACCATGCCTTTGCCGACGGCCTGCGTCAGAAAGAACGTGCCTTTCAGATTGGGATTCATGATTGAGTCCCATTGTTCCGGCGTCAGATCGAGTGCGGCCTTGTGCAGCGGCGCTGCGGCGCTGTTGACCAGCACATCGATGTGGCCGAAGGCGTCGAAGACTTGTGCTGCGGCAGACTCAAGGCTGTTGATGTCGCTGAGTTCCAGCGGCACGGCGAGTGCGCGGCCGCCGGCTTTTTTGATTTCAGCGAGTGTTGCCGCGAGGCTGTCGACCAGTTGCGGCCGTTCGGTGATGGCGACGTCGTAGCCTTTTTGCGCGAGGGCGATGGCAATCGCCGCGCCGAGTCCGGCAGTGCCGCCGGTGACCAGAGCGGTACGGCGGGTGTTGGTTGTATTCATGAGATTTTATTCGTTGTTGAGGTGATTACTGAGAGCGTGAAGAAAAATGACTTAATGGGTTGCCCCTCACCCCAACCCTCTCCCCGAAAGTATTCGGGGAGAGGGAGTGGTTCTTTGTTGCTCCTTCATAGGGTGTAATACCTTGAAAGGTAAATCCAATGTGCCAGATTATTTCATTCCCTCTCCCCGCCTCTTGGTGGGGAGAGGGTTAGGGTGAGGGGCAACAACAGGTGAAATGTTATTGCAAAGACGAAGTGTTGTTTACTCCGCCTTGATATTCGCCATCTTCACCACCGCGCCCCATTTTTTCAGTTCAGCGCTCATGTACGCGGTGAATTCTTCCGGCGTGGATGGCGTCGGTACGGTGCCTTGCGACAGCATCGCGTCGATGACGTCTTTCTGGCCGAGGGTGGCGACGATTTCCTTGTTGAGTCGTGCAACCACATCTTTTTGCATGCCGGCCGGGCCGATCATGCCGCCCCAGGCGTACCCCTCGTAACCCGGCAGGCCGGATTCGGCGAGTGTCGGGAATTCCGGAAGCGCTTTCAGGCGTTCCTTGTTGCCGATGCCCAGCGCGCGCACGCGGCCGCTTTTGACGTGCGGCAGGATCGGCGGCAGGCTGCTCCAGGTGAGTTGTGCTTCGCCCGAGAGCACGGCGACGACGGCGGGGGCGGTGCCTTTGTAGGGGATGTGAACGGTCTTCACCTTGGCCATCGAATCAAACAGTTCTGCGGTGAGGTGGCCGGAGTTGCCGGAGCCCGGCGAGGAATAGGTGATCTCGCCCGGGCGTGCCTTGGCGAGTGCTATCAGTTCCTTGATGTTTTTGACCGGCAGCGACGGGTGCGCCACCAGCAGCAGCGGGAAGTTGACCATGTTCGAGATCGCAGTGAAGTCGCGCAGCGGGTCATAGGCGAGCTTGCGGTAGATGTGCGGGTTGACGGCGAGCGGGCCGGCGGAAGCCGCGGCGATGGTGTAGCCGTCGGGCGCTGAGTTCTTCAGCAGTTCGAGGCCGACGATGGCGTTGGCGCCGGCGCGGTTTTCAACAACGACTTGCTGGTTCATGCGCTCGGACATGCCTTTGCCGACGATGCGGCCGATGAAATCAACGCCGCCGCCGGGGGGGAAGGGCACGATCATGCGGATCGGTTTGGTCGGGTAGGCCTGGGCGAAGGCGTTGACCGGTGCGAGGGCGATTGCGCTGGTCGCCAGCAGACAGGCCGCGGTGATGGCTTTTACGTTCATGGGTGACTCCTCCGATTACGGATTGATTATTAGATTTTTGGGTATTGCAGACTGCAGGCAAGTTAGAGCATGACTTGGGCAGTGTCAACGCGGGGCGGCAGGCGGCGGTGGCCCGGCTGGCGCTCCGGGATACTTCTTAGTATTTCCGCACCAACCCCACCACCACGCCATAAATCTCGACGCCTTCCTTCGGTCGGATGATCGGGTAGGCTTTGTTTTCCGGTTTGAGGACGAGGCGGCCTTTTTCGCGTGCGAGGCGTTTCAGGGTGAATTCGTTGTCGACGATGGCGACGACGATGTCGCCCGGCATTGCCGCGACGCGCTTTTCGACGACGACGCGGTCACCCTCGTGAATGCCGGCGTCGATCATGGAATCGCCTTTGACGGTGATCAGGATGGTGCGCGAGGGTTTGCCGACGAGGTATTCATCAATGCTGATGACGTCGGGCCGGGTGTCGGCGGCAGGGCTGGGCATGCCGGCGCGCACGCTTTCGGTGACTTCGCGTTCAAAAAAACGTTTGCCCGGTTTCAGCCGCCGGTCCGGCGCGCTGTCCAGAAAACCTTCCGCTTTGAGCCGCATCGCCATCTCCGCCACCGAGGCTTTGGAGCGGAGCCCCACAAGCGCGCCGATCCCGGAGTACGAGGGCAGCATGCGGTGTTTGGCGTAGTAGTCCTGCAGCTTCGCCAGATATTGAGCGTCATCAGCCATGGGGTTACGATACCGAACGATCGTTCGGTGGTCAATGGAGGCTCCGGTGCCGGGTGAAGGGTTCTTGGTCGATAGCGGCGCTGCAGTCTTGAGGTCACAAATTGTGACCTCAAGATCACAAGATATTGATTTTATTTGTAAAAAAGTTAACTGGTCACAAATTGTGACCGTTTCTCCCAATGACAAATATACCTAATAAGGTATAATTATGAGCAAGAAACCGGCAGCGTCAGAGAAACCTTTGCATTGGGTGGGCTCAGCAAAGAAAGATTTGCTGGGATTTCCGGCGCTGGTGATCGATAGCTTTGGATACTTGCTGGGCGTGGTGCAAGCCGGTGGAATGCCACCCGCCGCCAAGCCCTGGAAAGGCGAGGGCCCGGGCGTGTTCGAGTTGGTGGAGGACTGGCGCGGTGATACTTGGCGCGTGGTTTTTGTGGTCCGGTTTGAGAAGGCAGTTTATGTGTTGCACAGTTTTCAGAAAAAATCGCCTTCCGGTGTACGTACTGCGCAGCAAGATGTCGGATTGATTCGAGAGCGTCTGAAAACGGCGCTTGCAGATTACGAGGTGCGTTATGGTCAGTAAAGTGACTGCCAAGACAAAACAGCCCGCTAAAACTGCGCGGCCCGGAAAACCAGACACAGTGGATGCCGGCAGCGGCAATGTGTTTACCGATCTGGGTTTCGCTGATTCTGATGAACGCCGATTGCGTGTGCAGCTTGCCATGCAGTTGAACGATTTGATCGTCGCACGCCCGCTTACTCAGGCGCAGGCGTCGGCGCTATTCGGGATTCCGCAGCCGCATATTTCGGAGTTGCGTAATTACAAACTCACACGGTTTTCATCCGAGCGGTTAATGCGTTTTCTGACGCAGCTCGATCGCGACGTGCAGATCGTGATCCGTCCGAAGGCCCGCGGACGTGCGGCGGGATTAATGTCGGTACGTGTGGCTTAGTTTTCCAGCTTGAGATTGGCCTTCTTCACCAGGTTGCGCCACTTCTCGTATTCGGCTTTGGTCTGTTGCGTGAATTCACGCGGCGGATTGCCGACAGTCTCGGTGCCGCCGGCTTCCATCTTGGCGGCGAGGGTCGGTTCGGTGACGGCTTTCGAGGCTTCCTTGTATAGCTGTTCGACAATGGCGGGCGGCAGTTTCGCCGGGCCGAAGAGGCCGAACCACGCACTGACTTCATAACCGCGTACGGTTTCGCCGATGGCCGGCAGGTCGGGCAGGGCCTTGAGGCGTTTTTCACTGGTGACTGCGATGCCGCGCAGGCGGCCGGCTTTCATCAGCGGTTGTGCGGAGATCGGGCTGCCGAGCATCCAGTTCACCTGGCCGGAGATCACCGCGGGGTAACCGTCGGCCACGCCTTTGTAGGGCACGTGGGTCATTTTGATGCCGGCGAGGGTCGCGAGCAGTTCGCCGCCGAGGTGCAGCACGCCGCCGGTGCCCGATGAGGCATAGGTGACGGTGTCGGGTTTGGCTTTGGCGAGGTTGATCAGGTCGGTGACGGTTTTGACGGGCAGCGATGGCGTGACGACGATCAGGTAGGGGTTGGTGGTGAGTTTGGTGATCGGCTGGAAGTCGGTGATCGGGTCGTAACGCACGCTGCGGATCGCGGCATTGGTGATGTAGCTGCTGCTGCTCACCATCAGCGTGTAGCCGTCAGGTGTGGCGCGCGCGACCATTTCAGGGCCGAGGCTGCCGCCGGCGCCGGGCCGGTTGTCGACGATGAAGGGCTGGCCCCACACCGCGTTGTAATGCTGGGCAATGATCCGCGCCAAAGCGTCAACTCCGCCGCCGGCGGAGACGGGCACGATGATGCGCACGGGGCGCTCGGGATAAGCGGCAGTGGCGGCGAGCGGGGCGATGAGCAGCGCGGCGATGAGGGCGCGCTGCACAGTGCGGTTTGTGATGTTCATGAAATGAATGCTCCTCGTTGTTGTGGCCCAGAAAATACTCTCATCGGACGGGTCATGACTAGTGCCGGGTGAATTAATCGCTTGAATTATTCGATTTAGTCCGTGATTTGGTCTGATGTGCGCACGATCATTTCCCCGTAAGCGGGAGGCAACAGGGTAAGATTGTTCCGGTAGTCGCGAAGTGATTTATTCACTTCATTCAGTTTCTCCACGCAGCATCTCAAGGACTACGACCATGGCCAAAGGCCAGCTCCGCAGCAACAAGGAACAGAAAAAACCGAAGAAGGATAAAAAGGCCGTCCCGGTGGCCGGCGGACTGGCCAAACCCAAGACGCTGGATGCGATCAAGCTGAAGTAATACGGCGGTCTGAATTGCAGTGCGCGCGCGGTGCTTGTCGGTATCGGGCGACGAAAGGAATGTTTGCATGCCTTTGATCAGGTCTGCGATGTTCCTTTTTTGATTGACGATCTGCGTTTTTCGTCGTGCGGTGGCGACAGATTGCATTCATTACGTTACGTGCGGGAACTCACGTGAAATAATCTGGTTCTGACAGGGGATCCAATAAGAATAATTTACAGGCACCTGTGTGAAGGATTCGTGTCATGCGATTACCCGGATTTTGTGTGAAATGTATTCCTCTAGTGATCAGCGTGTTGTTGGGCGCCTGTGCGCAAACGGCGGTGCAAACGCCGGCGCTGGTGATGCGTCCGCCACCGGCTGATATTCCGCGCATTGAGCCGGACGGGCAGATTGAGCCGGAAGGTGATCCCGAGGAAGCAGACCTCATGGCGGATGTGCCGGGGGATCAGAAGCTGCCGGTGCTGAGCGGCAAGGTGGAGCAGATTGATTGCATGGCCGGTGTTGAGGATTTGCAGGCGCGCATGGCGTTGGAGACGCGCGGTGGCGAGGTCGCCGGCTTTGCGTTTTACAGCAAGCGCAAGCCGCGCACCTGTTCGCTGGATATCCAGCGCGACACGCCGTTCGTGAAGTGGCGTCAGACGGCGGATGGCGCAACACGGGTGCAGACCTTGCATGGGCCCATCCTGATTCGCACGCTGCGTGACCGTTATGAGTTCGAATTCCGGAATGTTGCCCGCCAGAAGATCTGCGGCATGGATGGCACCCTCAATGGCACGATGACGATCAAACGCAAGGTCAGGAACCCGGAGTGTTCGGTTTCCGGTCTGCTCGATGAGCAGGTTGAGCAGGATGAGCTGCAGAGGACTGTGGATTCGCGGTTGCTGTCACGGTAATGGCGCCGCGGCGTTGTGGCGGGAGAGTGGTAACGGTGATCTTCGCGGTATGATGCGGGCCTTTTTCGCATCAGCTGTAAGATGCCTCCATTCTCTGCTGCAGGCCGCACATGGATTTCGATGTCATTGTTCTGGGTGCCGGCGCTGCCGGCATGATGTGCGCGGCGGTCGCCGGCGCGCGCGGTCGCCGTGTGCTGCTGGTGGACCACGCCGTCACGCTCGCTGAAAAAATCCGCATTTCCGGCGGCGGGCGCTGCAATTTCACCAACCGTGAAGTCGGCCCGGCGAATTTCCTGTCGCGTAATCCGCATTTCTGCCGCTCGGCGCTGGCACGTTATACGCCGCGCGACTTCATTGCGCTGGTCGAGCGCCATGGCATTACTTATCACGAACGCAATCTGGGTCAGCTGTTTTGTGATGACAGCGCAATGCAAATTATTGCGATGCTCAAGGCCGAATGTGATGCGGTGAATGTGCAGTGGGCGATGCCGGTGAGCATTGAGCGCGTTGAGCGGTTGCCCGGTGATGCGCCGGGTTTTGAGGTGGCCACGAGCAAGGGCAGTTATCGCACGCAGTCGCTGGTGGTGGCGACCGGCGGGCTGTCGATTCCGAAAATCGGCGCCACGCCTTTTGGTTTGCGTCTCGCCGAGCAGTTCGGCATTGCCGTGGTGCCGCCCAAACCGGCGCTGGTGCCGCTGGCGGCGCCGCCGGAATGGCTGGAACGTTTCGGGGTGTTGTCGGGTTCATCATTTGATGCGGTGACCACTTGTGTGGAGGTGCCGCGCGGCGCGGTGAATCCGCGCTTTCGCGAAGCGGCGCTGATCACGCATCGCGGGCTGTCGGGGCCGTCGATCCTGCAGGTGTCGTCGTACTGGCAATCGAACGGTGCGCGCGGGCCGGTGGCGCTGGATCTGTTGCCGGATCTCGATGCCGGCGCATGGCTCAATGCCCATCGCCGCGATCAGCAGGGGCTGGGTGCCTTGCTGGCGGAACACCTGCCGCGGCGTTTTGCAGTGAGCTTTGCGGAATTGCATGGCTGGACACAGCCGCTGGTGCAGTTGTCGAATGCAACGCTGCAGACCATTGCGCAGACGCTGAAGGGCTGGCCGATCCAGCCTTCGGGCACGCTGGGTTATGCGAAGGCGGAGGTGACGCTGGGTGGCGTTGATACTGCGGCGCTGTCACAGCAGACGCTGGAAGTGCGTGCGCTGCCGGGCCTGCATTTCATCGGCGAGGTGGTAGATGTAACGGGCTGGCTCGGCGGTTATAACTTCCAGTGGGCCTGGGCGTCGGGGCATGCGGCAGGGAGTGCAGCCTAGCGTGGCTGTCGCGGCAGGAGTTGTTCGCTATAGTATTGAATATTAAAAATGAATATTAAAAATGAATATTAATAATAAAATTTTCACAGTGTGAACTGCAGAGGGATGGAGGAGATGATGATGCACACCAGTCAGATCACGTCAGGCGCCAGCGCAATGAATCCTGTTGCGGGCATTTCATCGCTGATCCGCAAAGAGCGGCTCGCCAGTCCGATGACCTGGGTCGCCGAGACTCTTTTGCCGAACGATGGGTTGGTGACGCTGGAGGCGCGGCATCTCGACGAGTTGCGTGCCGTGGCGCGCGAGCTGGTCGCGAATCCATTGCCCGCCGAAGCGATTCGTCCGGGCTATTTCGAGATGCCGGCCTGCCGTGCCTTGATGGTTGCGGTTCGCGAGCAGCTCAATACTGGCATGGGGTTTGCGATCATTGACCGTTTGCCGCTTGATGAATTCGACGTCGAAACCAGCAAGAAGCTCTACTGGATTCTGATGAACATGATCGGCGGCACGGTGGCGCAGAAGTGGGACGGCACCATGCTCTACGATGTGACCGACACCAAAATGGAAACGGCCGCCGGCAATGGCGTGCGTTCTTCGAAGACCAATGCCGCGCAGGGATATCACGTCGACAACGCTTTCAATCTGCCGCCGGATTTTGTCGCGCTGTTCTGCCTGCGGACGGCAGTGGAGGGCGGTATATCCGGGCTGATCAGTTTCGAGACGGTCTATAACCAGTTGCTGGAGCGGTATCCCGATATCCTGCCACGCCTGTATCAGCCGTTTTATTACGACCGCCAGCGTGAACATGCGCCGGGCGATGTGCTGACGCACCAGAAACCGATGATTGAATACGACGGTAAAACCATCGCCTTCAATTTTTCGCCGCGCATCATTCGCCAGGGTTATGAGCTGGCCGGCGTGGAGATGGATGCAGAGGCCAAGGCGGCGCTGGATGCCTTGCGCGAAATCACCGAGTCACCCGGGCTCGGCAAGTCGTTTGCGTTCGAGCGCGGGCAGATCCAGATCGTCAACAACCGCCAGCTCGGCCATCGCCGTACCGGTTATACCGATCACAGCGATCCGGCGATGCGCCGTCATCTGGTACGCATCTGGATCCGCAATCACGGCAGGCCGTTTTACATGGGCTGAGGTGCTGTTGTGCTACTTCGCGCGCTGCAAGTGCAGCCGGCAAAACCCGCCATGGCGGGTTTTTTGCACGAAATGTTTTTGATTCAGATCGTGAATGCCCCACTACTGACAAACAGTGCAATGGCGGTGATGACAAACGAGATGGCCAGCAACCGTCTGGTCAGAACCAGCAGAACCTCGGCTTTGTCTTCCAGCCCTTTCATACGCGTCTTCTCCGGCATTTTGTGTTCCAACCGTGTTTCGGATGCGGGGTGCTTCCGGTCACGAGGCTTTTGCACTCGAAATGACGATGCCGGTCTGTACTCGGGCGCACATCAGAACCCTCTTTCGACTCGCGGGCGCCTTGCGGCATTGGGGTTTTTATTGGCTGGAAAATGCCGGTTTCGGCTGGGTGTGACTGCTGCAGCAGACTGCTAAATGAAATAAAAAACCCCGCTAAGGCGGGGTTTTTTATTTCAGCTGATGCTGCTCATGCGACGCGTTGTTTCCTGCGGCGTGCAACCCAGCCCATCAGGCCGAGACCGGCGCCGAGCATGGCGTAGATTTCGGGTTCCGGTACCGGGGCGGCGACCGAGGTCACGGCAATCACGTTGTCGATCGAGGTGTTGCCTCTGGCGTTGTTGGAGTCGAATACGAAGCGGCTGATGCCGTTGCTCGAGGTAATCGTGTAGTTGGAGTAGAGGCCGGGATCCGTGAAAGCACCTGAGGTCAGCGTGACGGCACTGTTGAAAATCAGGTTGTTGCTGATGTCATAGGCCAGCAGGTTCGTGCTTGTAAATCCGGCGACATCCAGCGACAGTGATTCCAGGCTGGCGGCAAAGCTGCCGGCGAAATTGACGGTGATCGAGCTTGTACCATATGCCCATAACCCGTCGGGGTTGTTGCCGCGGTCATAACACCCGCGGGCGCCGCCGCAGTAGTAATTGTTGAGATCGCTGTTCAAGCCGAGCCAGTTGCTTTCCCATGTGGGGAAATCGGCTTCGAAGTCTTCGGTAAATGTCGCGGCCTGCGCCGCGTTGGCAAACAGCGCAACAGCGGTGACGATGAATGCGGTCACCAGGAAGCGCCTGGTCATGACCAGCAGGCTTTGGGCTTTGTCTTCTAACAGTTCCACTTGAATTCCTTGGTCGGTCTCGTTTGCCATCCGCTTGCGGAAGATGTGACGTTTCCGAAACGGGCCTGTTGCATTGGATGTGACGATACCGGCCGTGCGCCCGGCGCACATCGGACCAAGCTCCCGAATTGCATGGGTGGTGTATTGGGCAATGGATAGGAGCTTCCAGTTATTGGCTATAGGAATATGTGCGGTTTTTGGCAGTTGGCCGCCGTTGGTGAGCCTGCTGAATGCGCTTTGCGGCAGGTATATCGCCAGCCGTCGATGAGGTGTGCGCGGTTTACTGAAATCCGGTCAGCGCGGGCTTGTTGGCGTCAATGTAGAGGGGGCGGGCTGGTATTGGATCGGAATTTAATGGGAAAAATACAGAATTATTCAATATTAATAATGGGTTACTTGATATTCTGATAGTAAAGGAGTAACTTTCACGCCTAATTCGTAGATCGGGAGGTGGCATCGTTAGTCCCATCCTGACATTGCGCGGTTTGATGGCAGTCCTGCTGCTGTTGACCGTGTCGTCGGCAGGCGCGGCAAGCCTCGGGAGGCTGGCGGTGCTGTCGGCCATCGGTGAACCGCTCCGCGCTGAAATCGAGCTTTCCTTGTCCGCGGAAGAACTGGAAACCGCCACGCCGCGATTTGCATCTTCTGATGCCTACGCACCTGCAGGCCTCCAATACAACGCGGCCTTGAACGGCGCTCGCCTGGCCATCCAATACCGTTCGAACGGTCGCCGCGTCATTGATATCGTGACGACACGGCCGGTGAACGAACCTTCGATACCTTTGCTGGTTGAACTTGAGGTGCGTGGCGGCCGCATCGTACGGGCGTATCACGTGATGCTGGGTGTGCACGGCGATGTGCCGGCGGTTGCGGTGTCGTCTTCCGCGACCGAATCCGCCAAAGCGGCTGCACCTGTTGCAGTGACGGCCACTGCGCCGCGCGCAACGGCGCCGCGTGTGTCCGTTGCGAAGTCAGCGGTGGCGCCCGTTGCCGGTATCGACAATGCTGCTTTCGATCGCGAGCTGAATCGTCTGGAGTCGCAGTTAAGCGCCAGTGCTAAATCACTGGCCGACATGCTCGACCGGGTTGCAGTGATGGAGCGCCAGGTTGCACAGTTGCAGCAGGCTTTTTCTGAGCAGCGTGTCGCCGTTGCGGCGCCGAAACCCGAGGCTGAAAAAACGGAAACAAAATCCGTTGTTGAGAAGCCCACGCCAGAAAAGTCTGGCGCAGAAAATAGCACTGTCGAGAAAACCGTCAACGAGAAGTCTGTTGCGGTGAACTCCATGGTCGAGGCGCCTGTGGTGCAAAGTCCGGCGCCGGCAGTGGTTGCGGCGGCGCCAGTGGCCTCCACACCCCCCGAGCCGGCCGCCATCGTTCCGGTCGCGTCAGCACCGGTGATACAGGAAGTGCGCGGTCAGACAACGACAAAAATCGACAGCGTGCCGCGTAAATCGCACAAATCCGATTACATGCTCAACGAAGCCCTTCTCATCCTCGCCGGTGGTGCGTTGTGCCTGCTGGCCTGGCTGGCCTACTGGATGTGGGGGCGGCGTACGTTCAAGACTGCGGAAGAATCCGCGGAGCCTGTGACGGAGAGCTGATTCCCCGTGAAGCAGGTCGGGATTTTGAGGGTCTGCTGCAATCCCATGCAGCTATCGCGCGACGTTAAAAAATGACCGTTGAAGCGGGCGTATTCGGCGTGATGACTTCTGGCGCATCGACGGCGGCATTGCTGTCGTTGTTGCCCGTGATCGAGCAATTGATCGGGCGGCCGGTGGTGTTGCTGTCACGGTCGGTTGGTGTGGGCGATACCTATATTCCCAATCGCCTGAAACGCAGTGAAGTTGCGGATATCGTGATCGTGGCCGATGACCTGCTTCGGCAATGCATGGTCGATGGACTGGTCTTGGCCGGAAGTCGTGTGCCGCTGGTGCAGTCATTGGTGGGCATGGCAGTACGCGCGGGCGCCGCCCGGCCGAATATCGCGACGATGGATGCTTTCAAACGCACGCTGCTCGAGGCGTCCTCAATCGCGTACTCGGCCAGCGTCAGCGGGCAATATCTTGCGCAGGATCTGTGGCCCCGGATCGGCATTGCAGGCGCGGTGTTGCGCAAGGCACGTTGCATCGGTGATGAACGCATCGGCGCCGTGGTGGCCCGGGGCGAGGTCGAAATCGGATTCGAGCAGATGAGCGAGCTGTTGCCGGTGCCTGGCATTTCACATGTGACGCCGCTGCCGCCGGAGGCGCAAAAAATCACGCTGTTCTCCGGTGCTGTGGCGGCATCGTCGCCGGATCCGGACGCGGCCAGACGGGTGCTGCAGTTCCTGCGTTCATCGCAGGCACACCCGGCCATCATCGCCAGCGGATTGCAGCCTGTGGATAGTTAAACCGGCGCGCGTCGCTCAGGTGCGCAGCGCGGCCAGATCACCAAGCCGCGGCCATTGATTCACTGCTGCAAGCACGTCATCGACTTCGTCGGGCGTGTTGTAGAGGTGGAAGGAGAAGCGCAGTCGGCCGAGTCGTTCCGAAACCCGCATCTGCCGGCTTGAGAAATGCCGCGAGAGGTCGGCGATCAGCGCAGCACCTTCGGAGGGCGGATTTTTCCAGCCGGCAACCACGATGTGCGCACGATGCAGGTCTACCGAGCCGCTGATCAGCGGGATGCCGAGGTCGCGCAATCCCGCATCGAGACGTTTGGCAAGGGCGGTGACTTGGGTTTCGATGACCGGCACACCCACCGATTGCAGGATGTCGAGCGAGGCGTCGATGGCGTTGGATGCAGGGTAGTTGGCGCTACCAAGATCAAATCGTTGCGCGCCTGGCATCAGCTGGTACTGGTCGCTGCCTTGAACGCCTTCGTGGGCGTTGCCGAGGTTGATGCTGAAGCGGCCGAGGTAGGCCGGGCGGAGGTTTTCGGCGAGGGCGCGGCGTACAAACAGGAAGCCGAGTCCATACGGGCCGCACAGATACTTGGAGGCGCCGACGGCGAGCGCATCAACCTGTGCGGCATGCACATCAAGCTCCAGCGCACCCACCGACTGCGCGCCATCGACCAGCAGCGTGACCTTGCGTTCGCGGCAGATTTTTCCCATGCGTGCGAGTTCGGTGCGGGCGCCGGTGGCGAAGGTAACCGATGACATCATCACCAGGCGTGTGCGACCGTCGATGCGTTTGGCAATCTCGTCCACCGGCATCGCAAGGTCCGGCGTGGCATCGACCATGCGGACTTCGATGCCGTGGCGGTCGCGCATGTTGTAGAGCGAGTAGACGCCGTTCGGATGTTCGATGTCGCGGCAGACGATGGCGTTGTCACCCGATTTCCAGGGCAGCGACGCGACAATCATGTTCAGGCCTTCGGAGACGTTGCGCGTGTAGGTGACTTCGTTTGCAGAGGCACCGATCAGGCGTGCGAACTTTTCGCGGACGCGCTCGGCGGCAAGATAAACGGCGCCACTTTCCTTGGCGTCCCCGCGTAAGGCCGCTTCATAAAAGTGCATCGCGGCGTCCAGTGCCACTTTCGGGAGCAGGCCACGTGCCGAGGTTTCGAGATAAATCTTGTCGTTTACCCCCGGAAACAGGGTGCGTGCCTGTGCGAGGCGTTCTGCGGGATTATTGTTGTTCATCGGGATATTTCCGGGTATGCATCTTGCAAGGGATGAGAATAAGTATGGGGCAGGTTTTTTTCTATGTCATAATTTTTTCGCGGGTTCGGACATGCAGCTCACTAATATCGGGGAGAACGTCATGATGCGCAATCTGTTGGGGTCGGGATTTCTGGGGCTCTTTTTTCTGATCGGGGGCCTGCCGGCAATGGCTGCCGGTTATCCTGAGAAACCGATCCGCATGGTCGTGCCCTGGGCGCCGGGCGGCGGCTCTGATACGACGGGCCGGATCATCAGTGCGAAGCTGGTCGAATCACTGGGTCAACAGATCGTCATCGATAACCGTGCCGGCGCTGCAGGCAATATCGGCACGGCGGCAGCGGCGCGCACTGATCCCGATGGCTACACATTGCTCCTGGCCGATACAGGATTTTCGACGGGTATCAGTCTCTACAGCAAACTGGGCTATCACCCGGTCAAGGATTTTGCGCCGATCTCGCTGGTGGCAGTGACGCCGATTGTCTGTGTGGTGCATCCATCGGTACCGGCGAGGAACATGAAGGAGCTGATCACGATGGCAAAGAGCAAGCCGGGTGCGCTGACCGGCGGTTCCGGGGGCACCGGTGGCAGCGTGCATCTGGCGCTTGAATTGTTCCAGCTGCAGACTGCAACCAAGATTACGCATGTCCCGTACAAAGGCAGCGGACCTGCGGCCATCGATCTTGGCAGCGGCCAGATCGACCTGATGTTTTCGACCGCACCTCCGATCATTCCGCTGATGCAGGGCAACCGTGTGCGGGCGCTGGCCGTGGCCAGTCCTGAGCGTTCATCGCTGTTCCCTGATCTGCCCAATATGAAAGAGGCGGGCGTGCCGAATTTTGTGGCCGCGAACTGGTACGGCATTCTTGCGCCAACCGGTACGCCGCAGGCTGTGATCGATAAGCTGCATGTCGAGCTCGGCAAGGTGACGCAGCTTGCCGATGTGCGCAAACGCCTCGCAGGTGCAGGCCTGGAGCCCAAGTCAAGCCCGACGCCGCAGTCTTTCGGCAAATTCGTCGCGGATGACGTGGACCAGTGGGCGCGCGCGATCAAGCACGCGAACATCAAACTGTGAGTGCCTGCAGTCGTGCGGGGGTGTTGAAGCCTAGATGGGTTCGATGAAGTGATCACCCGCATCCCGGCTTACCTGTATCGCGGCGGAACCTCGAAGGGGCCGCTGATCCTTGCCCGGCATCTGCCGGCGGCGCGGGAGGTGCTCGACCGTGTGATGCTGGCGGCGATGGGATCTCCGCACAAGCGTCAGGTCGACGGTATCGGCGGCGCTGAAACGCTGACCAGCAAGATTGCCGTGGTGGCGAAGTCTGCGCGGCCGGATGCGGATATCGATTACCTTTTCATCCAGGTCAATCCGGAATCGGACATCGTTGATTACTCGTCCAACTGCGGCAATATGCTCAGCGCGGTCGGGCCCTTTGCGCTGGAGATGGGACTGGTGCCGGCAAAGAATCCGCTGACCACGACGCGCATTTACAACATCAACACTGATAGCGTGATTGAGGTCGTTCTGCAGACGCCGGACGGCGGCATCACCTATGACGGTGATGCGTCCATCGACGGCGTCCCGGGGACGGCTGCGCCGGTGCGACAGAATTTCGCGGCTTCGGTGGGCAGCAAGACCGGCAAGTTGTTCCCGACCGGGCACAAATCCGAGCTGATTGATGGCGTTGAGGTGACGTGTATCGACGTCGCAGTGCCGATGGTGGTCGTGCCGGCTGAAGCAGTGGGCCGCACGGGTCATGAATCAAAAGTTGAATTGGATGCGGATGTTGCGTTGATCCAGCGCCTGGATCGCATGCGGGTGGAGGCAGGTCAGCGCATGGGGCTGGGCGATTGCAGTGCGCTTGTCGTGCCCAAACCGGTGCTGGTGGCCTCTCCTGCAGGCACAGGCACCATTGCATCGCGCGACT
>CAMAYE010000048.1 GCA_945862135.1 Bordetella parapertussis
GTGCGGTCCAGCCGGTCTGCGGGCGCAGCTTTTCCTGGCCCACATAATGCGCCCAGCCGCCGCCACTTTGACCGACGCAACCGCACATCATCAGCATGTTGATGATGCCGCGGTAGTTCATGTCGCAGTGATACCAGTGGTTCATCGCGGCACCGATGATCACCATCGACTTGCCGTGTGTCTTGTCGGCGTTTTCGGCAAACTGGCGGGCGACGCTGATCACCTGCTCGCGCGGGGTGCCGGTAATGCGTTCCTGCCACGCTGGCGTGTACGGCGTATCGTCGTCGTAGCTGGTTGCGGCGAGTTCACCCGGCAAACCGCGCGCAACACCGTAGTTTGCGGCCTGCAGGTCGAACACGGTGGCGACCAGCACGTCGCGCTGTTCGCCGGCCTGACCGATCGCGACGCGTTGCACCGGCACCGTGCGCACCAGCACATCGCCGTTTTCACCTTTTTGCACACTGTTGGTGAAATGCTCGGTGACGATGCCCCCAAAATACGGGAAGCCGACTTTCGCGGTATCCGTGCCCGGGCGCTCACCCTCGAGCAGCGACAGCTTGAGTTTGACGTCGCCGCCGTGATGCGCCTCCTTGGCTTCGAGGTTCCACTGGCCCTCGTCGGCGCGGCCATCGGCTCCCCAGCGGAAGCCAATGGCGCCGTTGGGCAGTACCACCTTGCCGCTCTGATCGAGCGCAACGGTCTTCCAGTCGGGATTGTTGTCCTGGCCCAGTTTGTCGGCGAAATCCGAGGCCCGCACGTAGCGATCGGGCACCAGTATCTTGTCGCCGCCCGGCAGGGTGTGCTCCTTCAGCATCACCAGCATCGGCAGATCGGTATAACGACGGGCATAGTTGTCGAAATACTCACTGCGCTTGTCGAAATAAAACTCCTTGAGAATCACATGCCCCATGGCCATCGCCACCGCGGCATCGGTGCCCTGTTTGGGGTGCATCCAGATGTCTGCGAGTTTGGCCACCTCGGAATAGTCAGGCGTGACCGCGACGGTCTTGGCGCCCTTGTAGCGAACCTCCGTGAAAAAATGCGCGTCGGGCGTGCGCGTCTGCGGCACGTTGGAACCCCAGGCGATGATGTACGTGGAGTTGTACCAATCCGCCGATTCCGGCACGTCCGTCTGCTCGCCCCAGGTCTGCGGGCTGGACGGCGGCAGGTCACAGTACCAGTCATAGAAGCTCATGCACACGCCGCCGATCAAACTGAGGTAGCGGCTGCCCGCGGCATAACTCACCATCGACATCGCCGGAATCGGCGAAAATCCGATCACCCGATCCGGGCCATGCTTTTTGATGGTGTAAACATTGGCCGCCGCGACGATCTCGTTGATTTCGTCCCAGCTCGAACGCACGAAGCCGCCAAGGCCGCGCACGCTCTGGTAGTCGCGGCGTTTGGCATCGGATTCGACGATGGACGCCCAGGCCTCGACCGGGGACTTATCCAGCCGCGCCGCACGCCAGCTTTTCAGCAGCCGGCCGCGCACCAGCGGATACTTCACCCGGTTGGCGCTGTAGAGGTACCAGCTGTAGCTGGCGCCGCGCGAACAGCCGCGCGGCTCATGATTGGGCATGTCCCAGCGGGTGCGCGGGTAATCGGTCTGCTGAGTTTCCCAGGTGACGATGCCGCCTTTGACGTAGATTTTCCACGAGCACGACCCGGTGCAGTTAACGCCGTGGGTGGAACGCACGATCTTGTCGTGCGCCCAGCGGTTGCGGTAGGCATCTTCCCAGGTCCGGTCTTCGCCATTGGTCACACCGTGGCCCCCGGCGAATGATTCCCGCGGTTGTGAAAAATAAGTCAGTCGATCAAGAAAATGGCTCATGTGCGCCTCGTGATTCGTGAATTGTCAAAATTGGAACCGCTACAACTTGGAGCTGAATCGTGGTTACCCTGCACTTGCGCTGCTCCCTTTCGCATTTCCCTCAGCACGGCATCTCGGCGTTTTTGCGCGAGTAATACCACCAGGTCATCAGGATGCAGCTGCAGTAAAAAATCATGAACACATAGAGCGCGACTTCCGGCCCGCCGGTGACTGCTATCGATGTGCCGTAACTTTTGGGAATGAAAAAACCGCCGTAGGCGCCAATCGCCGATGTGAAGCCGAGTACCGCCGCAGCTTCCTTGTTCGCATCCCTGACGGCCTGCTCCTTCACCTGCGCTCCCTTGCCCTCGGCGGCACGCATGCGCTCGGTCAGGAAAATGATAGGGATCATGCGAAACGTGGAGCCGTTGCCGATACCCGTGGTGAAGAACAGCAGCAGAAATGCTCCAAGAAAACCAATCAGGCTTCCGCCGGAATCCGCTGACGGTAGACTGATCAGCACGGCCGCCACCGCCAGCATCATGATCAGGAAATTCCAGAAGGTGACACGCGCCCCACCCATGCGGTCGGCCAGCCAGCCACCCAGCGGGCGCATCAGTGCACCAACCAGCGGTCCGATGAAGACGTACTGCGTGGCCTCGGCCGATGGAAACGCCGTCTGCAACAACAGCGGGAATCCCGCCGCATGACCGATGAAAGACCCGAAGGTTCCGAGATACAGCCATGACATCAGCCAGTTGTGCTTGCGCACGAAAATCACGGCCTGTTCGGCAAATGACGCTCGGGCTCCGGGTATGTCGTTCATTCCGAACCAGGCTGCCAGAGTAGCCAGTGCAATGGCCGGCACCCAGACGAATCCGGCGTTCTGCAGCCAGATCTCCTTGGTTTCGCCAGACCCGCTCCACACTTGCGGTGCGCCGCTGATTGCGCCAAATAGGCCACCGACGATCACCAGCGGCACCACGAACTGCGCTACCGATACGCCCAGGTTGCCCAGCCCGGCATTCAGCCCCAGCGCCACACCCTTCTGCGATACCGGGAAGAAAAAGCTGATGTTGGCCATACTTGAGGCAAAGTTGCCGCCCCCAAGCCCGCACAGTAACGCCAGCAACAACAGCGTCGGATAACTGGTCTGCGGGTCCTGCACCGCATAGCCGATGCCTAACGCCGGTATCAGCAGCGACGCGGTGGACAAGGTGGTCCACACCCGTCCGCCGAACATCGGCACCATGAAGGCGTAGAAAATACGCAGCGTCGCACCGCACAGGGCGGGTAGCGCCGCCAGCCAGAACAGCTGGTTGGTGGAAAAGCGGAACCCCACATGCGGCAGATTGACCACCACCACGCTCCACACCATCCACACCGCGAAGGACAGCATCAGCGCCAGCACCGAGATCCACAGGTTGCGGCGTGCGATACGCGCCCCTTGCCGGGCCCAGAAGTCGGGATTCTCGGGCTCCCAGTGGGTCAGAGGTTCGGCATTCATCGCGCATTACGCATCCGCTTTTCTGCTTCATCCGTGGATCAGGGGTTTTTGACGTACGCGTTCTTGCGCAGGTAGAACCACCAGTTCAGCACCAGGCACAACGCGTAAAAGGCGGCGAAGCCGTACATCGCCAACTGTGGTGTGCCGGCCTTGATCTGCTCGCCGATCACGATCGGCGCGACGAAGGCACCGTAGGCGGCGATCGCCGAAGTCCAACCGAGAACAGGGCCAGCCTGCTGGCGGTCGAAAATCACGCCAATGGTGCGAAAGGTCGATCCGTTGCCGATGCCCGAGGCCGCAAACAGCACCAGGAACAGCGCGAGGAACGTAAAGAAATACTTTTCCGGAGTGACCGACTGGTAAGCGAGCATCATCACGTAGCCCACTGCAATCGAAGTGATCACCATGACCACCGAGATCACCTGGGTGACGATTGATCCGCCCAGCTTGTCGGAGATCCAGCCGCCGATCGGGCGGATCGCGGCGCCGACAAAAGGCCCGATCCACGCGTAGGTAAAGGCCGAGGGCGCATTCGGGTTTTTGGTGGTGTGCGTGAGCACGCCGGCCGCGTCAGGCACATGACTGATGCCGAAGATCACCGTAATCGCCAGCGGCAGCGCCATCGAGAAGCCGATGAACGAGCCGAAAGTGACAATGTAGAGCAGCGTCATCGACCAGGTGTGCTTGTCGCGGAAGATGGCGAACTGCTTGCGTATACCCTCCTTCATCTCGCCGAAAGCGGCAAGGCGCATTACCAGCAGCGCGCTGATCACATCCAGCGGAATCGCCACCCACATGCTGATCACGCCAAGGCCGGTCGGTTTCGGCAGATACAGGTAGAGGCCGAGTATCGCCGGGACGAACGAGAGGGTATAGAGATAGGTAATCTTGGCGAAGGCGATGAGCGGGTTGCTGGTATTCGGCGACACCGTCTTCAGGTTGCTCATTCCCAACCAGCACAGGATGGACAACGGTACCAGCGACAGTACCCAGGCAAATCCCGCGTTCTGAATCCAGGTTTCAGTGCCAGCGGTGATTTTCCCCATGATCCAACCGCTGTCCTTGATCAGCGTCATCGGTTCGCCGCCGAAAGCGCCGAACAGTCCCACGGTCATCACCAGCGGAATCACCACCTGCATCGTGGTCACACCGAAATTGCCGATTCCGGCATTGATGCCCAGCGCCGTACCCTGCAACCGCTTCGGGAAAAAGGTGCTGATATTGGACATCGAGCTGGCAAAATTGCCGCCGCCCACGCCCGACCACAGTGCCATCAACTGGAAGGCCCATAGCGGCCAGTCCTTGTGTTGCAGCACGATGCCGGTGCCGATTGCCGGGGCGAGCAGCATCGCGGTCGTCAGGAAAATGGTATTGCGTCCGCCGGCGAGGCGGATCAGGAACGAGGCCGGAATGCGCATCGTCGCGCCGGAAATGCCGGCTATCGCGGTCAGCGTGAACAGTTCAGCCTGGGTGAACGGAAAACCCAGGTTGAGCATCTGCACGGTAATGATGCCCCACATGCCCCATACCGCGAAGCCGCAGAGCAGTGCGGGGACCGAAATCGCGAGGTTGCGATAGGCAATGCGCTTGCCGGTCGAGTTCCAGAATGTCTCGTCTTCGACGTTCCATTCAGCGACATCGCGGGAACTGCGATTGACATGGTCTCCTCCTGCAGAGCCCTGTTGAGTCTTGTTGTTCATGATGATTCCAGTCTCTCTTGTGTTCCGCGGGTGCCGGCTTTGGCTTCTGTCCGGTATCAGATCAAGTGCGTAGGTTCGGGATGCCGGCTGGGTTTTGCCAAATTAAGGGGACGCACTTCGGTGAAGTACATCCACATCAGCGATACCCAGACAACGCCAAACATCAGCATGAAAGCGGAGGAGCGCACACCCGTCAGGTCAACGAGGGCGCCGAACATGATGGGCAGGATGAAACCGCCCATGCCGCCGGCAAGGCCGACCACGCCGGAAACAACACCGATGTTGTGTGGGTAGTCGTCGGAGATGTACTTGAACACCGACGCCTTGCCGATGGCGAAGGCGATACCCATGGTGAACATGATGATGGTGAACAGCGTCGGGCCCAGACCGATATGAAAGGTTTTGGGGCCTGATACCGTGAGTATGGTGAATTCGGTCTGCGGATAGGACAGGAAAAACAGACAGACCAGCGATATCCACAGCACCCACCAGGTGATGAAATGCGCACCGTATTTGTCCGAGAACCAGCCGCCGATGGCGCGCAATACACCCCCCGGAATGCTGAAACCCGCCGCCAGCAGTGCCGCCAGTTGGATATCAAAACCGTACTCGGAAATGTAGTACTTGGTCATCCATAGCGACAACGCAACATAACCGCCAAAAACGATGGAGTAGTACTGGCTGTAGCGCCAGACCGTCGGGTCCTTCAGTACCTGCAGTTGCTCCCGGACCGTGACCGTGGCGGCGCCGGTGGCATGATCGTCATCGGTAAATGTGAAAATCCAGAACAGAATTGCGGTCACTGTCATGAGGACCGCATAAACCTGAGGCACCATCGCCCAGCCATAGGTGACCACGATGGTCGGCGCCACCAGTTTGGTGACTGCGGCACCGGTATTGCCCATGCCGAAGATGCCCATCGCAAAACCCTGACGCTGCCGCGGAAACCAGCGCGCGCAATACGCGATGCCGACAGTGAAAGATCCGCCGGCAATACCGACGAACAGGCCGGTGACCAGGAAATGCCAGAATTCGGTGGCGCGGGAAATCATCCAGATCGGCACGATGGTCGACAGCATCAGGATGAAAAACACGATGCGCCCGCCGAAGCGGTCAGTCCACATGCCCAGCGGCAGACGGATCAGCGAGCCGGTGAGCACCGGCAAAGCCACTAAAACGCCGAACTGCGTTTCATTGAGTCCGAGGTTCTGTTTGATGGGGATGCCGATGACGGCGAACATCATCCACACCATGAAACAGACCGTGAATGCCGTGGTACTCGCAGTCACCACCGACCACTGTTTGAATTGCTGCGATGCCATCATTCGCTCCCTTATAGATCTGGGAACGAAAATACCGGCACTGCATCACGGCCACCATTCGGCTGTCGGCGGACGCGGGCACTGCAAACGACCGAGTGCCGGGAGTGAGACTAGTTATTTCGAACTAGTGCCGACTTCGCGAGGGAATGAACCGATGATCGGTTCCAGCGATAGCAACAGCAACGCACGGCACTCAGTGGCTTCAGGGGTATGCTTATAACTAATTGTTTTTATTGTTGTTTTTAGAAATTCCGTGTTCGACGGCATAAACCGCCGCCTGCACTCGGCTAGTCATCTTGAGCTTGCGCAGGATGTTCTGCACATGGATCTTCACCGTACTCTCGGCCAGCTCAAACTCGCGGGCGAGTTCTTTGTTGCTGGCGCCGCGGGCCAACGCGGCGAGGATCTCGCGCTCGCGCACACTAAGCAGGTCTTTATCCGGTAGCGGTGCCGCGGCCTTGCGCTTCAATCCGGCGACCAGTTTGCTGGTCATCTCCGGCGACACCACCGAGTCGCCGGCTGCGGCACGGCGGATGGCATCGACAAAATATTCGGCGTCGATGTTTTTCAAAAGATAACCGGCAGCACCGGCATGCAGCGTCTCCAGCAGATCCTCCGCGTCCTCGGACACCGTCAGCATCAGCACTCGTGTATCCGGCAGCACCTCGGACAGTGTCTTCACCGCCTCGCGACCGCTGACGCCCGGCATGTGCAGGTCGAGCAGGATGATATCCGGACGCAACTGCCGGGCTTGTTGCACCCCGTCAAGTCCGTCCGCCGCCTCGCCAACAACCTCGATATCGGACTGACGCGCCAGCAGTGCTTTCACTCCGCTGCGAAACAGCTTGTGGTCATCGACCAGTAACACCCGCAATCTTTTACTCACGCATGCACCTCGTGTCCATGTACGCCGTCGTGACCGGAAGACTGGACAGCAGGCAGCGTCAGCGTCACCTGCGTTCCGGCACCTGGCCTTGAATGGAATTCGATTTGTCCGCCGATGCGCTGCGCCCGTTCGCGCATGATGCGCAGGCCGATGTGCGCTTCGGCGGTATCCGGCGCCGCCTCAACATCGAATCCGCGCCCGTCGTCACTGACAGTAAACCGGTAAGTGGCGTCGCGATGCACCGCCAGACCGACGCGGGTGGCGCCGGCATGCTTGCGTACGTTCGACAGCGCTTCCTGCAGGATATGCAGCACCTGCAGCTGATTCTCGGCATGCAGCGGCACACCCGTTCCGGCATCGGAGAAATCCGTCGCCAGTCCCGACTGGGCACCGAAGCGCGTCAACATTTGCCGCAAGGCCACCCCGATGTCCTCCTCATGCTTCACGCGGGAGCGGAAATGCGTCAGCAGTTCGCGCACATCATCGTAACTTTCCTGCACGCCTTCACGGATGCTGCCGAGCACCTCCTCCACTTCGCCGCGCGCTTCACGCCGAAGCGAATCCTCGAGCATTTGCACTTGAATGTTCAGGAACGCAAGCGACTGGGCGATGGAATCATGCAGTTCACGCGCGAGCAGGCTGCGCTCCTCGAACACGGCCAGTTCGCGGTCGCGAGTCACCAGCCTCTGGTTTTCGATGGCCACGCCGAGATGCTGGCCCAGAGTCTCAAGCAGCTGGCGATCGTCAGGGCTGATCGGATGCGGCGTGGTGAAATAGAGATTGAAAATTCCCAGCAACTCGCGCTTGAGACGGATCGGCAATATGGCCACCGTGCGGTACCCCGCCTTGCGACAATCCGCCGCCACCTCAGGCGCGATATCATCCAGTTGATCCACAGCGCTGCGGTTGTGTTGCGCAGCCACACCGCACAGGCACTCGCCCATGTCGATGCAGCGTTCACTCTGTGCGAACTCGCCGGACAGCCCTTCATGGGCATAAAGATGCAAACGACGTTCGGCATCCATCAGCCGCACCGCGCCGCCGACAGCGCCGTGAAGGACCATCAGCCGGCGCAGGAATAGGCGGCACAGCTCTTCGGTGGCGGCAGGTTCGTTGAGCAAACGTGCCATTTCATAAAGCGCCGCCAACTCACGGTTGCGCGCCCCCAGATCACGGGTCTTGTCGGCGACGCGCTCCTCCAGCGTGGCATAGACGTCCTGCAACCGGCTGGCCATGCGGTTGAAGCCTTCGGCGAGATCACCAAACTCGTCCCGGGTTTCCACCGGCAACCGTGCATCAAACTCGCCCGCGGTCATGCGCTGCATGCCTTCCGCCAGACTGACCACCGGCCGCACCACCAGCAGCGACATCATGTAAATCAGTGCCACCGTGCCGACCAGTGCCAGCGCAATCAGGCCGAACTGCATATAACGCAGGATCGCGATATTGCGCGCGTTGTGGGCCTCGATCAGACGAACGATCTGGTCGATATGAACGACAAACGACTCGACTTCCGCACGCAATGCAGCCATCGACACCCGGCCGTCCGCGCCCCCCGACAGCATCGGCCTGACGGTGCCCTGCCAGTGCCGTTCCACCGCATCAAGCTCCGCGACAATCTCGGGATCGCGCGGCAGCACCAACGGCCGCACCGGATCCCCCGCTTTCATCCCCGCCAGCACCTCTTCAAAGCGGCGCATTTCAGCACGCATCTGCGCGCCGGCATCGGATCCGGGATCGCGCAGGCTTTCGGCCAGCAGATAGGCAATGCGATAGGACCGCATGCGTTCGCTACCCATGTCGTTGATGACCGCAGCGCCGCCCTCGAGTTTCCAGGATTCATAAAGCGTAAATCCGACAGCCGTCAGCGCCACCACCAGAAATGCAATGGCCATCCACAGCAACTTGCTGCTGAGGCGCGACTGGGGAAGCGTAGCCGTCACGCTCGGTTTCCCTTGAGAAATTCCAGAAATTCAGGAAGGTTCATGCTATGGCGGCGTGTCGTCGTCATCCATCAGGATGCGATGGGCGGGTCCTTCCATATCCTCGAACTGGCCGCTGCGCAGCGCCCACCAGAAAATGGCGCCGATCGCGAACACCAGCACCAGCGAAAGGGGAATCAGCAGATAGAGGATATCCATTGGCCAGCTATCTTAATCGCTGCGCAGCGCTGAAACCAATAATCTTGCTGCACAACCTGTTCAGCAGGACAGCCGAAGATCAGTCAGTAGCGTTTTTCCCGCGCCGCGCCAGCCGCAACGCGTTCAGCACTACAACAAGGGAACTGGAAGACATGCCGATCGCAGCAACCAGCGGCGTCACCAGACCCGCAATCGCCAGCGGCAATGCAACGGCGTTATAGGCGACTGCCCATGCCAGGTTCTGCCGGATGACGCGCAAAGCGTGCCGCGAAGCCCGTACGGTTTCCGATATCGCCGCCAGCCGGTCGCCCATCAGGATGATGTCGGCACTGACTTGCGCCAGAGGTGTGCCGCCGCCCGGCGCAATCGAAACCTGCGCCTGCGCCAGCACCGGCGCATCGTTGACGCCGTCGCCGACCATCGCGACTATGGCACCCTGCGACTGCAGTTCACGGACATAGGCCAGCTTGTCAGCCGGGGTTGCGCCACCGCGGTATTCGGCAATGCCGAGTTCGGCCGCGGTATGGCGGGCGCGCTGTGGACGATCGCCGGAGAGCAGGGATATGTGGACGCCATCTTCTTCCAGCGCCCGGATCATCGCCTGCGCGTCATGCCGCACGACGTCATCCAGCATGAACAGCGCAATCCAGCCCTTAGCATCACCAAGGGCGACTACGGATACGGCATCCGGTGCGTAATCGATTTCACGCGGATCCGGCTGCCGATGCAGCGCCGCAACGAATTGCGGGCGACCGATGCGCAGCATGCGTCCGCCGACATTGCCTTCAACACCATCGCCGGCGTAAGTCTGCACCGCAGTCGCCACCGGATGCGCGCCCTGAGCGGCCTGGGCAAGTGCGCGCCCGACCGGGTGTTCCGACCATGCCTCCAGTGCTGCGGCATACGCGAGGCACTGTTCGCGTGAGTCGTCCGACAGCAGCGTCACGCCGGTCAATGACATGCGGCCGGTGGTCAGCGTGCCTGTTTTATCGAATACGAAATGCGTCGCTCGCGCCAGGGTTTCCAGCGCAGATCCCCGTGTAATCAGCACGCCCGATCGATAGGCTGCGCCAGTCGCTGCGGTCAGCGCTGCAGGCGTGGCCAGCGACAGCGCACACGGACAGGTCACCACCAGCATCGCCACCGCAATCCACAACGCACGCGACGGATCAATAAACCACCATGCCGCAAATGCGGCGACCGTCAGCACCAGCAACACGGCCACAAACCATTGTGCTACCCGGTCAGCGGCCTGCGCGATCTGCGGTTTGTCGGATTGCGCACGATCCATCAGTCGCACGATGCCGGCGAGCACGGTGTCCTCACCGACACGGGTCACGCGCATGGTCAGCACGCCTTCAAGATTGACAGCGCCGCCGGTCAACAGGTCGCCCGGACGTTTTGCCACCGGTCGCGACTCCCCCGTCAGCAGGGCCTCATCGGCCGCAGACACACCTTCGACAACCACACCGTCGGCCGGTATGGCATCACCAGGGCGCACCCGGATGAGATCGCCGATTTGCAACGATGCAGCGGCGATCCGCTCCGTCGTCGCGCCGGCATCGCCGGTCACGCGCTCTGCCGTGGTCGGTGTCATCCGCGCCAGTTGCTCCTGAGTCTGCATCGCGCGGGTTCGCGCCTCCGTTTCCAGGAACCGCGCACCCAGCAGCAGGAAAACAAACATCGATACCGAATCGAAATACACCTGACCGGATGCCGACCATGTTGCCCAAAGGCTCGCTACAAAAGCGATGATGATGCCCAGCGAAACCGGCACATCCATGCCGGCACGCCCTGTCCGCAGGTCACGCCAGGCGCCAGCGTAAAACGGAATCGCCGACCACAGCGCCACCGGCAGCGTCAGTACCAGACTGGCGATCCGCATCAACTGTTCAATGTCCGCGGTCATCGCGCCTTCGGCGATATAGACCGGAAACGCGTACATCATCACCTGCATCATGCCGAAGCCGGCGATGAACAAACGCCAGAGCAGGACACTGCGCTCGCGACGCAACCGCTCTTCTGCACGCGCCCGATCGTAAGGGTGGGCCTCGTAACCCAGCGCAGCAACCGCACCGAGAATTTTGCTCAGGGAGGTTTTGGTTGCATCCCAGCGTACGCGCGCACGGCGGGTAGAGTAGTTGAGCATTGCTTCGCGTACGCCGGTCAGACGCGACAGACGCTGCTCGATCAGCCATACGCAGGCGGCACAGGTAACCCCGTCGATCAGCAATGCGGCCTCGCGCAGTTCCGCATCGGCGGCATCGGAACTTACAAATCCGCGCTGCACTTCGGGCAGGTCGTACACCGACAGTTCCGGAGGAACCAGATCAATACCGCGCCCCGACGGCGGTGCTGCCGTGCGGTTGCGGTAATACGCGCCAAGGCCGTTGTCAGCGATGGTCTGCGCCACGGCCTGACAGCCGCGGCAACAGGTGCCATGTTCAGCACCATCAATGGTGACAGGAAATACCGCTGCTTCCAACGGCAGACCACAATGAAAACACCCCGCGTCGTTTTCAGCCGCGGGGTGCTTGCCTGCAGATGCCGTCATCCCGGAACAACCATCATCATCAGAACTTCATCCCCACACCAAGACCGATAACCACCGGATTGATTTTGAAGTTTGCTGCGGTAGCACCTGTCGCAACAGCCTTCACATCAGTATCGATCCAGATCTTCTTGATGTCCACGTTGAAGAAGAAAGTCTTGTTGATCGGGAAATCAGCGCCAACCTGCAGTGCGCCGCCCCAGCTGCTGCTGTCAACCGTCAGCGTGCCGCCTCCGAGATTGACATCATAGAATTTCGTGTAGTTAATACCAGCACCGACATACGGACGGAACGACGGGCTGTCCGGTGCAAAGTGATACTGCAGGGTCAGTGTCGGCGGCAAATGCGTCACATCACCGACAGGGACGCCGCCAGCAGTAACATCATGCTTCTTAGTCGCCAGAATCAGTTCCAGGCCGAGGTTGTTGGTCACAAAATACGTAAAGTCCAACTCTACGGTAGTTTCCGTACTCGCGTCGAGATTCAGCGCTGACGAACTTGCATCCGGATTGATATTGATAATCCGCGCACGCCCCAGCCAGTCACCCTGCGCGGCACTTGCCACACCGCTTGCCAACGCGATCACCAGTGCCACTGGCACCCAAATCCAACGTTTCATGTACTTCTCCTTGTCATTGATTTACGCGAACCAATGGTATGCACCACTCGGTACGCGCCATTTGACGCAGATCAAATACCCTGCACGTAACAGTGTTGTCCTTTTAAAATGACAGGCGTGATCCCTTGGCTGACTGAACGAGAAGAATTCCCACCTGTAGCGCAGGCCTTGCGAGAACCCAACGGACTTCTCGCGGCTGGCGGTGGGCTTTCGCCTGAAAGGCTCCTGGCCGCTTATCGTCGCGGGATTTTCCCCTGGTACAGCGGCAATCAACCGGTGCTGTGGTGGAGTCCTGATCCGCGCATGGTTCTCTTCCCCATTGAATTCCGTATGCCACGCTCATTGAACAAACGCCTTCGCCGTCATGACTACGAAATCCGCGTCGATAGCGCATTCCCTGAAGTGATGAATGCTTGCGCCATGCCGCGCAGCGATGGCGCCGGAACATGGATCAGTGGCGACATGATCGATGCCTATTGTCGTCTGCACCGGCTGGGTTATGCGCATTCGGTCGAAACATGGATTGACGGCAAACTGGCCGGCGGACTCTACGGAATGGCCATCGGCCGCGCTTTTTTCGGTGAATCCATGTTCGCGCGCGTCAACGATGCATCGAAAATAGCTTTTGCACATCTCATGCATCAGCTTGCGCGCTGGCAGTTCGGGATGGTCGACTGCCAGATGAATACGGCACATCTGGCCCGGTTCGGCGCCCGCGAAATAGCACGCGCCGAGTTTTCGCAGAAGCTGACGGAGTTGGTAAACTACCCCTCAGACGCCATTCCCTGGCAATTTGAGGACAACCTGTTCAAGTGAGCAAGTGAGCACACGCCGGTGACCTTTCTTTCGGACTTCCCGCTTTCGGTCCTGCAGTTCTATGCGACCGCGCCGTACCCCTGCAGCTACCTGCCGGAGCGGATGGCGCGTTCACAGGTCGCCACGCCCAGCCATCTGATTGACGGGCCGGTGTACAGCGAGCTTGTCAGAGCGGGATTCCGGCGCAGTGGCGCATTCACTTACCGCCCGCATTGCGACCACTGCCTGGCCTGCGTACCGGTACGCGTCGTCGTCGAGGATTTCCAACCTGGCCGCACCCAGCGTCGCGCCGCTGCAAGGCACGACAATCTCGAGTCCCGGGAACTTGACCTGAAATACCACCCAGAACACTACGCACTTTATTTGCGCTACCAGTCGCGCCGGCATGCCGGCGGCGGCATGGATCAGGACAGCCGGGAGCAGTATCGTCACTTTCTGCTGCAAAGCAACGTCGATTCGCAACTCGTCGAATTCCGTGAAAGCGGCGAACTGCGCATGGTCAGCATCGTTGATCGGCTGCAGGACGGGCTGTCGTCGGTATATACCTTCTTTGACCCCGATGTGCCCGGTGCAAGCTATGGCACCTACAATATCCTGTGGCAGATCGGACTCTGCCGTAAACTCGAACTCCCTTACCTCTATCTCGGCTACTGGATTGCGCAGAGCCGCAAGATGGCCTACAAAATCCGCTTTCAACCGATGGAAGGTCTTTTCGAAGGGCGCTGGCGTCCGCTCGAAGAATGACAACACGGTAACTCCTTGCGTATCCTGATCATTGAAGACGACGCGACCATCGCGGCCAATCTTTACGATTTCCTTGAGGCACACGGCCATGCCGTTGACGCAGCAGCCGACGGCGTGACCGGTCTGCATCTTGCGATATCCCAGACCTTTGACGCCATCGTCCTGGATCTGGGATTGCCCGGAATGGACGGCCTGACGCTGGCTCGAAAACTGCGTGAAGAAGCGCAGCTTGACACTCCCATCCTGATACTGAGTGCACGCGACACCCTTGATGACAAACTTGAGGGGTTCTCACGGGGTGCGGACGACTATCTGGTCAAGCCTTTTTCGCTGAAGGAAGTGGAAGCGCGGCTGATCTCGATGAACCGGCGCAGCATGGGAAGAATCTCACCCCGTTTGCTTGAGGCCGGAACGCTGACTCTTGACCCCAAAACAATGTCCGTTCGGTTTGCCGGCAAGGAAGTGAAGCTGCCGCCAAAATGCCTGCGCATCCTCGAACTGCTGATTCGAGAACCGGGCCGGGTCATCAGCCGTGATGAAATAGAACGTCTGGTCTGGGGTGAATCGCAGGAAACCAGCGATACCCTGCGCAGCCATCTGCATACGCTGCGTCGTTCATTGACAGCTGCCGGCGGCTACGATCCCGTCGAAACGTTGCATGGCATCGGCTACCGGCTGCGCGCAACGAACTCATGAAAGCACTTTCCCTGCGGGTGCGCGTCGCAACGGCGGTCGCCATGACCTGTATTTCCATCGTTGTCGCACTGGGTTTGACGCTGCACACCGCATCCGAAGAACTGGAACATACGCTGGTGAACCAGATCGTCAGTGAAGAAATCGTGTTCCTGATCCGACATCACCTCGAAAATCCGAATATTGTCATCCGTGATCCCGGGCCGAATCTGCAGTATTACGTCGTACGGAACAATACGGACCTGGCGCGTGTTCCCGAAAGATTACGCCAACTGCCTGTCGGACACCACGAAGTCGGAACGGATACGGAGGAACTGCACGTGGCCGTGCGTGAAGTCGATGGCACTCGATTCATCGTCGCCTATGACGCCGGACCCCACGAAACCCGTGAACTGCAGTTCAGGCGCCTGCTCTGGTTTGCACTGGCGACAGTGATTGTCGTCGCCACGGCGGTTGGCTATTGGGTCGCCGGCCTGATTACCCGGCAGATTTCCGAACTCTCGGCACGTGTCGCGGTCATGAACCCGGAGACGCCGCGTGCCCCACTTGTCGAACCCGGGCAGGCCCCTGAAATAGCCACTCTTGCCGGGGCTTTGGAACAGTACCAGGCACGTATTCACTCGCTGATCGTGCAGGAACAGGAATTCACGGGGAATGCAAGCCATGAACTGCGAACACCGCTGACTGCCATCCGTACCAGCTGCGAATTACTGGAAATGGATCCGGGTTTGCCGGAGAAAGCCAGGACCCGCATTGATAGCATTGCCAAAGCCGCACTTCGCATGACCGAGCAGATCGAGATGTTGCTGCTTCTGGCCAGGGCAAAATCCCCGGACACCACAGATACTGTGACCATCGCCGAATGCATCAACAATGCGATGCTCCCGCTGATGGCGGAAATCGCCGCAAAACCAGTCACATTCCAGAATCATGTCCCAGCCGATGCAACATTCAGGCTAAATCGCCAGGCCCTCGACATTGTCATTACCAACCTGCTGCGTAATGCCGCCATGTACACCGAGCGCGGTCATATCAATGTCAGCCTGGACGGCAAGAGCCTCGTCGTAACCGACTCCGGCATCGGCATCGCCGCCGATCAACTGCCGCATATTTTCGGGCGATTCAAGCGAGGAGGAAACCATGGCGATGGTTTCGGACTGGGCTTGTCGATTGTCAAACGCATCTGTGAACTCCACGGCTGGCAAATCGAAGCCGAAAGTACGCCGTCGCAGGGCTCAATTTTCCGCCTCAAGCTTGCCTGAATCGCACCTAACCGCCGTTTCTTCACAAATTATTCACACGGTGTACACAACTTCCTGACAGCACCCCGCCTAACATGCGGGCATGCAACAACCATTCATCACTCATTCGCTTACTGCCGCGCAAAAAGACCGGATCGCCAGACTGCCGGCCCCCGACATCCACGGCAGTCGATCTGTCATCGGCATAATCAACCTTGCTGGTCGAACAAACGGCACCACCGGAAATCCGTACGACCCCAACAGGGCGAATACCGCCGCCCACAGCCGATGGCATTTTGGCCCTGTAACAGAGATGGGGCGCAGCAGCGTCGAGCATTTTGTCGCCACACAGTTCAAGAAAGCCTACGGCGCAAAAATTTCTGAATTCATGCCCGACCTGATGGGTCTCTACGACGATGCCACCTTGGCAGCAGCCTGCGGGTTGCGCCTTGCCGCAACCGGACAGATGTTCCTGGAGCAATACCTTGAGCATCCGGCCGAAGAGGTACTGGGCATGAAGACCGGCACGGCAACCAGTCGCCACACAATGATGGAAGTCGGCAATCTTTCCATCGCTCGTCCGGGATATGCACGCCATCTGGTCTATTGGCTGACCATGCACATGCGCAATGCCGGAATGCAGTGGGCACTGTTCAGCGCAGTACCTGCGTTGCTTAACAACTTCCGCCGCTTGGGCATTCCGCTGCTGATCCTCGCGCCGGCAGATCCGAAAAGAATTTCGGCGGATATGCGCGCGACATGGGGTACTTATTACGATCAGCAACCACAGGTCTCTGCGGTGAATGTCGAATCCGCTTTCAAAGCGCTGATCAAGACCTGATGCAATCGGTCATCTCAGCCCTCGCCGAACATGCCCTCTCAAGCCCCTCGCAATGTGCGATACAGGGCGGCAGTCAGGCCATGGATTACGCGGCACTGCATGCTGCAGTGCTGTCCGCCTCGGCGCAGCTGGATGACACCGATCTCACGGTCGTGGCACTCGGCCTTGAAAACGGCTTGCCCTGGGTGGTCGGTGATCTCGCCTTGCTCGCAGCAGGAAAAACCTGCCTGCCCTTGCCGCCGTTCTTCACGCCCGCACAACAGGGCCATGCCCTGCGCAATGCCGGAGCCGCCTGGCTGCTGACCGACAGCCCGGATAATTACGAAGCCCTGTTACAGCAGCAATCAATCCGCGCAGCGCGAACCAATGACATCAATCTGGGCGGAACCACAGTTGCACGGTTCAGATTAAACCTGCCTCCGGCGAGCCTGCCGCCAGGCACTGCCAAGGTAACCTACACCTCCGGCACCACAGGCACCCCAAAAGGCGTGTGCCTGTCGGCACAGGTGATGGAAAGCGTGGCCCGCGCACTGGCTGCAGCAACCCGAATGACGCCAGCCGATCGCCACGTGTGCCTGCTGCCACTGGCGACCCTGCTCGAAAACATCGGCGGCATTTATGCCCCCCTTTACTCCGGCGCCTGCATCATTCCCTCGGCCGGACGCCAGGATACCGATGCCTCGACCACTGCTGCTAACTATGGCGAAGAGTTGGCCGGAATGCTCAAGCGCACGCGCGCCACAACGGCCATATTGATTCCGCAAATGCTGCTCGCGCTGGTCGCCGCGGTCGAGAGCGGGATTTCCCCCTCAGATACTTTGCGTTTTCTGGCTGTTGGCGGCGCACGTACACCATCGGCACTGCTGAACCGTGCCGCGAACGCAGGCATTCCGGTTTTCGAAGG
>CAMAYE010000049.1 GCA_945862135.1 Bordetella parapertussis
CGAAATCTTTCGCCAGACCGCGCGCGGGCAATGTATCGGGCAATGTTGCTGTGCTGCGGTCATCCGCGCGTGACGAGGGCAGGGTATCAGCCAGTGGGACGACCGGATCTGCGGTCATTCGCGGTGTGACAGCAGATGTCGCTGCATGCGACGAGACGCTGCCCTGCTGGCGGCAGGCACGCAAATCAGCGGCAAATTCTGCGATGTCGGCATATCGATCATCGGCGGTTTTGGCCAGCGCCTTGGCGATGATCAGATCCAGTACGGGTGGCAGCGCCGGGTTGATGCTGCTCGGCGGTGGTGGAGTGAAATTGACGATCTGGAACATCAGCGAATTGACATCGATGCCGTTGAACGGCGCCTGCCCGGTGAGCATTTCATAAAGGAGGACCCCGAGGGAGAAAGTATCGGCTCGCGCATCGCAGCGTTTGCCCAGCACTTGTTCCGGCGACAGATAACGCGGCGAACCGAGGACGACGCCGGTCTGGGTGCGTACGTCGGCGGTGCGCATGCGCGCGATGCCGAAGTCGGTGATTTTGACCCTGCCGTCCTTGAGGATCATGATGTTCGCCGGCTTGACGTCGCGGTGCACGACGTCATTGGCGTGCGCATAGGCAAGACCGTCTGCAACCAGCGCGATGATCTCCAGTGCACGATCCGGAGTCACTTCGTTGGCGGCGATCAGTTCCTTCAGTTCGCGGCCTTCGAGATATTCCATCGCCATATAGGCGAGGTCGCCGCTGCGGCCGATGTCGTAGATGATGACGATGTTGGGATGGTTCAGCCCGCCGGCGGCGCGCGCTTCGATGGTGAAGCGCTTTTCATAGTGCTCCATCTCGCCCGGATCCAGCGCCATGTTGATGGTCTTGATCGCCACCGTACGCTCCAGCATCGGGTCGACCGCGCGGTAGACCACGCCCATGGCACCGCGACCGATCTCGGCGATGACATCGTAGCGGCCGAGTTGTGCGGGCTGGGTCATCGCGACAGGGATCTCAGCGGCCGCGCACGCTGCGGAATACCGGCCCCCAGGTCGGATGTCCGGCCTCGGCAGGCGTGAGGTTGAACTTGGGGTCGGCGGCAATCGCGTTGCTGAATTCCTGCCGGCATTGCGCAGCGCGATCGGTCACGCAATAGATGAATGCAAGGTGTTTGTAGGCGCGTGCCTGGTCGGTGCGCGACGCGAGACCCTCGGCGAGTGCGCCCTGCAGCGTGCGCTGCGCCAGGTTGTAATTGCCTTCCTCATACTGGGCAATACCCGACTTCAGCCGCTGTTCGGCTGTTGGCAGCGCCGATTCCTGGCTCTTCGCGCGCGACTTGTCGAAATCCAATGAGTCGGAAATGTCATTCACGCTTTTTTTCACGGCTTCGCAGCCGGTCAGCAGGGGCAGCAGCAACAGCAGGGCGATGGCGAATGGGCGCATGTCGGTTCTCAACGGGATTTCAACGGAAGCGATGACGGATTCTAATCTCTTCGCCGGCCTCGATATCAATGAACTGCACGTAAGAGGCAAAGCCCGGATTGCGGATCTCGATGCGGTGGGTTCCGGGCTTCAGCGCGATATCTCGCAAGGGCGGAGCCACGCCGAACTTGCGGTCGTTCACATAGACCTCTCCCCAAGGCAGCACATTCAGCCTGACCTGCCCCGTGTCGCTGCCTGCGGCGGCTTCACTCGTTGTCGTGACGGATTCCGCTTTTTTTGCCGTCTTCGCTTTGGGTGCGGTTTCGGTCTTTGCCCCGGCTTTCGGGGCCTTGGTTGGTGCTTTGACTTCCGTTTCCGCTGCGGTGGCCCGCTCCGGCTCGGGCGCCGCAGGCAAGGGGCCGGATTCCTGCGTCACGGTGGGCGGTTCTTCAACATCAGAAGCATTGCGGAACGTGGTGCGGATCAGTACTGCCGTCGACAGAATAAGGATTACCGTCAGTACGGTGGTCAACAACGGACGACGCATCAGGCCGGTGCGTGCGGTTGATGCGGTGTTGCCGAGTTTTTCGAAGGCCGCGGCGTGAGCCGTCTTCTTCCTTGGCGCGCGCTGCGGCGCCGGCGCTTTGCCCAGTGCATAGACTTCGTGTTCACGCACGTGTTTGTCGGTGCGTGAACCCTCGAAGGTAAAGAGTTTTGAATGTTCGGTGGAAAGCGAGGATATGACTTCGTAGTAGGAGCGCGAAGACAGCACCTGATTCGGTGCTGCGAAGTCCATCACCCGCTGCGCGACGTTGATGCCGTCGCCGATGATGTTGGGCTGGTTGTTGATGTCCTTGACCAGGCGCACGGGGCCGAGGTTGATGCCGGTGCGCAGCTGCAGCGTGTTATCGTCAGCGGCCAGTGCGTCGCGCAGCGCCAGGCCCAGGAACAGGCCGTCCTCGGGATCGCCGAGGAAACTGACCGCGGCGCCATCGCCGGTGTCGAGGATGATGCGGTCTTTGGGCGGCACCGGTTCCAGTGCGCTAGCCAGCAACTGGTTCAGCTGCTGCTTGATGTGCAACTGATCGGCGACCGACTTCTTCGAAAATCCGACGATGTCGATGAAGACGACAGTGCAGATGAAGTTGCGGGTGCCGCTGCTGTTCATGGCTGCAGTGCTGCGCCGGTTCCGTTTACTTGACGCGCATGCCCGGCTGGGCGCCGGAGTCGGGAGACAGGATGAACAGTCCCGGGGCCTCGCCGCTGGCGGCCAGCACCATGCCTTCGGACATGCCGAACTTCATTTTGCGCGGCGCGAGGTTGGCAACCACCACCGTCAGCCGGCCGACCAGCGTCGCCGGGTCATAGGCCGACTTGATGCCGGCGAAGACCTGTTTGCTGCCGAGTTCGCCGACGTCCAGCGTCAGCTTCAGCAGCTTGTCGGCGCCTTCGACATGTTCGGCGTTGGCGATGCGCGCGATGCGCAGGTCGATTTTCGAGAAATCGTCGATCGAGATATGGGTCGGTTGGGCGGTTGCGGCTTCCACGGCGTTCTCCTGGTGCTGGGCATGGCGCTGCTGCGAATGCGGCGCGGGTGTGGCGGGTTTGAGGCTTTCCTTGTTGGCTTCGGTCAGTGCGGCGATTTGTTTGGGATCGATTCGAGTTGTTAGATGTTGATATGAATCAATTTTATGACCAGCGGGAAGTAGCTTTTGAGCGTCATTCCATGTGAGAGGCGGTATGCGCAGGAAGACTTCTACTTTTGCTGCGAGAGTCGGAAGTGTTGGTTTTAAATACAGAGTGAGTAAGCGAAAAATCTGGATGCCCACAGAGCATACCCATTGCAATGCTTCTTTGCGGGTGGGATCTTTTGCGAGTTCCCAAGGTTTCCATTCGTCAATAAATTTATTGGCTTCATCCGCAATTTGCATAGTGAAGCGCAATGCTCGACCAAATTCGCGTTCTTCGTAAGCGGTTTGGATGATTTGAGAAAAAGCAATACCGTATTCTCGTAACAGTGGTAGCTGCCGAGGCTCCCAATCAAAAGTGTCGCCAGTCCTTAAATTGAAGTCCGTAAAATCATCGTAAGGCAATGAGGTTAGCGCGCCCGCGAAATTTTTCTCTAGAAACCCGGCGCATCTGCTGGCGATATTTACGTACTTGCCGACTAGGTCGCTGTTCACCCGCGCCACGAAATCATTGAGATTCATGTCGATGTCTTCCATGGTCGCATTCAGCTTGGCCGCATAGTAATACCGCAGCCATTCCGGATTCAGCCCCTGCTCAATGTAACTGTTCGCGGTGATGAAGGTGCCGCGCGACTTGGACATCTTCTCGCCATTGACCGTCAGGAAGCCGTGGGCATAGACCTTGGTCGGCGTGCGGAAGTCTGCGTGTTCCAGCATCGCCGGCCAGAACAGGGCGTGGAAGTAGAGGATGTCCTTGCCGATGAAGTGCACCATTTCGGTGTTGCTGCCCGGACGCAGGAAGGCATCGGCATTGATGGTCTTGCCGGCGGCCTGCTGTTTTTTGACGTAGTTGAGAAAGCTCGCGAAGTAGCCTACCGGCGCATCCAACCAGACGTAAAAGAACTTTTTCTCATCCGTGCCGGGAATCGGGAAACCGAAGTAAGGCGCGTCGCGCGAGATGTCCCAGTCGGAGAGTTTGCCTTCGCCGGCTTCGCCCAGCCATTCCTTCATCTTGTTGGCGGCTTCGGGCTGCAGCGCGCTGGACTTTTGCGTGAACTCACGCAGGAATTTCTCGCAGCTTTCATGAGACAGCTTGAAGAAATGGTGCTCGGATGACTTGCGCACGGGTTCCGCGCCGGAGACTGTCGAGTAGGGGTTTTTCAGCTCGGTCGGGCTGTAGGTGGCGCCACAGACTTCGCAGGAGTCGCCGTACTGGTCCTTGGCGCCGCATTTCGGGCACTCGCCCTTGATGAAGCGGTCGGGCAGGAACATCGCCTTGACCGGGTCGTAGAACTGTTCGACCGGGCGTTTGGTGATCAGGCCTCTTAGTTCAAGCTTGCCGTAGATTTCCTCGCATAGCGCGCGGTTTTCCGGGGAGTGCGTCGAATAATAATTGTCGAAGCCAACCGAGAAGTTTTTGAAGTCACGGTCGTGTTCCTTCCATACGCGGTCGATCAACTGCTCCGGCGTCAGGCCTTCGGATTCGGCGCGCAGCATCACCGGCGTGCCGTGGGTATCGTCGGCACCGACGTAATGCACCTCGTGGCCCTGCATGCGCTGAAAACGCACCCAGATATCGGTCTGGATGTACTCGACCAGATGGCCCAGATGAATGGCGCCATTGGCATAGGGCAGCGCGGAGGTGACGAGGATGCGGCGTTGAGGCATGGATGCAGTCGGGTGAAGGTCGGGTGAAAGAACGCTACGAATGAGCTAAAGGATTGAATTATAACAATAAACTATTAAGGCTTAGCCGTGGCATTCGTCACGCGCCTGTGTAAACGCCTGTCTTGGACGAAATTACCTTTTCCGACATGGGGTTGTGGTTGGTCGGGGAGGGGTATGCCGATACAATCGCGCCTCACCAAAGCAATCCGAATGGAACCCGAAACATGGCCATCACCGAGCAGGATGTACAGAGCGCGCTGAAGCAGCTCGTCGACCCCAACACCAAAACCGACTATGTCACCAGCAAGTCGGCGAAGAACATCAAGATCGACGGCAACAATGTGTCCGTCGATGTCCTGCTGGGCTATCCGGCGAAAAGCCAGCTCGAACCGATCCGCAAAGAGATTTTCGCCAAGCTGAAGTCCTTGCCCGGCGTGGGCAATGTGAACGTCAACGTGACGATGAAGATTGTGTCGCACGCGGTGCAGCGCGGTGTGAAGCTGGTTCCCGGGATCAAGAACATCATCGCCGTGGCTTCCGGCAAGGGCGGCGTCGGCAAAAGCACCACCGCCGTGAACCTCGCGCTGGCGCTGGCCGCCGAAGGCGCCACGGTGGGCGTGCTTGATGCAGACATCTACGGACCGTCGCAACCGATGATGCTGGGCATTTCCGGTCGGCCGGAGTCCAAGGACGGCAAGTCGCTGGAACCGATGGAAGGCCACGGCTTGCAGGCGATGTCGATCGGTTTCCTGATCGACACCGAAACGCCGATGGTATGGCGTGGCCCGATGGTGACCCAGGCGCTGGAGCAGTTGCTCAATGAAACCAAATGGCATGACGTGGATTACCTCGTTGTCGACCTGCCGCCGGGCACCGGCGACATCCAGCTGACGCTGGCGCAGCGCGTGCCGGTCACCGGCGCGGTGATTGTCACCACGCCGCAAGACATTGCGCTGATCGATGCTCGCAAGGGCCTGAAGATGTTCGAGAAGGTGGGCATTCCCATCCTCGGCATTGTCGAGAACATGTCGCTGCACATCTGCTCGAAGTGCGGTCATGAGGAGCATATTTTCGGCGAGGGCGGCGGCAACCGCATGGGTACCGACTACAACGTGGAGATGCTCGGTTCGCTGCCCCTGGACATCAACATCCGCCAGCATGCTGACTCGGGCAAGCCGACCCTGGTCAGCGATCCCGATGGCCGGATTTCCGAGATCTATCGCCAGATCGCCCGCCGCGTCGCCGTGAAAATTGCCGACAAGCAGCAGGATCACTCGGCTGCGTTCCCCAAGATCGTTGTCAAAAATACGTAATCTTTCCGCAGAGAAACCCTTTCGAATCTGCGGGATTCAGCGCTAAGATAGCGGCGTGCTGAATTCCGCGATTACTGCCTCATGCGCCGGTCTGGCGCGAAGCCGCCTGTGAGGGCGCGGCGCAGTATCGTGTTCGCTTTGTCCGACATGTGCGCGTCTGTTTTGCGCGCACTGCCCCGGTTCCGGTAATACCTTCTTTCCACTTTTTCATGCAGAGGCATCATGCGCTTCCGTTTTCCTGTCATCATCATTGACGAAGATTTCCGTTCGGAAAATGCGAGCGGACTCGGCATCCGCGCGATGGTCAAGGCGCTTGAGGACGAGGGTCTTGAAGTGCTGGGCGTCACCAGTTACGGCGACTTGTCTTCGTTTGCGCAGCAGCAGTCGCGCGCCTCGGCCTTTATCCTGTCGGTCGATGACGATGATTTTTCTCCGGCGGAACTGGAATCGACCATCAGCGAGCTGCGCACCTTCGTCAAGGCGATCCGTTTCCGCAACGCTGACATCCCGATCTTTCTCTACGGAGAAACCCATACCTCGCGGCATATTCCGAACGACGTGCTGCGCGAACTGCACGGCTTCATCCACATGTTCGAAGACACACCGGAATTCGTTGCGCGCTACATCGTGCGCGAATCCAAGGCTTACCTCGACAGCCTGGCGCCGCCGTTTTTCCGGGCGCTGACACATTACGCACAGGACGGTTCCTACTCCTGGCACTGCCCGGGGCATTCCGGTGGCGTTGCCTTCCTGAAAAGCCCGGTGGGGCAGATGTTCCACCAGTTTTTCGGTGAGAACCTGCTGCGCGCCGATGTGTGCAATGCGGTGGATGAACTCGGTCAGCTGCTTGACCACTCGGGTCCGGTCGCGGCCTCGGAGCGCAATGCGGCGCGCATTTTCAATTGCGATCACCTGTTCTTTGTCACCAACGGCACCTCGACTTCGAACAAAATGGTGTGGCATTCGACGGTGGCGCCCGGTGATGTGGTGATCGTTGACCGCAACTGCCACAAGTCGATCCTGCATGCGATCACGATGACCGGTGCGGTGCCGGTGTTCCTGACGCCGACGCGCAACCATTTCGGCATCATCGGGCCGATCCCGCTGGAAGAATTCCGCTGGGAAAACATCGAGAAAAAAATCAAGGCGAATCCCTTCGCGGCGAAATCGCTTTCGAAATCCAAGCCGCGCATCCTGACCATCACCCAGAGCACCTACGACGGCATTCTCTATAACGTCGACACCATCAAGGAAATGCTCGACGGCAAGATCGACACGCTCCATTTCGACGAGGCCTGGCTGCCGCACGCGACTTTCCACAAGTTCTATCACGGCATGCACGCCATCGGGCAGGGACGGCCGCGTTCCAAGGAGTCAGTGGTGTTTTCCACGCAGTCGACGCACAAACTGCTTGCCGGCCTGTCGCAGGCCTCACAGATCCTGGTTCAGGACAGCGAGACGCGCAAACTCGACTACGACACCTTCAATGAAGCCTATCTGATGCACACCTCGACCTCGCCGCAGTACGCAATCATCGCGTCCTGCGATGTTGCGGCGGCGATGATGGAAGCGCCGGGCGGCACTGCGCTGGTCGAAGAGTCAATCATGGAGGCGCTGGATTTCCGTCGCGCGATGCGCAAGGTTGACGCCGAGTTCGGCAAGGACTGGTGGTTCAAGGTCTGGGGGCCGGAACGGCTGTCCGATGAAGGCGTCGGCAACCGCGATGACTGGATGCTGCGACCTTCGGAGCGCTGGCACGGATTCGGCAATCTCGCGCCGGGCTTCAACATGCTTGATCCGATCAAGGCCACGGTGATTACTCCTGGCCTCGATGTCACCGGGAAGTTCGCCAAGAGCGGCATCCCTGCGGCGGTGGTGACCAAGTATCTCGCCGAACACGGCATCATTGTCGAGAAGACCGGTCTGTATTCGTTCTTCATCATGTTCACCATCGGCATTACCAAGGGCCGCTGGAACACGATGGTCACCGAGCTGCAGCAGTTCAAGGATGACTATGACAACAACCGTCCGTTGTGGCGCGTGCTGCCCGAGTTCCTGACCAAACACCCGCGTTACGAAAAGATCGGCTTGAAAGATCTTTGCGACCAGATTCATGGTGTTTACAAAGCGAATGACGTGGCGCGGCTGACCACGGAAATGTATCTGTCGGACATGCAGCCGGCGATGCCGCCGGGCGAAGCGTGGGCGCGCATGGCACACCGCGAGATCGAACGCGTCGACATAGATGACAATCTGGAAGGCCGCGTGACCAGCGTGCTCTTGACGCCTTATCCGCCGGGTATTCCGCTGCTGATTCCTGGCGAGCGTTTCAACAGCACGATCGTGCGCTACTTGCAGTTCGCTCGCATGTTCAACCAGCAGTTCCCGGGTTTCGAAACCGACATTCACGGCCTGGTGTCTGATGACAGTGGCGGCACGCTGCGATACTTTGTTGATTGTGTGCGCAAGGAAGATGTATAAGTAATTGTTTTTAATAAATAATTTAAGTATCCACCCGCACGCTTAACATGCAGCCGCTGGCTTATCGCGCCGTTCCCGCCAGCCAGCTCCCCGGAGTGCTTTGGCCGGCGCTGCCGGGGATCACCGGCCAGCGCATGCTGGCGATGCAGTTCCAGTTTTCGCAAAGTGAACGCTGGCCGCTGCCGAAGCTGCGCGAGGCGCAATTTGCGCAACTCGCTTTGTTGTTGCGCCATGCCCGCGACACCGTGCCGTTTTATCGTGAGCGCCTGTCCGGCCTGGCATTGGACGGTCCGTTGAACGCGCGCACGTTTGCGAGCATCCCGCTGTTGCGCCGCGCCGACATCCAGTCGCATTTCAAATCCATGGTGTCCAGCGCCTGTCCGCCCGATCACGGTGCGGCCAAGGAAGGGCAGACCTCCGGATCAACCGGACGCCCGATCAGTTTTGTCGGCACCGAACTGACTGAGGCGTTCTGGCACGCCTTCACGCTGCGTGATCACCTGTGGCACAACCGTGACTTCAGCGCAAAACTGGCGGCGATCCGTTCACGCGTGGCGCCGGGATCGGGGATGGGCTGGGGCGACTCGACGGATTCGGCGTTTCGCACCGGTCCGGCGGTGATGTGCAACACCGAGCGCCCGATCGCCGAACAGGCGCAGTGGCTGATGCAGGAAAATCCGCATTACCTGATCAGCGTCGCCTCCAACCTGCAGGCGCTGGCGAAGTATTGCCGTGTGCATGACCTGCGGCCTTCGAATCTGCGCGAGGTGCGAACTTATGGTGAAGCTTTGCACCCCGACGCACGTTCCGAAATCCGTGTCGCCTGGGATGTATCGCTGACGGACATGTATTCCTGTCGTGAAGCGGGTTATCTCGCCTTGCAATGCCCGCAGCATGAGCATTATCACGTGCAGTCCGAAAGCATCTATTTCGAATTGCTCAATGCGGTGGGCAAACCCTGCGTTGCCGGCGAGAAGGGGCGGGTGGTCATCACCACGCTGCACAACTTTGCGATGCCGCTGATCCGTTACGAGATCGGTGATTTCGCGGAGGCCGGCGAACCCTGCGACTGCGGTCGCGGTCTTCCTGTAATCCGCCGTATCCTCGGTCGCGTGCGCAACATGCTGCGCCTGCCCGACGGCAGTCAGCGCCATCCGCGTTTCGGCGAGGCGCAGTTCGGTGCGATTGCGCCGGTGCTGCAGTTCCAGGTGGTGCAGAAAAGCCTGAGCGAAATTGAAGTTGCATTGGTGGTGGCGCGGGCACTGGCGACCGATGAGGAAGACACCTTGCGCGCGTTGATCCTGAAAAACCTCGGTCATCCATTCAACCTGACCTTTTCCTATCGCGCCGAAATCCCGCTGCTGCCCAGCGGCAAGTACGAAGATTTCCGCTCCGAGATCGTGACTTGAACGGTTCACTGCAGATACCGCGGTCCAGTTGTGCGGGTGTGGTGTGGCCTGCGCTGTCTGACGACAATTCTGCGCGCATTCTTGCGCTTCAATACCAGCTGGAGCAGTCGCAATGGTGGCCGCTGCAGAAAATTCTTGATTTGCAGATGCAGCAGTTTATTCAGGTGTACCGGCATGCTGTCGCGACTGTGCCTTTTTACCGTCAGCGATTTGCGCCTTGGTCCGCTGGAATTTCAGGCTGGGCGCAATTTCGCGAACTGCCGCTCAGTACTCGTCACGATGTTCAGCAGGCGGGTTCGGCGATGCACAGCGAGACGCCGCCGCCAGCGCACGGCGCGATTGTCACCACCGAATCGTCAGGGTCCACCGGCAGTCCGCTGGTGACTCGCGGTACCGCGTGGTCGCAGTTGATGTGGTATGCCTTTCTGCTGCGCGATCATCTGTGGCACGGACGCGATCTGGGCGGCAAGCTGGCGGCGATCCGCAGCAAGACCAATGCGGTCAAATTCCCGAACTGGGGACTGGCAACGTCGCCCTATGTCACCGGCCCCTCGTTGGTCCATGGCGTGACCGGCGATCTGGACGAGCAATTGCGCTGGCTCGCTGAAGAAAATCCGGAATACCTGTTGTCGCTGGCCACCAACGTATTGGCATTGGCTCGACGCAGTATTGAGACCGGATTGCGTTTGCCGCGACTGAAGCAGGTGCGCACCTATGCCGAATCGCTGCGTCCGGAGACGCGGGCCGCGGTGCGCAAGGCCTGGGGCGTCGAAGTCGTCGACAGCTACAGTTCGGAGGAACTGGGGTATCTGGCACTGCAGTGTCCGGCTTGCGAGAGTTATCACGTGCAATCCGAGGGCGTGATTCTGGAAGTGCTGGATGGCGGCGGTCAGCCTTGCCGACCCGGGGAGGTTGGTCAGGTTGTGGTTTCGACGCTGCACAATTTCGCGATGCCGTTGCTGCGTTACGCGAGCGGTGATTTCGCTGAAGTTGGCGAGCCCTGTTCCTGTGGGCGTGGACTACCGGTGCTGAAGCGGATTGTCGGCCGCCAGCGCAATATGTTCCTGCGGCCAGATGGCGGGCAATACTGGCCGAGTTTTGCATCGACAGTCTGGCGCGAACTGGCGCCGGTCACGCAATTCCAGGTTGTACAGACTGCGCGCGATGCACTCGAATTCAGGGTCGCCGCACCACGGCAACTGACGGCAGAGGAGAGCCAGCGCCTGATCGCTGCATTACACGAGTCACTCGGATTCGTTTACCGGACCACACTGGTCCGCCTGGAGGTAATTCCGCATACGCCGGGCGGCAAGTATGAAGACTTTATCTGCGCGACGGAGTGATCTGCTGCAGCAGGTATTCGAGCGTCAGGTTGTCGAACAGCGCTGAACCGGTGGAGACGAACAGACGTCTGCGGTCAGTTTCCAGCTTCGGCTTTTTTCCTGAAATCAGATCGTCAAAGTCGAAAATCGTTGCGGCATCCAGCAGGCCCGCCGCAATCCAGGCCTTCAGGTCGCCGAAGCGGACGGTATCCAGCGTATCAACAAAAATATCCGCGGCGCTGGCCCATGCCGGATCCAGTTCGGTCTGATGATCGATGTCGGCGCCGAGGCTGATCACCAGCCCGGCACGTCCATCACTGGGTGCGCATACCGGCGTGTTGCTGGTGGTGGCCAAGGCAACGATGTCAGCGTCCGCTGAATTGCCGGATGTACTTGCCGTGCATTGCAGTCCCGGTATCCGCGCGGCGAGTGCTGCGGCGGCTGTCGTTGCGCGTGCCATCTCGCGATCCGCGAATGTGATTTCCTGAACCCCGCAAAGGGTTGCTGCATAAAAACCGACGTAATAACCCACCCGTCCGCTGCCGATGATGTGCAGCCGCCGTGTTGCAGTCGCGAGCAGTTGGATGGCGAGGGCTGCGCAAAGGCCGGTACGTGCTGAAGACAGCAGGCAGGCATCCACAACATGGGTGACGTAGTTCTCGACGGGGTCGATGACGAGCGCCTTGCCGACCGTGATCTGGTCCGGCACGACGATCTGCGCCGTGTTGGTGCCGACGACCTTCAGCGTTTTGGTGATGCGCATGCCGTTGCGGGTCACACAGGGCATCACCCGGAAGTCCGACGTCTCGCCGGGATCGGCAAAGACCTGTTTCGGTGGCATCTCGACGCTGATGTGTCCCGCGGCAATGTCGCGCAGGCGTTCCTGCATATGCCTGAAGTAGTCGTGCGGCGCCGCGGTCAGCAGGCGATGTACTGTTGCGTCGTCAATGCTGATGCAGGGTTCTTTTGCGGTACGCAGAACCTGCATTTCGAGTGTGTCCGGCGTTGCGGACTCATGCGGATGCAGCGGCATGGGATTTGTATTCATGGTGTTGCCTTGAGGGGCTTGTTCTTCCATGCAGCGGCCTGTGATTCCGCTTCTGCAATTTGTGCGGGCGACATGCCGTCGCGGAGGCCGGCAAGGGTTTCTGCCGCCACCGCATCACCCTGCATCGCAGCAACGCGAACCCAATAATAGGCCAGCTGCGGGCTTTTCGGCACCCCTTTGCCTTCGTGATAGAGCATGCCAAGGTTATGCTGGGCATGGATATGGCCGCGGTCGGCGGCTTCGCGATACCAGCGCGCCGCGCGTTCGTAGTCCCTTGCAGTGCCTTGTCCTGTTGCATGACTGAGTCCCAGGTTGAACTGTGCGCCTGGATCATTCTGGATGGCAGCGAAGTTCCACCAGCGGTGGGCTTCTGCAGGATTCCGGGTGACGCCGTAGCCGCGGGCGTACATCAGGCCAAGGATGGTTTGTGCCCGTGCGTCACCGGATTTGGCTAGCCGCAGATACCAATCGGCGGCGCGACTGAAATCCTGAGTGGTGCCATTTCTGCCGGTGTAATAACTTTCGGCAAGCGCGTGCATTGCCCTGCGGTCCCCGTTTTCTGCGCGCTGTGTCAGGTCTTCGATGGTGATGTTGCTGTCCGCGGCTTTGACGGTACAGCTTAGGGCGAGAAGCAGTACCGCGAGCCTAGCCCGCCACACGATCGTGCACCTCGAAGCGGTAGTCGTGGGCGTGACGTTCATCCCGTGAATACTGCTTCGTGCTTTGCAGGCGCCAGTCGGCAGGATCAAACGCCGGCATCTGCGTATCGCCGGCGGGTTCGGCATCGACCACGGTCAGATAGAGGCGGTCGGCCATCGGCATGGCCGCACGGTACAGTTCACCGCCACCGATGACGAAGATTTCGGAGTCGCCGGCACACAAAGCAACGGCTTGTTCCAGTGTGTGCGCAATCTTGGCGCCGGATACCGTGTAGTCCTGCTGGCGCGTGACAATGATTGTTGTTCTTCCCGGCAACAGGCGGCCGATCGATTCGTAGGTCTTGCGGCCCATGATGATGTGGTGGCCCATCGTCACCGATTTGAACAATTGCAGTTCGTTTGGCAGATGCCAGGGAATCTTCCCGTCGGCACCGATGACCCGGTTGCGGGCCATGGCGACGATCATCGACAGCCGCGGTTTACCCGGCATGCTCAGACGGCCACCGGCGCCTTGATGGCCGGATGCGGATCGTAGTTTTCCAGCGTGAAGTCTTCGTATTTGAAGGCGAACAGGTCTTTTACCGCGGGATTCAGTTTCATCACCGGCAGCGGCCGCGGCTCGCGCGACAGCTGTTCCTTCACCTGGTCCATGTGGTTCAGGTAGATGTGCGTGTCACCGAAGGTGTGCACGAAGTCGCCGGGCTTGAGGCCGGTGACTTGGGCAATCATCATCGTCAGCAGCGCGTACGAGGCGATATTGAAGGGCACGCCGAGGAACATGTCGGCGCTGCGCTGGTAGAGCTGGCAGGACAGTTTGCCATCGGCGACGTAAAACTGGAAAAACGCGTGGCAGGGCATCAGCGCCATCTGTTCGAGCTGGGCGACATTCCAGGCCGAGACGATCATGCGCCGCGAATCCGGACTTTTGCGCAGTTGTTCCAGCACCTGTGAAATCTGGTCGATATGGCGGCCGTCGGCTGCGGGCCACGAGCGCCACTGGTAACCATAGACCGGGCCGAGATCGCCATCGGCGCGCGCCCATTCGTTCCAGATGCTGACGCCGTTGTCCTGCAGATATTTGACGTTGGTGTCGCCCTTCAGAAACCACAGCAACTCATGGATGATCGATTTCAGGTGCACCTTCTTGGTGGTCATCAGCGGGAAGCCCGCGCTGAGGTCGAAGCGCAGCTGCGCACCAAATACCGAAATCGTGCCGGTGCCGGTGCGGTCGGACTTGCGGGCGCCGGTTTCGAGCACGTGGCGCAGGAGGTCGTGGTAGGGGCGCATGGAATGCAAACGGTCAGTTGCGAATGGCCACGATTTTAGCAGGCTGCGCCGTGGTCGCCGCTATAATCATTGTCATCTCATTGCCACCTCATTGACCGGATTTTCATGATGCTTGCCGAGCTGCACACCCGTTCCGCTGCCCCTGCCGCCGCTGACCTCAAAAAGGCCCGCCATTTGCTGATTGTCGCGCCCGCAGACATCGCGTTGCCGACACTGCCGCTGCACGAGGTGCTGGAAAAAACGCTGGCGCGCCGGCGGAAAAAAGCGGCTGATCTGGCGAAAGGCGCGATCACCGCGGAAACCGCGGACGGTGCGCTGGTGTCATGGGTTACGCCGGATGCGCAAAAGTCGGCGTTCGAACAACACACGCTACTTCGCAAGGCGGTTGGAGCGCTGCTCGCCGAGCAACCTGAAACGCTGACGATTGTGGTTACCGGTGCGGCATCCACCCGGCGCGAACTGGCCGAGCGTGCGGTGTATGTCGCTTGGGTGAACGGTATTTTGCTGCCGCAACGCAAGAAAAAATCCGATCAGAAACCGCTGAAAACCATCGAACTTTTCGGTTACCGCCCGGCTGACGGTTTTGTGCAAGCGCGGGCGGTTGCCGAAGGCAATGTGCTGTGCCGTGAACTCACGGTGACTGCGCCGAATGAACTGACGCCGGGCACCTATCGCAAACGTCTGGCGGGGCTGGCGAAGGCTCAAGGCTGGACGCGCGAGGAATACGATTTCAAGAAGCTCAAGCGTATGGGCGCCGGTGCATTCTGCGCGGTGGCGCAGGGCAGCGACGAAGCGGATGCAGCCATCGTGCGTTTGCGTTACCGGCCACGCGGCGCGACCAAGACCGTGGCGCTGGTGGGCAAGGGCATCTGCTTCGATACCGGCGGGCATAACCTGAAACCGGCGCGTTACATGCAGGGCATGCATGAAGACATGAATGGTTCCGCGGTGGCGCTGGGCATCCTCACCGCCGCGACCGAGGCCAAACTGAAGGTCAACATCGACTGCTGGCTGGCGCTGGCGCAGAACCACTTGAGCCCGCGCGCCTACAAGCAGAACGACATCGTCACTGCATTGAACGGCACCACGATTGAAATCGTTCACACCGATGCTGAAGGCCGCATGGTGCTGGCCGATACGCTGACGCTGGCGGCGCGTGCGAAGCCGGATGTGATGGTCGATTTCGCGACGCTGACCGGTTCGATGCATGTCGCGCTGGGCAGCCGCTACAGCGGCATTTTTGCGACCAGCGACGAACTGGCCGAGTTTGCATTACAGGCGGGTGTCGCATCCGGCGAGCGCTTGTGCGCCTTCCCGATGGATGAGGATTACGACAGCGCTCTCGACAGCGCGGTGGCTGACGTCAAGCAATGCACGCTGGACGGCGAGGCTGATCACATTCTTGCGGCGAGGCTGCTACAGCGTTTCACCGACAAGACGCCGTGGATCCACATGGATCTGTCGGCGCATGGGTGCAAAGGCGGGCTGGGTGCGGTGGCGACGGACTGCACCGGTTTTGGTGTGGCCTGGGGCAAGCTGTTCCTTGCCGGCTATGAACGGGACTAACTGCCGCTCTCAGCCCCGCTTCTTGTCCCAGACGTAACGGACGAGTCGCTGCCAGCGGTTCTGCGGTTGCTTCAGCGCATTGGGCCCACGGATGATCTGGTCCCGCGCGTGGCTTTTTTTCACCAGCTCGTGCAGCTCGCGCATGTTCATGCCGCCTGGCCCTTTGATCTGTTCCGGGTCGGTTTTGTCGGGATCGGGTTTGTCGCTCATGCGCTGACTCTTTTTACCCCGTCGGGGGCGGTGACGGCTATGTTAAACTTCGTGCTTGATTTTAATGGAGTTTTTACGTCATGTCGGGCAGCACGCTGGGTACCCTGTTCTGCGTCACTTCCTTCGGTGAATCCCATGGGCCGGCGATCGGCTGCGTGGTCGACGGCTGTCCGCCGGGACTGGCGCTGAGCGAGGCCGACATCCAGCTTGAGCTGGATCGCCGCAAGCCCGGCACCTCTCGCCATGTCACGCAGCGTCGCGAGGAAGACAAGGTTGAAATTCTTTCCGGCGTGTTCGAAGGCAAAACCACGGGCACACCGATCGGCCTGCTGATCCGCAACACCGACCAGCGCAGCAAGGACTACGGCAAGATCAAGGAGCTGTTCCGTCCGGGCCATGCCGATTACACCTACTGGCAGAAATACGGCATCCGCGATTACCGCGGCGGCGGACGTCAGTCCGCGCGCGAAACCGCGGTGCGCGTTGCCGCCGGCGCGATTGCAAAAAAATGGCTGCATGAAAAATATGGCACGGTGATCCGCGGCTATATGTCGCAACTCGGCCCGGTGGAGATTCCCTTCGTGACCTGGGACGATGTCGGCAACAATCCGTTCTTCGCGCCGAATGCGCAGATCGTCGATGAGCTTGAGACCTTCATGGACAAGCTGCGCAAGTCCGGTGATTCGGTCGGCGCGAAAATCACCACGGTTGCCACCGGCATACCGGTGGGGCTCGGCGAGCCGGTATACGGCAAGCTCGACGCCGACATTGCCTGGAACATGATGAGCATCAACGCGGTGAAGGGCGTCGAGATCGGCGCCGGCTTCGCATCAATCAGCCAGCGCGGCACCGAACACTCGGATGAAATGACGCCGCAAGGTTTTGTCACCAACAACGCCGGCGGCGTGCTCGGCGGCATCTCGACCGGACAGGACATCATCGTCAGTGTTGCAGTGAAGCCGACCTCAAGCATTCGTCTCGCGCGTCACACCATCGACACCGCGGGCAATGCCGCGATGATCGAAACCCATGGCCGACATGATCCCTGCGTCGGCATCCGCGCGACGCCGATCTGCGAGGCGATGCTCGCACTGACACTGATGGATCACGCGCTGCGCCACCGCGCACAGAATGCCGATGTGAACACCGGCACGCCGGTGATTGCTGCGCAGGCACCGCAGTCGGTGATCGACAAGCTGCGCGCGGCGGCGGCTGCTGAAAATCCGGATCCCGACGAGGCGTGAGAAAAATAAATAATTGTTTAAAAACAATTATTTAAAAATTTTCCCGTAGTGCCCTGCACGGTGCCTTGCCGTGGCAGTCTTTCCGCATCCTGTTCGGCGCTAACCCTCAGCGCCGTTAACTCTGCCATTTTGTTAAGTTTGACGGGTTATCACGAAACCCTCGACCATAGCCGTCAAATGAAGGCTCAGGCGCAAAGCCGAGCCACAACAACGATTGGATTTAAAGGGGGGCAAGTGGAAAGGCATGTATTCCGTCCCGGTGCCTTGGGCACCACTTCAGCTAAAGGCAGCATTTAGATATGGGCCTGGCCTCTTTACCAAAGATGTCGATGGAAAAGGGCTCGACGTCGCAGCCTTTGCTCGCTGTTCCCATATCCGTCATCCATTTGGCCG
>CAMAYE010000050.1 GCA_945862135.1 Bordetella parapertussis
TAGAACGGTGCCTCCAGTACCAAGGAGTTTCGACTCAAATACGAGGTCTATGCGCTCACGCCAAGCGGAGTTCGCGACAAACTCATTGACCGCACCAGCGTGATAATGCGTATTCACCAGAACCCGTTCAACGCCGCCTTGAAGCAACATGTCGAACCAATAAGACAGCAACGGGCGCCCGCGGATTGGAACCAGGCACTTCGGGATCGTATCGGTCAAGGGGCGCAGGCGGGTACCCAGGCCAGCGGCTAGCAACAACGCCCTCAAGCACGCAACTCCATGATCAATTCCTCGGACCCGAGGGGGAGATTTCCGACACGACTGACCTGGCAGGCTGCCGCGACACAACCAAGATAGGCTGCACGCCACACATCGGCTCCGACAGCAAGCGCCATTGAGGCACAAGTCAACAGGGAATCGCCTGCGCCCGAGACATCCTTGGGTGCGCTATTCAGGGCGGGCAACTGGTCGGTGATCATCTGGTCACCGCCAGCATCGGGCGCATGAATCAGCAATCCTTCTGCGCCGAGGGTTATGAACAACTGCTGGGCACCCGCCTTTTCGCGCAGATACTCGGCCAGAACAACCAGGCCGGATGTGTTGTCCCTTACTGACAGACGGGCCTCGTGCTCCGTCGGTGTCAGCAGATGCATGCCGCAGAATCTGGATATGTCACTGACCTGTGAAGACGCCTGACTGTCGGCGACCATCATGATGTTCTTTTCGCGGCACTTGGTAACGATGCGATCAACCAGTGCCTGCGGCAGACACCCGTAGTTGAAGTCGGAGAAAATCATCAGGTCGCACTTATCCAGTGCTCTGTCAACGCCGTCATAGAAGCGGTCAGCCAGTTCGCGACTGATGTCGTGCTGTTTCAGATGGCTGACTCGAAGCAAGGTCTTGCCATTCGCACGGTAGCGCTGCTTTAACGTCGTCGGCCGGCTTTCATCCACAATGAAATTGCTGTCCACCTTGAACTTTGCAAGCGTTTCTTCCGCATAAGCTGCGGCAGTATCGTCCCCGGTAACGCCAACATACTGCACATCCGCGCCGAGACCGCGGGCGTGTGCCGCGACGATGCCGGCTCCACCGATAAAGCGATCCGAACGGATCGGGGTCACGACAATTGTAGGGTCCTCCTGCGACATCCCGAGCGGATCGCAATTGATGTATTCATCGACAATCAGGTCGCCGACAACCACCACGCGCAGGCCCTTGAAGCGACGGACAATCTCGACGAGGTCATCAAATCCGAAGCCGTGACGCCGCGGAAAATCCAAGGGTTTGCGAATTGACGAGAAATTGGTTTCAAGCAGTTCACGTTGCAGCAGATCAAGCGAAGAAAAACGCACCTCACCCGACCCAAACTGCAACCTGCCGCCATATCGTGCAACCACATCTTCTTCAGGATTGCGCCGGTTTTCGTATTCCTTGCCCTTGACGACAACCGCCGGCTTGAGCCTCGCGATAAACGTTTCCGGCCGCTCACTCAGCAGAAATGCGAAATCGACAATACCAATCGCCTTGATACCCTCAAGGCGCATTTCGGCCGGGACTGTGACCGCAGGCGAAGCATCGCCTGAAACACCGACCACCAGAAAATCACCGCAATCCGCAGCAAATTGCAAAAGGCGCAGATGGCCGGGGTGCACGATATTGAAATTTCCAGACACAAAAACAATGCGCTTTCCGGGTCCCGCGCGCTGTTTGATGTCGGCGACAATCGCCTCGTTACTGGAATCCGGAGAGTGTTCCACGGCAGACCTTCGTTTGATATGCAAAAAGGCGGCGCGATGCCGCTCTCACACCAAAGCTGTCGTCAGGTTTTTTTCCCGGCGCCGACGGCAAAGATGTAATGGGCCATCCGGTGAAAGCCGGTATGCACAACTTCATCGTTCATCGAAAACATGAACACATTATGAAAATACGTCTGCATCAGCTTTTTAAGATCAGGCATGGTCTTGCAGTTCACATGCCCTGCACGACTGGTCGGCGAAGCATGAACCTGACTTTCCAGAGTGGGCATGCCAATAATACCGACGCCATGAGCCGTCAGCGGCGCAAAAGCATTTTTAAGAAAAGTGCATTCGTCTTTCTGCGCGATATGCTCAAGCACATCCAGCGCAAACACGCCGTCATATGATCCCGTGATCGGTCCAGCCAGCAAATCGTGAGTAAACACAGGGAATCGCCAGCGCTCGACCATCCGTGCTTTGACGTCTTCAACAAACACCGCGTCAAAATCCGACGCGCTCAGTGCTTTAACTTCCTGTTGGACCAAACGTGTGCCAAAGGCATCACCACAACCAATTTCCAGGACGTGCTCGCTTCCAGAAAGCATTTTTGCGACAAATTTATAGCGAGCAAGCCGAAACAGTATGTGCTTCGGATCATCGTGCCAGCTCTGGCTGCTTCGCAGACCCAGTCGCTCGAAACCCCGCTCATCAACCGCATCCAGGCATTCCTGATATTGCGGCTCGCGGGTTTTTATTGCTTCATTGCTTTTGGCTCTAACGCCATTTTTTGACATGACTGAATTCCGAAAACTTATTTTGTTTGGATTTGATGATTCAGAACTTACACATTGATTGCTTTTACGTCTTGTAGGTCGATGATAACATACGGAAAAGACCTAAAATTCAATCATCTGCAGTCGCGAATATCACGATCCGAAATATCCACGCACGGATCACCGCAGCTCCCAGGTTAAGCAGTGACAACTCCCGATAACATGCACCCGAAAACTAAATTTTTGACCACAGTCTGGGGCGAAGCCTATATCGCACGTTTTGCCAGTCTGGCTCTCCCCTCATTCCTAGCGCCCGGCAACCTACCCGCGCTAGCTGCCGCAACCGATCTCGAGATTGTGATCATGACTCGGCACAAGGACATCGCGTATTTCGAAGAGCATTCTACTTTTCAACAACTTCGCAAGATATGCCCCTTACGATTCATCGAAATTGACGATCTGATCACAACTACCGTTTACGGCGTCACACTTACCCTAGCCTATGCACGCCCGATTATTGCTTGCGGCGACGATATGGTGAACACACATTTTGTGTTTATGAACGCGGATTTTGTCCTTGCTGACGGATCACTGCGCTCACTAAGCAAACATATTCTCGCCGGTCGCTCTATCGTGCTCGGGCCAAGTTTCAGGGCAACAGCGGAGGAGGTTGAACCACTCCTCGAATCCGCAATTGATACAACAACGGGGGTTCTGTCGATTCCACCAAGGCAAATGGTCGGGCTCACTCTGCGCCATCCTCACGCCACGACAGCCGCCAAAATGCAGAATCAAGGGCTTTGCCATTCGACGCATCCTAATCAGTTTTTCTGGCGTATTGATGAACAAACCTTATTGGCCCGCTACTACCTGATTTTCATGTTGTGCCTGAAGCCGGAACAAGTTATTGATTCAATCAACAGCTACTGTGATTACGCCTTTATCCCGGAAATGTGTCCCTCGGGCGACGAGGTGGTCATGTGCGACTCAGACGACTTTTTCATGCTTGAACTCCAGCAGCGGATGCAGGAAAAAGAAATGCTGCGATTGGGCCGGCAATCTGAAACTGACATTGCCAACAGCCTACAGTATTGGACAACTGCGGAACATCGCCGCACTTCCAGTCACAACATTGTTTTTCATGCCGGTGAAATCCCTGACGAGATAGAAGCAACAAAAGCCGAAGCCCAAGCATTTATCGATCGCATCAACGATAAACTCGGTCGGCCGGCCCGCCATGCCGGTCACAAATATTGGGTGCGTGGTGTGGAAGCCTGGATGACGTATCGAAAGGCGCAGGATTTATCCTTCACTCCGCCAGAATTGGCAACAGAGGAGATAATGCTCAAATCCTTTTCGCTGCCTGAGCGAATGCGATATCACCTGCTCAAATGGGCTTGGCGTTTGGCTTATCAAGGCTACTACGCGATTATGGGGAGTCCTGGACAGTTGACTCCGATGAATCCGGAATGGTTAGACCAAAAAATGCTTCGCGACACGCTCGCCAAAATTTTCGCAAAACCTAACCAAAAAGTTCTGATCGTCCGACGTGATGCTGATTTAGTCGATCGCCTAATTCCCGCTCATGCTGAGGTTCAATTTGTTGCCCCCACTGAGATATTGGCCAACATCGCCTATCTGCAAAATGAAATCAACCTGCGATATCACCACACCCTCATTTATCTGCCGCTGGAAGACTATACCCACTTACGAAGCCTCCTTAAGAAATACCGATCAATCATGGAAAAAGACGGTGAATGCCATGTTGTTATTTATGACGATCAGGGTGCGATGAACAGCGGTGAATTCCTGATTGACTTGTTATCACTAATAGAATCAGCGGGGGGCACTGATACCCGTTCAACACAACAAAATTTTGTCGGTGGGATATTCGCACACATGAATCGCCGGCTATTCAGCTGGCTTGGGAAAAGCTTTATACGCTTTGGCCCAATTTCCCTGCTGGCAATATTACCGCTGCTGTTGATCGGACTCCCGCTCGTGCTCGTGACCAATATATATCTCGGCAAAACTCTGGTGGGACGCAGATCGATCGACCACTGCACCAGTCTTGCAATCCACTTCAGTCCCGCAAAGTCGGTGCTCGAACAGAAATCGGCCTAATCATGATGCGATATATAAAACAATTAGTTCTGCGAACGCTTTCACGTTTTGACTATCAAGTCATCAAGGTGCCTCGTGGCGACAGCATCTTGGCTGCTTTGACCGATAAAAATGCGCCGCTGCCTGCGACTGCAAATATTGTCGCAGTTCTGCCCGACATCATCCGCGAGTTGCAACCAAACGATCAGCCACGGCTTGGCGGTTATCAGCTCGAAATGGCGACGTACGACCTGAAAACCGTCATGGGTGATGTAGAGCCTGATTTTTTCCCGATTTTCGAGCGCTGCTGCAAATACAGCATGACTTCATGGCAACGACTGTACAACTTGCATGCTGCAGTACGTTACGCCGTCAGAACAAACATCCAGGGGGATTTCGTCGAGTGCGGCGTCTGGCGCGGCGGCAGCATGATGATGGTTGCACAGACCCTGCTGGCGCTGGGCTGCACGGACAAGCGACTGTTCCTGTTCGATACGTTTGAAGGTCTGCCAAAGCCGGACAAAACACTTGATGTCGATGTCTGGGGCCATAACGCTGCAGAAGGGTGGGAGATGCACAGGAAAACCGACCAGAGCAGTGATTGGGCTTATGCCTCGCTGGAAGAAGTTCGTGCCAACATGGAAAGCACGGGATATCCGATGGACAACGTGTTTTTTATCAAAGGCATGGTTGAAGACACCTTACCCGCACAGGCACCAGACGCAATTTCCATGCTTCGCCTGGATACCGACTGGTACCAATCGACAAAACATGAAATGGAAGTGCTGTATCCGCGACTTTCCCGAAACGGGGTTCTGATACTGGATGATTACGGACACTTCAAAGGAGCCAGGCAAGCAGTTGACGAGTATTTTGCATTGCGGCAAGACACCGCGCCACTGATCGTGCGTGTTGATTATGCGGGTCGCATGGCCATTAAGATCGCTTGATTCAGGCCCCGCTAAAAAGCGAATTCCCCTAGAACTCCATCAAGCGGATCCACCCAACGCCGCTGCGGCGGCACTAATTCCCGCCTCAAGATCAGCAATCGTGCGATCAGGATCTGCTCGATCAGCAAAAACTTCCAAAGCAATTTTCTTTTGCTGCTCCCTGAATCCAAGGTCATTAAACAGTCGCCTGACGATGGCAATGTATTTTTCGTGGTCACGCGCAAGCAGTTCCGGACTGCGCTCTTCATGCAGCACTGCATCCCAAGCGGTCCCCAGCATTGAGACCACCGGGGTCCCCTGTGCCCCGACCTCCCGACATGCATGGCCCCCGATAAACGGAAAGGTGTCACACATCACATCCACGACCTGCCCATAAATCCGCAGGTCGACGTTTTCATTTAGAAAATCGATCCTGTCAGAAAAGGCAGACTGCGCAACGAACTCCTTTACGTGCGCGGCATCACCGGTGCCTACAATAAGAAGTCGAAAAGCGTTTTCTGCAGCAAGCAGTCTGTTGAGGAGATCGAATACCCTGTCATTCAGTTTAACTAAGCGAGCGAAAACTCCGATAACAAACGTTCCTTCTGGAAACGTTTTACGAATCCGTTCGACCTCGGAATATTTGAATTCACCCTGTATCACTGCCGCCGGTTGGTGGCAAAACAACCCGCTTATCCGCCGAGAACTATCCGGCGCACCTGCCATGTTGGGGGAGAAAGTCCAGTCCAGAGACTTGAGGCTCCAGAACGGAAAACCCGTGTCCAGCCACATCTGCAATGACGCAACTCTTCGTGCAAACAAGACAGCTGCAACAGCCCGATTCTGCTCAGTAATTACCACATCAACATGGTCTTCTCGCATGGCGGCTTCGATCTCGTCGATGCGCTCGTAATTTCGCCCTTGAGAGAAAATTCGAGTTGAAAAGCCGCAGTTACCAAGCTTTTCCGGAAATCCAGGCCCTACGTACTGAACCAAATAGAGAATGACCCGCCGATTGGGTGCTTGCGCATGAATTTTTGCCAGCAATACTATTAGAGGCGAAACTGCATTACCTCTGTCAAAGTGCGCGGTATGCAGTAAATAAGCAATTGTGAGGGGTCTGTCTTTGGGCAACCTCTCATGCCGCGACACATTGGTGCCATAGCGTTTCAACAACCATTGTTCAAACAGAGGCACCACGCCATCAAATCGACGTAGTTCCAGTACATCCGAAACACCGGAAAAATACATCGAATGCAGGGCATCAAATACCCCCATGGCTTGAGGTACCGTGAGCAATGGATCCTCAAGCATTTGGCGAAATTGTCGTAGGCCAAGCTCAGCGACAGGCACCAGCTCCTGCGAAGGCGCGCTCATCAACGTGTCGTGCAAAGCCAGAATTGTGGCAACCCGCCGGTCCACACCTAAGACAGTAAAATGCGGGCTGGAGAGCAAGATGCAGGCATCGAAAAAGCACTGTGCGCGGATACGTGATAGCGCCTTCGCATCTTTCAGCCCAATCAGCGATGTTGCTGAGAACCGAATCCAGGCACGCTCCCATATTGACCGCTCGATGAGTTCAGCATCCGAGGCCCGAGCAAGCGATGCCTCCACTGCGGCCAGCCCCGTAGTGACTCTGATGCGATTGAATACACGCCTCATGAAACCGACTAAATTCATTTTCGGCTTATGAATGCCTATAGCACTTCGGCTCGAGGATGTTTTCCAAAGTCGACATATAAAAATTTAAACTGGAATCCGTTGTTTTTTGAGTAATTTGATTATTTAATCAGGCAGTTGCGCTATTATATACATTGCAAACACATTCAAAATTGCCGCCATGTCGTGAGTGATTTCGACAGCCTTTTATTCAAGATTTGAAACCATGGGTATATCTTTAAAGTCCATTGAAATGATGCAGACCCTCGGTCTGTTTGAAACCGACCACATCTCGGTTCTGGATATCGGCTCATCCAATCTTTATTCAGCCTCAGCCGAGGGTGTGCAGCGCTTTCTCTCAGCCCGAGGAGTAGCTACTACTCCGCAGATAATTGCTTTTTCCGAGAAACTGGAAAAAGGCTCTTCCTATGACCCCGTCAGTGGCGGCCTCAATGGGGCATTCGTCGGCGAACTGCTCGAAAAAGCCGGAATGCAGTATCACGCGATTGACATCGCCGACGGCTATCGCACCACCATCCTCGACCTGAACCATCAACCCACCCCGCCCAAATTTATTAATGCGTTTGATCTTGTGCTCAACTTCGGCACGACGGAGCACCTGCTCAACCAGTACAACGCATTCAAGGTAATCCATGATTCAACCAAGGTTGGCGGCTATATTGTCCACGCCCTTCCTTGTATCGGCTTTCTCGATCATGGCTATCTGACATATACGCCTCGTTGCATGTTCGACCTTGCAGGCTACAATAAATATGAAGTTGTCGGTTTTTGGTACAGCGACCCCAGCGGCAACAACGATCCTTACGCTCCGATCAAGAACTACATCACTTATTTTCCAAGCCTAGCCAATACATTTACCGACCAAGATCAGAAAGACATCGCGCAGAAGCTTGCACAATTGAATCTACCCGACATTGGCCTCATGGTGATTTACCGTAAGGTAAAAAATCGTCCTTTTGCCGGCGCGCTGGAGCGAAGCACTTCGGTCGGCTTGGTGCCTTCTTCTGTTACTGCAGTATACGAATCTGTTTTGGCTCGCAGTACAAGATCTTTCATTCGTAAATTATTTTCACGTTGAAACACCTCATACGGTTTATGTGGCTAACATGAAAAAAATGGATATTTTTGTCACAAAACCCTCATTGCCTCCTCTAGAGGAGTTCATTCCTTATCTGCAAAAAATTTGGGACAGCAGAATACTCACCAATAGCGGGCCTTTTCATGAACAACTGGAAAGGGAGTTGTGCCAGCACTTGGGAGTGGAACACATCAGCCTGTTCACCAACGGCACGATCGCACTTGTCTCGGCATTGCAAGCACTTCGCATCACCGGTGAAGTGATCACAACGCCCTTTTCATTCGTAGCAACCTCTCACGCATTGCTGTGGAATGGCATTAAACCTGTTTTCGTTGACATCGACGAAAACACCCTCAATCTAGACCCAGCCAAGATTGAGGCCGCCATCACCCCGCAGACAACCGCGATTCTTCCCGTGCATTGCTACGGCCATCCGTGTGCCACCGAACCCATCCAGAAAATTGCCGACATTTATAATCTCCGGGTTATTTACGATGCGGCGCACGCCTTTGGTGTGCAATGTGATTGCGGTAGCATCCTCAATCATGGGGACCTTTCGGTCCTGAGTTTTCATGCCACCAAGGTTTTCAATACTTTCGAGGGCGGTGCGATCGTTTGCCGGGATGCAAAAACCAAGGTGCGGATTGATCATCTGAAAAACTTCGGTCATGCCGGAGAGGTTACCGTCGTGGCGCCCGGCATCAACGGCAAAATGAGCGAATTCAATGCCGCGCTCGGATTGCTGCAGCTTAAGCACATTGATCAAATGCTAGCCAAGCGCCAAGTAATCGATGCCACCTATCGCCAACACCTTAAAAGCGTAGCCGGGATTCGCTGTCTAAATGACTCCGGAGAAAAGGTTGCCAATTACGCCTATTTTCCGATCCTCGTCGGTGACGACTACCCTATCCCTCGCGACGAACTGTACCTTAGGCTCAAAGCCCGCGGCGTACACCCCCGTCGCTATTTCTACCCGCTGATTTCAGAATTCCCGATGTATCGCGGGTTACCTTCGGCCCACCGCGACAACTTGCCGCGCGCCACAGCTGCGGCACGGCAAGTGTTGTGTTTACCTATCTATCCGGACCTTGAAATGCAGATGGTTGAAGATATTTGCCAGTTCATTGCGGAGCAATGAGTCATAACAAATGCAGGCTAGCCGCCTTGACGGTTTACCAATATGAAGCTGGCTATCATGCAGCCCTACTTCCTTCCCTACATAGGCTACTTCCAGCTTATCAATGCGGTTGATCTCTTCATTGTTTACGACAATATCAAATACACCAAGAAGGGTTGGATTAACCGCAACCGTCTGCTGGTAAATGGTAAAGATGCGATTTTCTCGCTGCCGTTGAAGAAGGGTTCAGACTCCCTCGACGTGGTAGAGCGGGAGTTGGCTGCAGATTTCAACCGAAGCAAGTTGCTAAACCAGTTCAAGGGCGCCTACTCGCGCGCCCCTCAATTTTCACGGGTCTACCCTCTGCTGGAACAGATCGTATTGCACGACGAGCACAATTTGTTTCGCTTCATTCGACATGCGTTGGATCTCATTTGTCAATATTTGGGTATTACAACCGAGATCCGGACCTCGTCCACCATTGAATCCAATCACCAACTGAGTGGCCAGGATCGTGTTATCGCCATTTGTCACGCGTTGGGTGCCGATACCTACATCAACCCAATCGGCGGTACCGAGCTTTACTCTTCGGATGTGTTCAAAGCCAATGGCATAATTCTCGGATTCCTCAAGCCAACGCCATTCGAATATTCGCAGCTCGGCAGTGAGTTCGTGCCCTGGCTATCGATAATAGATGTGATGATGTTTAATCCATTGAATGAAGTATGCCGCCGCATTAATGACGAGTTTGCCATTGTTGGCACACCCCAATCGTTACCTTGAAATGACCGGGTTATCATGAGCGAAAATGAAATCAAGCATCTCGAAGCATTTACCTCGTTTTACCAGAATGGCGATTACATGGACGATCTGCTTATTGATCGGGAAATGGATTTGATTCGCCGTTACTGCGATGGCAATGGGAACAAAAAAGCACTGGAGGTGGGCTGCGGCAGCGGCACTTGCACCACCCGTCTCGCCACCATATTTCCGAAACTCGAAGTCATTGAACCTGCCAAGGGAAATATTGATCTTCTCCGGCAGAAACTGCCTGACATTCCCTGCCACAATCTCCTGCTGGAACAGTTTCAAGCCGCTCACAAGTACGACTACATTTTTTTCCTGAATGTTATCGAGCATGTTGAGGAACCAGTCGAATCCCTGAAGCGACTGCATGGGCTACTTGCGGATGAAGGGCTGATATTCATTTCGGCTCCCAATTGCATGTCTCTCAACCGCCGGGCTGGCTACAAAATGGGACTGCTGGGCAGTTATGATCAGCTCGCTCCCAAAGATTACCTGGTTGGGCACCGGCGCCTCTATACCAAAGCCATGCTGGAGCAGCATTGCGACGAGGCAGGACTGCGATTGATTGATATTAAAGGACTTTACTTGAAGCCCTTATCTGAAAAGCAGATGTACGAACTCGGTGAAGCTGCAATCAAAGCCTTTCTGATACTTGGCGAGGACATTCCGGAATATTGTGCGAGCCTGCTAGGCATCGCAACCAAGAAACTTTACTGAATCTTTATGTTTCGATGGAAGAAACTGGGGCGGGTCTTCAACCCCGCTGATGTGCAAGGTCGTATCTGGCTGCAGGAATTCTCCCAGGCACCAGCCACCTTGATCTTTGATGACTTTGTCAGAGTCTATTTTTCCTGCAGGCCTGCGGCAGACAAAAACGGCCAGTATGTAAGCTATTCAGCATATGTCGACCTTGATCGACACGATTTAAAGCACGTATTGCGTGTTGCAGATTCCCCCATTCTCAGTCTTGGCGAGTTGGGAACCTTCGACGAATTCGGGATTTATCCTGTCTCGGTAATTGCCGATGGCGCCCGCATTTTGTGCTACTACGGTGGCTGGACAAGATGCGAATCAATTCCATTTACGGTTGCAATTGGAGTTGCCGAAAGCTTTGATGGGGGCAACTCGTTCTCGCGACTGGGTCCCGGGCCTCTTCTCTCAAGCAATATGCTGGATCCGTATGTGCTTAGCGGGCCCAAGGTCCGGAGATTTAATCATCATTGGTATCTCTGGTACGTAGCCGGAACTCAGTGGCGGGAAATCGATGGCCGGATCGAAGCGGTTTACAAAATTCGAATGGCCAGCTCTGAAGACGGCATGAACTGGCGCCGCGATGGAATAAACATTCTCTCTGATCGCCTTGGTGATGATGAATGCCAAGCCAGTCCTGATGTGTTCTGGCACGAAGGTAAATACCATATGTTTTATTGCTACAAATATGGCAATGATTTCAGAAACAACGACAGAGGTTACCGGATTGGCTATGCCTCTTCGGTAGACCTGAAGCACTGGTCGCGAGACGATGACCGTGCCGGCATTCAGGTGTCTGATCAGGGCTGGGACAATCAATCGATAGCCTATCCGCACGTATTTCAAGTTGATGGCAAGATATTCATGCTTTATATAGGTAACCAAGTTGGACGCTATGGCTTTGGTCTTGCGATATTGGACTCTTACAAGGAATGAGATGTATGCAGTGGAAACGTCTGGGTAAGATTTTCGATCCGGAATCAGTCCATTTAATGCCTGGGCAATGCGGGTTTGCACAGTCGCCACAAGCCCTGATACGTGACGATTTCGTTCGGATATTTTTTTCGACAAGAACACGCGATGCTACTGCTACATATCTTTCCCAGGTCGCATATGTCGATTTCGACAAACAGTTCCGAAAAATTTTGAATCATTCTACGGCGCCAGTGATACCGCTGGGTAAGCTGGGCACTTTCGACGAGCATGGCATTTTCCCAGCAAACATTATCTCCGTCGGAACTGACGTTTACGCCTACACCACGGGATGGAGCCGCAGGCGGTCCGTGCCGGTTGATGCTGCAATCGGGATGGCAATCAGCAAAGATGGTGGGCAATCGTTTGTGAAGCAGGGTGAAGGTCCAGTATTGGGCCCTTCACTGCATGAACCTTTCCTGGTTGGTGACGGATTCGTCGCCAACTTTCATGGTGTATTCCATATGTGGTACATCCATGGCACAAGATGGATTAAAAATTCGTTTGGCCACCCTGATCGGGTGTACAAGATCGCGCATGCCACCTCAACCGATGGGATCGTTTGGCAACGTGTCTGTACGGGCTTCATTCCTGACCGCCTTGGCAGTGATGAGTGTCAGGCACTTCCGACAGTGATCGAGCTCGATGGCCGCTATCACATGTGGTTCTGCTATAGGTATGCCGTTGATTTCAGGAACAATCCGGAGCGCAGCTACCGGATAGGGCACGCTTGGTCTGCCGATCTGAAAAATTGGCACCGCGAGGATGAAAACGCCGTTCTTGATGTCGCGCCGGAAGGTTGGGATTCCGAGATGGTCTGTTATCCAAATGTATTCCACTGCGAACAAGAAACTTACATGCTGTATAACGGAAACGCCTTCGGCAAGCAGGGTTTTGGGCTTGCCCGACTCGAAAAATGACTAGCTGAGGGGCAGAAAATGAACATTAAAGGCAAGAATATAGTCCTCCGTGCTATCGAGGAAGATGATCTGGCGACCCTGCATCGCTGGGCAAACGACTATGAGACCCAGGACGTCATGGGTAATATCCACTTTCCAAGTTCACTTGATTTTCACCGCTCATGGTTCCAGAACCTCAAAAACGAACCCTTGAACCAGCGTTTTGCAATTCAAGCGCCTGGTGCCGGGTTAATCGGGATTTCCAGCATCATCAATATTGATTGGCGAAATAATCATGCTTGGCATGGAGTAATGCTTGGCGACGCCGAAATCCGTGGCAAGGGTTATGGAGCAGACGCCGTCATGGCAACGATGCGCTATGCATTTGACGAGTTGCATCTGGAGCGGCTTGACGGCTCGATGATCGAATACAACGAAGGATCCATTGCGTTTTACTGCGGAAAACTGGGCTGGAAAGAGGAAGGACGACAGCGGAATTGGTTTTTCCGACGAGGCCGCTACTGGGACCGGATTGTAGTGGGCATCACCCGCAGTGATTATGCGAATCTCGTCAATCAAACCAAATATTGGGACTAGTCTCAGACAGGTATCACTCTCGTGAAAAAGCAAAGAAACTTTAACGCTGAAATCGACGATTCAGCCAACGGTGATACGGAAAAGTACGCCTATAGCTTCGATTATGACGTGATGCATCCCTATATGATCCGCTCCTTTGAGCCGTTTTTCAGGAATGGAACCCTTCTTGAGCTTGGCAGTTTCAAAGGCGACTTCACCCGACGATTCCTGGAGCATTTTGCCGACATCACCTGTATCGAGGCGTCCACTGTGGCGATCGATGCCGCGAAACTCAAGCTTGGAGACAAGATTCAATTTGTCCATTCGACATTCGAGAAAGCGACGTTGCCGAGACGCTATGACAACATCGTGCTGACTCACGTTCTGGAGCACCTCGATGATCCAGTTCGTGTACTCAAACGCATAAACGATGAATGGCTGGCCGATGAGGGGCGTTTCTTCCTGGTATGCCCGAACGGCAATGCTCCGTCACGCCAAATAGCGGTAAAGATGGGGCTGATTCCCTACAACGCCGCCGTAACACCGGCTGAAAGCGAGCATGGCCATCGCCGCACCTACACTTTGGATACCTTGGAGCATGATGCAGTCGCGGCCGGACTGAAAGTGGTACACCGCTCCGGTATTTTTTTCAAGGCTCTGGCCAACTTCCAGTGGGATCGGCTCCTGCAGACCGACATCGTGTCGAAGGAATACCTTGAGGGCTGCTACAAGCTGGGGCAGATTTATCCTGATCTTTGCTCCAGCATATTCCTGATGTGTGAAAGAGGAGCCCCATGTGGCTAAGCGCGTCCTGGTATTTCCGGCGGGGATGCCGCGCTCATTGACTTTCCTGGAACGAGCGCTAGCAGAAGGACAGAAAGTGGTTGGCGCATCCTCCCTTGGGCACGATCCGGCAAGAGTGCGCTATCCGCAGTGGGCTTATCTGCCTTACGTAAGCTCCACTGAGTTTGATAAGGCGCTAAAACAGGTCATTGCAGATCATGACATTGACGGAATTTTCACTCCGAATCCGGTAGTTTGGGATCATCTCCATCGCACCCTGCTCCAATCCTGCCCGGGCGTGTCTCTGGTCAATTCATCTCCCGTCGATGTCGAAATGGCTCCTTACCTGACAGCATTGGATTTTGGTAAGTCCGTGCTTGCCCAACACCTGGAACTTGCGGCCATCGGCGATGCAAAGCCGACCATTTCCCGTTTGGAGATTGCCTCGCTGTTTCGTCATGCCGACTCTATCCCCGGCATGTGCGATCACGAAAAAATTCGTGCGCTTTGTGAAATCTTCCGCTATAGCCCGATGGGCGACATCGTTGAAATTGGCAGCTGGTGGGGAAAATCGGCTTTTGTGCTTTTGCGACTCGCCCAATGTTACAAAATCGGCAAGCTGCTTTGCGTCGACCCTTGGTCTAACCAGCATCTGATCCAGAATGACGAGAAAGGGCTGGTTGACCGTATTCCGGTTAGCGCAGATGAGGCGCTGACCGTGTTTCAACTTAACCTTTTGCCTTATGCGAATGACGCGGTCAATTACCTAAGAATGCCCTCTGTCGAAGCATCACTCGAGTATCGACGCCAGAAAGTGATAATGACAACTGCTTTCGGTAATACGTCATATTCCGGGAGCATTGCGATATTGCATATTGACGGCAACCACAGTTACGCGAATGCCCAAGCAGATGTGTCGTCATGGAGCGATTTGGTAAGACCTGGGGGGTGGATCATCATTGATGACTACCTTTGGCCATATGGAGATGGGCCTCAAAGGGCTGGCGATGAATTCCTCAGCAACTGTGCTCGAAAAATTATCTGTGCATTTGTAATGGGATCAGCGCTATTCATTCAAATGGCGTAACTTTTCCCGAATTTTTGTAATTGCCCGTTTCTTGCTCGTGACAGGGTTGCGGACCCGACCAAAACAATCCACTCAAGAAAGTTTCCGCCTGCAAGGTAGGCGATTAATAAACAAGGATGCGAAGATGGGCATTACATTTGAAAGCCTGCAGCGAATGGAAAAACTTGCGCTTCTCAAGCCAAAGTGCAAGGTCCTTGACATTGGTTCCTCCAATCTCTATTCAGCCAGTTCCGAGAATATAGTCGCATTCCTCGAAAAGTACGCCCCCGCGGCACCTGATATCGAGTCCTTCGCAAAGCGGCTGGCTGCGGGATCAAGCTACGACCCTGTCCACGGCGGACTTAATGGCGCGTTCGTTGGTGAATTACTTGAAAAAGCAGGCATGGTCTATTCTGCCTTTGACATCGCAGATGGGTACAGGACGACCATCCTCGATTTGAATCATGCCCGTCTGCCAGGAAATCTCCGCGGTTACTTTGATTTGGTGCTGAATTTTGGCACCACTGAACACATACTCAACCAATTCAACTGCTTTAAAGTGATGCACGATGCAACCAAGCTGGGCGGGCATATATTCCATTCCCTGCCTGCGTTGGGATATGTTGACCACGGCTATATCACTTACACTGGTCGCTGCCTTTTTGATATTGCCGGTTACAACGAATACGAAGTGGTTGAATTCTGGTTTGAAGGCCCCGCTGGGCGGAATAATCTTTATGACAGCGTGCGCAGCTATCGCAGCTATTTTCCGGCGCTGGAACGGACACTGGCACAAATCGGCCACTCAGAAAATATCAATGCCCTGAATGAGCTTGCCATCCCCGATGTCAGCATCAATATCATCTACCGGAAAGTGAAAGAAAAGCCGTTTTGGGGCGCCTTGGAATCCAGCACCTCCGTCGGCACGATCCCCGGGCAGGTCACAGACAACTATAGTGGAGACGCCCCGAATGCCTCGAAGGTACAACAGGCCAAACCATCCCTGAAATACCGAATATCACGGGCATTAGAGCCCTATCCTGCGTTAAAAGGCATTGCACGCAAGGCTTACCGTGCCTTGCTGCGCTAAAGCCTGTCTCGTCGATCAAATACCAAGAAAACCGCTTGCATGCAGGTACAAATCTGTTAAATAACTAACCGGTGTCTCGGTCTGCCCAGAAAGCGGGCAATGGCGTGTCGGCATTCAGTGGAGGGGCTGCCCATGCGGTATTGCCATCACGCGCAAAAATTCCACCGTTCTTTCCCTACCACCTGTTTCTCGCAAGACGTCGCTGAGGTCGAATTCCAGCGTCATCCAACCGCGGTAACTATCGACCGCCTCCTTCGGCACCAGCCATTCGGCCCATAGTTCATCTCCGGTTTGGCCCGTAACCAGTTTTTGCATAGACAAGCCATTCGCTTTAAACAAAAGACGTTGTGCCATTTCCGAAACATCACCGCGAAAAACGGCTCGTACCGTATAAGCGCTGCCTTCCTTGAGCGAAGTATAGATCCATCCCTTGTTTCGCGGACCGACGTACTGGAGAGGAAATTGATTGGTAGTTCCGGCCTGATCAGTCCAGCCGTATCCAGCATATGGCTTGCTAAAATCTATGTCGACATCCCCCTGTGAAACAGCAATTGGCTTCAGCCGGGAGCGAGATGCCGGCTGTTCGTTACCGATGATCTTACGCAAGATCATACCCACCCGATGCGAACTTTCCGTTGAGTTAAGTGTTGAGATATGAGAAAAAACGGAAAATTTTTCATCCGGCCAGAAATCAATGTCAGTAACAATCACTCCAGGATGCATTGATCGAAGGCGATTGAGGCCTGCTTTTATTGCATTCCATTCGATAAATTCCTCGAATTCGGCACGACTTGCACTTGCGGGCACGGGATTAAATATGATTACCAGC
>CAMAYE010000051.1 GCA_945862135.1 Bordetella parapertussis
GGCATGGCGTGATTGCTCCGAAAGGAACACCGAAAGCCATCATCGACAAACTCAACGACGAGATCAACAAAGCGATCAAAGATCCGGATTTCGCCAAACGCATCGCGCAAGACGGATTGGAACCAGCAGGCGGAACACCGGAAGCCTTCGGTGAATTGCTCAAACGAGAAGTGGTTGAATGGGGGCAAGTCGTCAAGGCAGCCAACGTTACCGCGAATTGACCGCGCCACAAGCGCAGTTAAAACTGCGCTATACCGGCCTCGCCAAAACTGCGGGGCCGTTTTTTTTGAATCACACGGTTTCGATTACACATGATCCAGTTCCGCAATCTCACCCTGGTACGCGGCGCGCGCGAGCTGATCGCTGAGGCCAGCGTACAAATTCATCCCGGCTGGCGCGTCGGCCTGACTGGCGCTAACGGCAGCGGCAAATCCAGCGTGTTCGCGCTGCTGCGCGGCGAACTGCAGGCCGAACACGGCGACTGTGATATTCCCGCGACATGGCGCATTGCCACGGTTGCCCAGGAAACGCCCGCACTCGAAACGCCCGCCATTGATTACGTGCTTGACGGGGACACTGAACTGCGTGCGCTGGAACACGAACTGGCCGAAGCCGAAAACACACACGCCGGCGAAAAAATCGCCGAGTTGCACGCGCGGCTCGACGATATCGGCGGTTACAGCGCCAAGGCGAGAGCCGCCGCACTGCTTGCCGGACTCGGCTTTAGCGATGCTGAAATCGAACGCCCGGTGCGCGAATTCTCCGGGGGCTGGCGCATGCGCCTCAACCTCGCGCAGGCGCTGATCTCCCGCGCAGATCTGCTGCTGCTCGATGAACCCACCAACCACCTCGACCTTGATGCCGTGGTATGGCTGGAGCAATGGCTGTCCGGATTCAAGGGCACGCTGGTCGTGGTTTCTCACGACCGCGACTTTCTCGACGGTTGTGTTACGCATATCGCCAACATCCAGTCAGCAAAACTGACGCTGTACACCGGCAATTATTCCGCCTTCGAAGACGCACGTGCCGCACAACTCGCCGCACAACAGGCCACCTACGAAAAACAGACGCGCGTCATCGCGCACATGGAATCCTTTGTTGCGCGCTTCCGCGCCAAGGCCACCAAGGCGAAACAGGCGCAAAGCAGGCTCAAGGCGCTGGCTCGCATGGAGCGTATTGCCGCCGCACATGTCGATACGCCTTTCGAATTCACCTTTCCGCAACCGGAAAGATCACCTAATACATTGATTTATTTAAATAAAATATCAGTGAGCTATGGTGATCGCGCAGTGCTTCGCGACATTGAAATGACGCTGGCGCCGGGCGCCCGCATCGGCCTGCTCGGCCCCAACGGCGCCGGCAAATCAACACTGATCAAACTGCTGGCCGGCGAACTGCAGCCGACATCGGGACATCGCAGCGAAGGCCGCGGGCTCGTCATCGGTTACTTCGCGCAGCATCAACTCGAACAACTGCGTCCCGACGAATCACCGCTGCTGCACCTGCTTCGCCTAGAACCGCAAACCCGCGAACAGGAACTGCGCGATTATCTCGGCGGCTTCGATTTTCGCGGCGCGATGGCCGACCGTCCTGTGGCACCGTTCTCCGGCGGCGAAAAATCGCGGCTGGCGCTGGCCCTGCTGGTACGCCGCAAACCCAATCTGCTACTGCTCGACGAACCGACCAATCATCTCGATCTCGAAATGCGCCAGGCCCTGACCGCAGCACTCGCCGAATACGAGGGCAGCATGGTGCTGGTCTCGCATGACCGCGCGCTGCTGCGTACCGTCTGTGATGATTTCCGGCTGGTCTGTGACGGCAATGTCGAAGAGTTCGACGGCGCCATCGAGGATTACATTGCCTGGCTTGCCGCGCGCCGCGCCGCAAATGCTGGCACCAGCAATGCCGCCGGCACCCAGGACAAGGCTGCTCGGCGTGAAGCCCGCGAGTCGGCCGCCGCAGATCGCCAGGCCCGTCTGGCCGCACGCCGCCCCTTGCTCAAGGAATCCGAAAAACTGGATAAGGAATTGGCGCGCTTGCAGCAGGAAAAACAGTTGATTGACGAGCAACTGGCGGATCCGGCGTTCTACGCCAATCCTGATCCTGAAAAACTGCGCACGCTGACCACCCGTCAACAGCAACTGGCTGCAACAATAGATGCAGCAGAACAGCGCTGGCTGGAAGTGCACACCGAACTGGAAAACATCGGCGAAGCGTAAGCGTCACCTCTCACCGCAGCTCCAGTGGATTCCCCGTTAAACTCCGGATGGAGTAAATCCTGTCTCCCCCGCCGCATCCGGAAATCACCGAAATGAAAGTGATCGCTGCAAATTTTCTGACCGGCCCCAACATCCATTTCAGGGATTCGGCGCTGGTCATCCGCTGCGACCTCGGAGAACTCGCGCAAGTCCCGGGGTTTGCAGCGGTTCCCGGAACGCAATGGCTCTCGGCGCGTTTGCCGTCCCGCCTCCTTCCGCTGGAAACCGTGTGGAACGAAGCCGTCCACGCGCATAAAACGCTGGTCGAAGCCCTGCTCCATGCGGCATTGGCGCTACAGCGAAACCTGACTGTGAAGCCGCTGACCCATGGCAGCGTTCTCATGGTCGCAGGCACTGAAGTGCAGATCGTCATGCGCTGCGAGGTCCCCGCCGTGGGAATGGCCGCCTGGGAGATGGCCGCTTTGACTTGCGCCTTGTTCAGCAGCAACCATCTACCGGCTGCCGCGTTGTCCGCCCGGCTGGAACACGTGACTCAGCGTTACGCCAGTTTCGTCGAGTTCACGCACATCATGAGCCTGGACCAGATGACCCTGTCGCTGCTGCGCATTGCGGAACAGCGAGGCCTTCCCTGGTACCGCATGGCGTACCCGCAGCGTCTGGTTCAGGTTGGCCAGGGCACTCACGGGCGCCGGCTGCATGAAACCATGCTTGATACCACCGATTATTTCGCGGTACGGCTCGCTTCAAACAAATCTGCGACCCATCAGTTGCTGCACCGGCTCGGATTTCCGCAGCCGGCGCATCGACTGGTACATACCGTTGAGCAGGCAATGCAGGCTGCGGGCGCCATCGGCTTTCCGGTCGCGGTCAAACCCTGGCGCGGCAGCAAAGGCAGCGGCGTCAGCGTCGGCGTTGCCACGAATGCGCAGGTCGAACAGGCTTTCCACAAGGCAGCGCAGGTCGACAGCGGCGGCGTCATCATAGAATCCGTCGTATCTGGCGATGACCATCGGCTGCTGGTCGTCGGCGGCAAATTGCTGGCCGCCGCACGCCGCCTGCCTGCGATGGTTACCGGCAACGGCCAATCAACCGTCACCGAACTGGTGAACGAGCTCAATCGCGATCCGCGTCGCGGCATCGGCTACCAGAAACTGATGCAGGTGGTGGACATCGACCAGGAAGCCGTGGATGTACTCGCTGCACAGGGGCTTGCGGCAAACACCATCCCCGCGGCAGGGCAATGCGTACTGTTGCGCCGCACCGCGAATATCGCGCGTGGCGGCAGCGCTGAAGATGTCACCGACATCATACATCCGGACAATAAGCGACTCGCAGAAGATGTCGCGCGAGTGGTCGGCCTGGATGTCACAGGCATTGATTTCCTGACCACTGACATACGCCGTTCATGGCGTGACGTTGGCGGCGGCATCATCGAGGTCAATCCCAACCCGGGTCTGCGCCCGCACTGGCTCGACAACCCCGCACAGCGGGATCTCAGCACCCCAATTCTCGAGCTGTTGCTGCGGCAGTCCCCGCCCGCGCGCATTCCGATTGCAGGCATTACCGGCAGCATCGGCAAGACCACGACCTGTCGAATGGTGGCGCATATCATCGCCGCCAGCGGCCGCAGGGTCGGCCTGACCACCACCCAGGGCGCCTATATAGGCGATCGCGCCGTTAAAAGCGGGGATTGTGCCAGCGGGATACCGGCGAACGATCTGCTATTCGATCCGGCCGTCGAGGCCGGGGTTTTCGAAATTGCACGTGGAAGCCTCATCCGCTCAGGGCTGGCACTGGATCAGATCGATGTCGGCGCGGTACTCAATGTGCTGGACAATCACCTTGGACTGGACGGCATCACCACCCGCGCTGATCTGGCGCGGGTAAAACGACTGGTTGTTGAACACGCCGACGAAATGGCCGTGCTCAATGCAGATGATCCGCTGTGCCTTGCGATGCGCGAACATGTGCACAGCCGCCGCGTATGCCTTTACAGCAGAAACCCGGAACATCCCGAACTTGTCGCACACCACAATGCCGGCGGCTGCACGGTAACCTTGAATCACAACGGTACAGCATTGACCATCACATTGCGCGAGGGCGGACAAACTCTGGGGGCCATAAGCGCACATGAAATACCCGCAACAATGGGGGGTCTTGCCCTGGGGAAAGCAGTCAACGCCGCCTTTGCAATTGCGATCGCGCATGGCCTGGGCATCGCGTTTGCAACCGCATCGACAGCGCTGCGCAGTTTTGTGTCCAGCTACGCCACCAACCCGGGCCGGCTCAACCTCATCAAGGACCTCCCCTTCACCGCGCTGCTGGACTGGGCCGATGGCCCTGTCGCTACTGCGGAACTGGGCACAGTCGCGCGCAGCCTGAAAGACTTCAGGCAACGGACGTTACTGCTGACCGCCGTCGGCAACAGGCCAAACGAATTCATCATCGCCGCGGCACGCGCCACGGCCGGGCAATTCGACCACTACATCTGCTCCAACCACACCGACCCGCGCGGTCGAACGCCCGATACGGTCCCGGCATTGCTGCGCTCGGGATTGATCCACGGCGGCGTTTCTGCAGAAAGCATCGATTGTGTTGCCGATTTCGGGCAGGCACTTGAACAAGCCATTTCCCGATCAGGCCCGGACGATCTTCTGGTGGTGGCGAGCTACGCGACTGAAGCAGTCATCAACCGGCTGATGCAGCGCCGCGTTTGAAGCATGGCAGGGGCAAAAAATCCCCCAAGCCGGTCAGGCGGACATCCGGCTCAGCGCGTGATGACCACTTTCTGGTACAAACCGCCGAAAAAGGTTTTCTTTTCGAGGCTCGCCGGCTTTATCGCTGACGGAATCCACGCCGAAATTTCCCGCCGCCACAAATCCATCGCAAAAGGTTCCAGCCAGGTGAGGATGGGCATCATCAAATAGCGGAACGGGTTGATCCAGTGCGGTCGGTGGTAATCGACAAAAATAACCTTGCCGCCAGGTTTGACCACACGCAGGGCTTCGCTAACCGTCCGTGCGCGCACCGCCTCGGGCATTTCATGCAACAGGAAAAACAGCACGACATAGTCGTAGCCGGCATCGGTAAACGCCAGATCGCCCGAATCCTGATGGTGCACGGCCACCCGCGGATGGCCATTGATCTTGCGCTTCAGGTTTTCAATCTGCACCGGCGCCACATCGGCCACGTCAAGCGCACCATGCGGTCCAAGCTGGCGGGCGAGAATCTCGGTGAAGTCACCATAGACGCAGGCCACTTGCAGAATTTTTCCGGATACCGGCGCATCCAGTTCGCGAAACACTGCGTCACGCAGCCGCGAATAATTGCCCCACAGAATCAGGTTGACCAGCCATTGCCGCTCGAACACGCGCACCGCATTCGGATGCACGTAGGCCCACCAGTAGGTCTGCTCCAGATAACGCGGCATGGGCACCGGCGCCTTCAGCGCCTGCACAGGCACAGCGACAGCCTCCCCGTCGACACGGCGGGCGGCAACTGCTTTCGTCATCTCAAATCCTTAAGAGGAAATAACCTGCAGCCACTGTACCTGCTGCTGCAGCCAGGTATACGGCAACAGCCACAAGACCATCTGCACGCACACCAAAATCGTGGAGTGTGACCCGCAAGCGGTGTGCGGCATGCCACAACATGAGGAAGAGTATACCGAAGACCACCAGCTTGCCGAACCAGTGACCGACAAACGCGCGGAGATTGCCATAAGACAACAGTTCGGGCATCACGCCAAAGGCGGGCAACAGAGTCATCAGCACCAGCGCCGGCGTCAGGAATGCCGTCACCGTTCCTCCAGCCGCAAAAAGGCCCCAGACAATCGGCTTGTTGGATTTGGCCATACTAGAACACCCCCGCGAGAAACAGCAGCACAATCGATACCACGAACCATCCGGCGTAATGCGCACCGACGATGACAGCACCCGGCAGGAACTTTTCTCCGATCTGTACCGGCATCGCCTTGGGCGTGACGTTGAACCACGACGTCGAGTGATAGATCGCGAACACGAGGATCAACAATTGCAGTTGCACCCCGAAGGGCGCCGTGAGGTTGTCCAAAAAAGTCTCCCACGCTTCACGCCCCTCGGACAGACGCTTCAGCCCAACCAGCAACACCAGTGCATGCAGGGCAATAAACACGCAGGTGACCTCGCGCACCATGTAGCGCATGTATCGCGGGCTGCGCAAAAACCAGCGGTAACGCGAAACTTCACGCACATAGGGTTTTCCGTGGGCACTCATTTTTTGCTCCCGGGCAGCAGATGTTCCTGATACCAGTCGACCGTACTTTTGATCTTGACCTGCTGCAGCGCGCCGGCCGGATCCACATGCTCCGGACAGACCTCTGAACAGGCCCCGACAAACGAACACTCCCACACGCCTTCATTCGAGGCGATCTCCTGCTGCCGCTGTTCGCGGCCGCCATCGCGTGAATCCTCGTTGTAACGGTGCGCCAGTGAAATCGCCGCCGGACCGATGAACTTCGGCACCAGACCGTATTCCGGGCAAGCCGCATAACAAAGCATGCAATTGATACAAAGCGTGTATTGCTTGTATTTCTTCAGTTCGGCCGGCGACTGTTTGAATTCCCCGGCCTCGACCGGCTGGTCTTCCTTCGGGATCAGGTACGGCTTGACGCGCTTGAGCTTGGTCACAAAGTCGTCAATCACCGTCACCAGATCGCGCTGAATCGGAAAATGCGCCAGTGGCTCAACCCGGATCACGCCTTCGTATTCACGCAGGAAAGCCTTGCACGCCAGTTTCGGCTCACCGTTGATCATCATGCCGCAGCTGCCGCAGACGGCCATGTGACAGGACCAGCGGTAACTCAGCGTCGGATCGATGCTTTCCTTGACATGGTTCAACGCATCGAGGACCACCCACTCGTTCATGCAGGGCACGCTATAGCGCTGGAAGCGCGGCTCGGCATCCGTTTCAGGATTGAAGCGCAGCACCTCCAGTTCGACGATGCGTTCGCTCATTTCTGCTCTCCCGCGCTGCTTTCGCCCGTACTGCTTTCGCCCGTACTTTTCTCCCCAGAGTAATCGCGCACGCCCGGCGGCGAACGGGTGATCACCACATCGGAATAACCGATTTCCGGCGGCCGCGCGCCACGGTAGCGAGCCAGACTGTGCCGCAGATACTTCTGGTCATCACGCGCCGTGAAATCCAGCCGCTGATGCGCACCGCGCGATTCCCGTCGTTCCAGCGCACTAACCGTGACTGCTTCCGCGCAATCCAGCATGGCACCCAGTTCCATCGCCTGCAGCAGGTCGGTGTTGTAGACATTGGTCTTGTCGTGCAGTTCGATGCGCGCAAAACGCTCGCGCAATGCCGCCAGCGTGGCGCAGGCTTTTTCCAGACCTTCGCCGCTGCGATAAATGCCGGCGTTTTCCTCCATCGTCGCCATCATTTCCTTGCGCAGGCCGGCGATGGTCTCGCTGCCATTGGATCGACTGAACAGTTCGCGCAAGCGTCCCTGTGCGGCATCCGCACCGGCGGTAATCGCTGATTCATTTGCGTTACCCGTGCCGTTATCCAGATATTCCAGCGCGCTCAACGCCGCACGGCGGCCGAACACCAACAACTCGGTCAGCGAATTGGACCCGAGGCGGTTGGCGCCGTTGATGCTGACGCAGGCGCACTCACCCGCCGCATAAAGCCCTTTCACTGAAGTCGCCGCGCGGATATCGGTATCGATGCCGCCCATCATGTAATGCACCACCGGACGCACCGGCACCGGATCAGTCACCGGATCAACGCCGAGATAACTCGTCGCCATGTCGCGCACCAGCGGCAGACGTTCATCGATTTTCTGTTCACCGAGATGGCGCAGGTCGAGCATCATGCAGTCGCCCCAACGCGTCGGCACCATATTGCCCTTCTTCTGCTCATGCCAGAACGCCTGACTGACGCGATCACGCGGCCCGAGTTCCATGGTTTTCAACACCGGCTGACCGATCGGCGTCTCCGGCCCCATGCCGTAGTCCTGCAGGAAACGGCGGCCGTTCTTGTTGACCAGGATGCCGCCTTCGCCACGACAGGCTTCGGTCAGCAAGGTGCCGGTATTCGGCAATCCCGTCGGGTGATACTGCACAAACTCCATGTCCTTCAGCGGCACTCCGGCGCGATAAGCCAAGGCCATGCCATCACCAGTCTTGATCGCACCGTTGGTGGTGAAGGGGAACATGCGCCCGGCGCCGCCGCTGGCAATGATCACCGCATTGGCGCGGATGAATTTCATCTGCCCGCTGCGCATTTCGATCGCTGTAAAACCACGGCAATGACCATCCTCGACCACGAGGTCGGTCACGTAGTACTCGTCAAAACGCTGGATCGATGGAAACTTCAGTGAAGTCTGGAACAAGGTATGCAGGATATGGAAACCGGACTTGTCGGCCGCAAACCAGGTGCGCTGCTTTTTCATGCCGCCGAAGGGGCGCACCGCCACTGATCCGTTGGCTTCGCGGCTCCACGGACAGCCCCAATGCTCAAGTTGCAGCAACTCCTTGGGGGCTTCGCGGATGAAGTAGTCCACCGCATCCTGGTCCGACAACCAGTCGCCGCCGCCGACCGTATCGTGGAAATGATGATCCAGACTGTCGTCGGATTTGATCACCCCCGCTGCACCACCTTCGGCAGCGCAGGTATGGCTGCGCATCGGGTAAACCTTGGAGACCAGCGCGATTTTCAGTGAAGGCCGCAATTCGGCCAGTGCAATCGCAGCCCGCAAACCAGCACCGCCAGCGCCCAGAACGGCAACATCTGTTTTTATGATTTCCACTGTGCCCGCTCCCGAGTATTCCGGCCGATACAGCCCGGTTTTATCCATGATGCCGTAGATTAAGCGGTGCCAATTCCAGTTTGTTTGATTTGGATTAAGTATTGGCCATGCTCACCGCCTCGCATTCCGGCGCGGCTATACTTCAGGGCTGCCGCCTGGACACAGTTCAGCTTTCAGACCATCACCAATTACGGAAAGACCATCAGACATGAGTTCAGCACCAATTCGACTGGGATTGCTGGGTTTCGGCGAAGCCGCCGTACGCCTGGCCAGGGATTTTTCGCAAGCCGGTTTCAAGGACATCGTCGCCTACAGCCGCAGCGGCGCCAAGGCGCAACCGGGTGATCCCGTCCACCAGCGTGCCGAATCGGTCGGCGTCAAACTGGTCAAGACCGTGGGCACGCTGGCCAAACAATCCGACATCATCCTGGTGCTGACACCTGGAAAGTCTGCACTGCCCGCGTTAAAAAAGATCCATAAATACCTGCGCCCCGACCATCTCTATGTTGATGCCAGCAGCAACTCCGCACACAACATGGAAAAAGCCGCGGAACTCATCGGCAATGCCGCCAAGTTCGTTGACTCCTCGATCATGGGCCCCGTGGACATCATGGGCCTCAAAGTACCCTTCGTCGCCAGCGGCCCGCATGCCGCCGAGTTCCGCGACCGCATGACGCCGCACGGCATGGTCATCACCGTCGTCGGCAGCAATCCGGGCGATGCCAGCGCAATGAAACTGATCCGCAGCGTGCTGATGAAAGGCCTGGCCATGCTGCTGCTCGAAACCATGGAAGCCGCGCAGCGTCGCAATATCCTGGATGCGGTGATCGAGGATTCGTCGGTCACCTTCAACGAAATCCCCTTCCAGAAAATCATCAAGCGTTATGTCGGCGGCACCGCCGTGCATTGCGAACGGCGCATCCACGAAATGAAGGAATGTCTGGAACTGCTGCACGACATGAAATCGACCGACCGTGCCACCAAAAGCACCATTGCCATGTTGCGCGAGATGGTCAAGATGGGCATGCCGCAGAAATTCACCAGCGAACCCGACAGCATCCATCCGGTCATCAATGCGCTGATCGCGGCGCGCGACGGCGCGAAGTAATCCGCCCCGAAAAACCCCATGGCCCACACCCACGCCCACGAGCATCACGGCCATGACCATGGCCACGGCGGTAGTCACGGCCGTGCCTTCGGCATCGGCATCGCGCTGAATCTCGGCTTTGTTCTGGTTGAAGCGTGGTATGGCTGGAAAACCGGTTCATTGGCGCTGCTTGCCGACGCCGCGCACAACCTTGGCGATGTCGGCGGACTGATTCTCGCCTGGATGGCCTATGCCGCGGCAAAGCTGCGGCCGAGCGAGCGCAAGACTTACGGCTGGCAGCGCGGCTCCATACTCGCCAGCTTCGTTAACGCCGCGATCCTGCTGTCGCAATGGGGTCACTGGGATGGGAGGCCTTCCAGCGGCTGCAGCAACCGGCCCCGATTGCGGCCGGCACGGTGATGATCGTTGCCGCTGTCGGCGTACTCATCAATGCGATGACAGCCCTGCTGTTCATGGCCGGCGGCAAAACAGACCTCAACATCCGCGGCGCATTCCTGCACATGGCTGCCGATGCATTGGTTTCCATGGGTGTGATCGTCGCCGGCGCGCTGTATCTGTGGCAGGGCTGGGCGTGGATTGACCCGCTGGCGAGCATCATCATCGCCATCGTGGTGATCTTCGGCACCTGGTCGCTGTTCCGCCAGTCACTGCATCTGCTGTTCGACGGCGTGCCCGAACACATCAGCGTACCCGAGGTGCGCGAGTCGCTCACCGCCATCGCCGGCGTTGCCTCGGTGCATGACCTGCATGTGTGGGCGATGAGCACCTCGGAACCTGCGCTGACGGCACATCTGGTCGTGCGCGGCGAGCGCACGGCTGACGGCATCCTGCGGGACGCGCAGGTTGTGCTGCACGAACGTTTCGGGATTCATCACGTCACCTTGCAACTCGAAGCCGAAGCCTGCGCAGAACACTGCGCAAGCGAAACTGCACCGCACTGATCCATGCCCGATTGCCAGCGGCTGCGTCAACACGCAATCTGAACGGAGCCGCAACAACGGTGAGCCTCGAAGTCATGATCGCCGTGTTGCTGGGCGCGCTGCTGCACGCCAGCTGGAATGCATTGATCCGTGGCAGCACTGATCGCACGCTGGATACGGTGCTGGTGGTCATGGGCGCAGCATTGATTGCCGCCTGCCTGTTGCCGTTTGCGCCACTTCCCGCTGCGGCCAGCTGGCCGTTCCAGATCGCATCAGGCCTGATCCATATTGTTTACTTCATGCTGGTCGCGCTCTCATACCGTCACGGCGAACTGAGCTTTGCCTACCCGATCATGCGCGGGTCCGCACCCGCCGCATCCGCGATTGCCGCGGCGCTGCTGCTGGCGGAATCACCGCCTGCCGGAGGCTGGCTCGGCATCCTGCTGATCAGCAGCGGCGTGATGCTGCTCGCGGCCGAATCGTGGCGCGCCGGTGCATTCCGCGGCCACGCCGCGCTGTTCGAACTCGCGACTGCGGCAACCATCGTCATCTACACGCTGGTGGATGGCCTTGGCGCACGGCAATCGAACCATGCCGCGGCCTATACCGGATGGGTGTTCGTGCTGACCGCGATCCCGCTGCTGATGCTGTTCATGCTGCGCGACGCCAAAGCCACCGCAAATTATCTGGGGCAGCACTGGCGGCGCGGCCTCTTCGGCGGCCTCTGCACGCTGGGTTCTTATGGACTCGCGTTATGGGCAATGACCCATGCACCGATTGCACTGGTTGCAGCACTGCGCGAAACCTCCGTCGTCTTCGGCGCGTTGCTTGCGGCAATGCTGCTGCATGAACGCATCAGCCGCACGCGCTGGGCTGCAATCCTGATCGTGCTCAGCGGCGCTGTCGCGATCAAAATGGCCTGAGCGCAGGCTGGCCTTGAACTTCAAGGGCGGCTACGATGTCCCATTACCATCACCGATTCATCATGATCATTGCTTCATTACCAACTCATCATGACCACCGCATCATGACCTCATCCTCAAGGCGCCCCATGACCCGCACTCTAGACACCCGCCAGTTCCGCACCTGGATGCTCGCATTGCTGCTGGCACTGGGCTGCATCGCAGCAATACCGCAGGCCCGCGCACAGCAGATGACCAGCAACTTCGAGGAAGATGTCGCGCTGATCCACAGCGGCATCGCGAAAACACTTGCGGCCGCGGACAAGAATGACATGGCCGGCGCGCGGGTCGGCATGGAAGATCTTTATCGTCTGTGGCGACAGTTCCGCCAGAAAAACATCGACGGCCAGCCGCAGAATCCGAAGTTCGCGCCGACGCTGCTGAAGGTGGAGGAATCCCTCTATGCCGCTTCGCTGCAAATCGACCAGGAAAAACTCCCGGCAGCGCGCACGGCGCTTTTAGAAGCCCGCAAAATGCTCGACAGCCTGCGGCCCGAGCCCAGTGAAAATAAGTAAAGTATTGATTTAATTAATATTTTTATTTTACCGGTATCGGATATTCAAACCCGATCTGCCGCATAAAACCGTCGAACGCCGCAGTCCACAGTGGCAAGCCCGCAGGCGAAGCAAACATGCGATGACCGTCTTCACCGAAGGGCGGACGCATCACCAGCGTGCCGGGCGCACCGGCGGCCTCGAATGCATTGAACCAGGCGCGCACATGCTGCCCTGAAAAATACTGATCGTTCTCGGCGTAATGCCACAACACCGGTATGCGAATGGTCTGTGCAAAACGGCTGATAGCGCGAGTCATATTCTCCGGTGCGCAAGGTTCGCCGGGGCGGGTGCGCGGATTGCCGCCGCGTCCGCCCGACATATTCACCACCGCCACCACACCCGCCGGACGATGACTGGCCGCGGCCAGCGATGCAAAACCGCCCGCTGACTGGCCGAAAAGCACGATGCGTTGACGATCCACCCAGGGCAAGGTCGATGCGTAGACCGTGGCCGCCAGCACATCTACTGCCGCCCGCTCTCCGGCACCGTAATAATCCGGCGCAGCACAACTTCCATAACGCTCGGCCCAGTCGCCGCCGGTGTCGCCGTAACCCCGCCGCATCGGCACGATCACCGCAAAGCCACGGCTGATGAATTCACGCACGCGACTGGTCACGCGATAACGCCCCATCCTGCTGCGTTCCTCCGCGCTGGTCGGACTGCCATGATTCAACACGATCAGCGGAAAGGGGCCGTTACCGGGCGGTCGGTAAGTGGTTGCCGTCAGCGCCGGCCAGCCAGCGGCTGCGGGCAGCGGCACCATGATTATTTCTTCACGCAGCGCAGGCTCGTATTGATGGCTGTTCGCAGCGCAAGGCGCTGCAGCACACAACAGCGCCGCCGCAAGCATGCCGCCGAGAATATTCAAAACCAGGGTTCGAGGCCGCATGACCGCCCCCTCCGGATTCAACCGTCGGTGAGTCGCATACCCAGTATTGCCGCCTGCCGCGCCTCAAAGGCCTTGCGCGCTGCATCGTACTGCTGACCGATGATGCCGCCGCGCACCGTGCGCGGCCCCACGGCCTTGAACAGCACGCGCCAGCTTTCGGGCAAACGATCGCCGTCCGCCGGCGCCAGCCACAGCCGGAACAACAGACGTTTCTGCGCCGGATCTTCGTAGTCCTTGAAATCCGTGCGCGAATGCAGCGTGACATGACTGTTGATGATCTGCAGATCGCCCGGCTGCAACCACATCGAATGCGCAAGATCAGGCCGCCGCACCAGCGCATCGAAGGCCTCCAGTGCATCCCATTGTTTTTTTGAAAGTTGCGGCACGCCTTCGATTTTCTGCGCCGAGGTCACGCGATTGCGGTTCCACTTGCTGAAGAGTTTTCCGTCCACCGAATCAAAAACCGGATGCGGATACGACGGCGCCTCATCGGGCGCCTGCTCACCCTGCCGACTGAAGTGGATGGGTTCATGCAGCAGATCGGCGAGCTGCGGATGTTCACGCTGCATCGCCTGGTACGCTGCAACAGAACTGGTGGTGATGCTCATACCGCCCTCGGCTGCCCGGTTGTAACAGCTCAGCACCACCACATCCGTCGAGTCGGTATGGAAATCGAGCTCGGCATTGGTGTTGTAGCCGCGGCCGGTGCCTGTGCGATAGGTATTGCCGGCATCGCGCACTGCAGAAATGTAGTGGCTCGCCTTGCCTTGCGGCCGGCCGACACCGAAATGCAGGCCGATGCCCCAGGTCAGCAGCTCGAAATCCTTTTCATCGAGGCCTTCGCGCGGCAGGCCGCGCACCAGCGCGACGCCGCTGCCGTGCTGCATCTCGGCAAAGGCGGCGCGCAGCACAGGCTCCGCCGAACCCAGATCAAAATCATCACGGCTGTAATCAAAATGCGTTTTGCTCTGGTCCAGCGCCTTGGTCAACGCCGCGACAAGGTCACAACGCGCACGATCATCCAGCGTAAACACCCAGCGGCGGTCGGCATCAAATTCAGCGGCAGTCCAGGCTGCCGGCGTGTCGTTCAGTTGATAAGCCATGCGAATAATCCGGAATTCATCAAAGAAACACTCAATGGATGACTCAAAAGCAAAGGGCGCAGCATCTGCACGACGCTGCGCCCCTGTTGCCTGATTCTGCGTTATGCGACCTGCGCCATCTGGAACTCGCTCTTGCTCGCCGAGCAGTCCGGGCAATACCAGGTTTCGGGTACATCTTCCCAGGGCGTGCCAGGTGCGACGCCTTCATCAGGCATGCCCTTGGCTTCGTCGTAGACGAATGCGCACAACATGCACTGCCACACGCGTGTGCCCGGGACGTTTTTCGCGGTCTGCGGCGTTGCCGGTTTGGCCTGGACCGCGACGCCGGTGCGCGGGAAATGCAGCACCAGCACATCCAGCCCTTCCGCACCGGCAGCCAGTTCAAGACGGCCCTCTTCCGGTTTCACAAAAGCCACCGTCAGCGCCTTGTATTCCTTGCCCTGATAAATCAGGCTGCCGCGCACAATGATCAGATACTGACCGTTGGTATCCGAAGGATCCGGCGCCATCGCCTTGCTGTTCGCCGCGACGCTCATCGAGAAACTGGCAAGGCCCTGCTCATCCTTGATTTCATTGAAGGCATGCAGTGCCGCACCGGAAGTCACTGCTTCGAACTTCGGCGCTTCCGTGACCTGGAAAGGATGACGGTTGTTGACGGTGTCGAGCTTGGCGCGTTTCTCCGGATCATCCAGATACTGTGCGCCGCCGTCCTTGTGCGCGCGCAGCGTCAGGAAACCCATGCCTTCCCCGAACAGGATCGGGCCATAGGGCGTATGCGCGCGCGAGTAATGCACGGCATTGACGCTCAGTTGATGTTTGCCCATCAGGCCATCGCCGCTGACGATCACCTGATACTGGTCGTAATCATGAAAATGCGGCTTGATCACCCGCCCCGGCGTACCTTCAACAAGGAAGGCCTGCGGGGACGCGGGATTGTCCTGATCGGGATTGATCAACCCGGTCCGCCATGCGGTCCCGGTCGGAACCTGGCGTTCCGTGCGGTGAATCTTGGCGTCGTCGTAAGCGGTAATTTGCGGCATGGCGGTCTCTGCAAAAAACGAGGGAGCGCCAATTATAGGCGCGCCAGCGGCAGAGATGTCAGCGCAGCCTCAGCATATGGACTGACGCAGACTGCGCCACCCGCTTACTGCATCTTCGGCGGGAAGCGCTGATACCAGAAACCGTACGCCCAGCAGGCCACGCAGAATGACAGAACCCACTCAAGGAAGGAAAATATGACCAGGGCCGCACAGGGCACGACCCACAGTCCGCTGCCTGAGAAATACAGCGCCATCGATATCGCGCTGGCGAGGAACAGGATCTTGTTGGCGAACATCTTGGCACCGGCATTTTCCTTTTTGCCGCCCCATTGCCTGGCTTCGACAATTTTTTTCCACAGCAGGTGTGACGGACAGCGGTGATGGCCGATGAAACCGCGCACAAAGCCCTGCGCCACCAGCAGCAGCATTACCCACGGCGCAACCAGCAACGCCAAGAGGCTCAATACAAAAGTCATAAAGGCTTCCCAACGGATCACGTTGGACCAGACCTGCGGCACGTCAAATCTCAGCATCATCACCTCTCAAAATTGCCAGATACCCGCTCCGCAATGGATGCGGATTACAGGGGGGAGTATCACATCGCTCTATAAGACAATACTTATGGATCAGATGGACTTTTTCAAGTCAGCTCCGAACTGATTATATAACTAATTGTTTTTAAAGCGATTTATTGGACTCCGCCCTGGCGGGCAGCATCCGCACCTAGGCCGGCGGAATGACAATCACCGAATCCTCGCGATTGCCCCACTCACCCCAGGCCGACACGTAATTAAGCACGTTCGGGTAACCCAGCGACTTCAGCGCGATGAAGGGAAATAAATGGGGTCAGTGAAAATTTTTTTGCATCGAGAAAATTACACTGCCCCGCAGTGACCCTCAGTCCGCCGAAAACTAGAAATCCCAACTGTCGATTACATTGCCTGCAGCATCAACAATGTCTGCCGGTCCTTCCAGATAAATCAGGTTGTCCGCCTTGGGCAAATTACCCTTGACCGAAATCAGCGAACCCAGCGGCACCGAGGCCTCGCGCAGAACCTCCAGATCGCCCCGCTTCGATTCCGGAAGACTCGAATACACTCCCCAGGTCAGCCCGCGATAACCCTTGTCCTCGATCAAAGACTGCCGGAAAGTTTTACCGGAGGGCTTGTTTTTCTCCTTTGCTTCGAAGTTCGCCTGCCGCCGGAAAAACTTGGGGTTCATCACGCTGCCCTTGTCCTCGTAAAGGCGGAACGATGCCGGATCAACCTTATGCCGCACGACCAGATCATGCTCGAATTTCACCAGCTTGTTTTTGTACCAAGCCGACTTGTAAAGCCCGAGTTTTCTTTTGGCGGCCTGACTGCTCAGCGCACGTGCCACATTGAGCTCGCGCGAGGTCATCGAGTTATAGAGCCCCGGTACCGCCCAGCCCTGCTCCAGCAGCCAGTGATTGATGTCCAGCGCGAAACCGTCGGCATAAACCGTCACGTTGCCGACAAAACGGCCGAACATGTCAAATGCATCGTTGGGTGATTCGACGAAG
>CAMAYE010000052.1 GCA_945862135.1 Bordetella parapertussis
CGAAGCGGGGTTGTTATTGGCTGATCCGACTCAGGCGGTTTGCAGTTTCCTGCGCCGCCCACCCCACCCCATCAGACCGAGACCAATTCCCATCATTGCGTATATTTCCGGTTCCGGCACCGGAGTGATCGGGTTACCGGCGACGGTAATCCCGTCGAATGCCAAGCCAGAACTAAAGGCTTCGTCAGACCAATCTGTTACGCCGAACTCAAGCATATAGTTACCTGCACTGGCTATGTTATAGCTTGCCGAGACCCACCCAGAATTGCCACAACCAGTTGAAAAGCAAGAACCACTATCCCCGCCCAACGCCGACCAATTCGTACCAGGATTGATCGTCACTGAAGCCGGATTAAGAGTCGCATCCGGTGTTGGCATGTCAAAACCCGGAACGATGTCCAAAGTCGGATGGGTACGCGCGGTAAACAGGATGGCGACTTGCGTCATATCAGCTTTAAGTAGACGCGCCCAGGCATAATCTGCGAAAGAAGTCGAGCCATCGCTCGTGACATAGTTGAAGCTGAAGTTCAACGCATCATTCGCACTTGCAGAAAACACCGACGATCGCAAGAGGGAACCATCAGTCTCACCACCAAATCCAAACGGACTTACACCGCTTACACCCCCGTCACTGGAGACATATCCATAGGAACTGCCACCACCCGGGGCCAGCGTTACGACTCCGTCCGCACCCAAGGTTCCATAGTTGCCCACTCCAGTCCAGCCAGCGGGGATGCCAGAGTTGAATTGCTGGGCAACTGCTGATTGAGCAGTGACCGCCAGGACCGAAGCTACGACTAAACTCTTGATGATCGACATAGATTTCCTTTTTCCTAAGGTTTATTTTATGAAATGAGGCTACCCCATTGAACTTTTTCCGCCATAGTTGGGTGCACTCAATATCGATAGTAGAAACATCCCATGGAAACACCTTGCCCACATCGAAGTGCCGAACCATGACAATCATTGACAACATGCCGGCTAAAGCCCTCTGCCGGCCGTTATCAGGCATTCGGATATCAACGATGCTGAAAAGCTGAGCGATGGAAAAGCGACCCGTTCAGCGAGTTCCCGCGAACCCGCGTTTGTTGCAGGTTTTTTTGGATATAAAACAATAGCTTATTGAATTGGGTGCGGGCTCCTGCATTCCCCAGGCAGGAACCTGCAGACAGTAATCAGGGTGCCATTTACCAGTTCGGCTCGCGGTCCGGGGTCGCCGTAATCTTGTGGATCGACAAATCAGAGCCGTTGAACTCCTGCTCACGATCAAGGCGTATACCCACCGTTGACTTCAGCACGCCGTAAACCACAAATCCGCCGACCAGCGCGATCACGATGCCAAGTCCGGTACCGATCAACTGCGCAGTCATGTTGACGCCGCCCAGCCCCCCCAGCGCCTTCGAGCCGAAGATGCCGCAGGCAATGCCGCCCCATGCACCACACAGGCCATGCAGCGGCCACACGCCCAGCACATCGTCGATCTTCAGCTTGTTCTGGGTCAGCGTGAACATATAGACAAACAGGCCGCCCGCAATGCCACCCGTCGCCAGCGCGCCTGCCGGGTGCATGACATCAGAACCCGCGCATACCGCCACCAGTCCGGCCAGCGGACCGTTGTGGACAAAGCCCGGATCATTGCGTCCCACGATCAGCGCAACAACAATCCCGCCCGACATCGCCATCAGCGAATTGACGGCAACAAGCCCGGAAATCTTGTCGATGGTCTGCGCCGACATCACATTGAATCCGAACCAGCCCACGGTCAGGATCCACGCACCCAGCGCAAGGAAGGGGATGCTCGACGGCGGATGCGCAGCGATCATGCCGTCTTTCGTGTAACGGCCGATGCGCGGTCCGAGCAGAATCACCGCCCCCAGTGCAATCCAGCCACCCACTGCATGAACCACGACAGAGCCGGCAAAATCGTGGAACTTGTTTCCGGTCGTCGCTTCGATCCACGGCTGTATGCCAAAGCGGTCATTCCAGGCGATGCCCTCGAAAAAGGGATAGATGAAACCGACGATCACCATCGTCGCAATCAGTTGCGGATTGAACTTCGCGCGTTCCGCAATACCACCGGAAATGATCGCCGGCACTGCCGCCGCAAAAGTCAGCAGGAAAAAGAACTTGGTGACTTCGAAACCGCTTTTCTCCGCCAATTGCTCTGCACCGACCATGAACGACACGCCATAGGCGACGCCATAGCCAATGAAAAAATAAACAATGGTCGATACCGCAAAATCGGTGAGTATCTTCACCAGGGCATTGACCTGGTTTTTGCGACGCACGGTGCCCACTTCCAGAAACGCAAAGCCCGAGTGCATGGCCAGAACCATGATCGCGCCCAGCAATATGAACAGCGTGTCGGTACTGACTTTTACGGCTTCCATTATTGTGTTCTCCCCCGAGAAATTAACCGGTCGTACAAAGCAAGGCACGTTCCATAATGCAGATCATTGTTTTTATTGAATATTATTATTCACACCCTATCAATACAGCACTTTATTGGTGCCTTTTACAAAAATGCGCACATTATTGGTGCACTCCGTCGTTAACACTGACCGGTAACCCACTCACCGCGCTTCAGTCGCAATACCATCCGTAAATCATTGAATATTGATATATTCCTCAGTCATGGCCACCGCCCAACCCTTGCAAACTCCCGCCCAGGGCGACCGTCAGCTCACGCTGGCCCAGGTTGTCACCGACCTGATTGCCGATAACCTGGTACCACGCGAGGAGGCTGAAAAGCTGGTAGCCAACCGCCGCTACAGCCGCAGCGACGCCCATCCACTGCTGGTCATCGCCGACCAGAAATGGAAAGACCCGCGCAACCCGCGCAAGCTGCTGACGCTGGAAACACTCACCGAGTGGCTCGCCGAAAAATCCGCACTACCTTACCTGCATATCGATCCATTCAAGATCGACTTCACCGCGGTGACCAAGGTGATGTCCAACGCTTACGCGGCGCGCTACAAGATCCTGCCCGTCGCCGTGACGACACGCGAAGCCACCATCGCCACCGCTGAACCGTGGGTGCGCGGCTGGGAAGCCTCACTCAAACAGGTGCTGCGGCTGGACATCAAGCGCGTCATCGCGAACCCGGTCGACATCCAGGGCTACATCGTCGAGTTCTACAACCTCGCGCGTTCGGTCAAAGGCGCGAATGACAAGGACACTGGCGCTACCGCCGGCATCGCCAACTTCGAACAACTCGTCCAACTCGGCCGTAACGGCCAGCTCGACGCGAACGACCAGCATGTCGTGCACATCTGCGACTGGCTGTTCAACTACGCCTTCGAGCAGCGCGCCAGCGACATCCACCTTGAACCGCGGCGCGAAGCCGGCAACGTGCGCTTCCGCATCGACGGCGCACTGCATCTCGTTTACCAGATCCCGACGCCGGTGATGGCGGCAATGACCTCGCGCATCAAGATCCTCGGCCGCATGGACGTCGTCGAAAAACGCCGCCCGCAGGACGGACGCCTCAAAACCGTCAATCCCGAAGGGGCCGAGGTCGAACTGCGGCTGTCGACCATGCCCACCGCTTTCGGTGAAAAACTGGTGATGCGGATCTTCAGCCCGGAAAACCTGGTAAAGGATTACCGCGAGCTCGGCTTCTCCGACGATGAAGAAAAGAAGTGGGCTCAAATCACCAGTGCGCCACACGGCATCATCCTCGTCACCGGCCCTACCGGCTCAGGCAAGACCACGACGCTTTATTCAACACTGAAGCAACTGGCCAAACCCGACGTCAACGTCTGCACCGTTGAAGACCCGATCGAAATGGTCGAACCCAGCTTCAACCAGATGCAGGTGCAGTCTGCGATCGGCGTTGATTTTGCTGCCGGCATCCGAACACTGATGCGCCAGGACCCGGACATTGTCATGGTCGGCGAGATCCGCGACCTCGAAACCGCGGAGATGGCGATCCAGGCCGCACTGACCGGTCACCTGGTGCTGTCCACGCTGCATACCAACGATGCACCGTCTGCGGTGACGCGCCTGCTCGACCTCGGCGTGCCGCCATACCTGCTGCAATCAACGCTGCTCGGCGTGATGGCGCAACGGCTGGTGCGCACGCTGTGTCCGCATTGCAAGGAAAAACACGACTACGACGACGCCGTATGGGACGCGCTGGTCGCGCCGTGGAAAGCCACCAACCCGAAAGGCCAGACCTATATCAACAAGGGTTGCCTCGAATGCCGGATAACCGGCTATATGGGCCGCGTCGGCATTTATGAAATGATGCTGATGAACAACATGCTGCGCGACCACATCGTCGTCTCCACCGACCTCGACGCCTTCCGCGAAGCAGCCTTCAAGGAAGGCATGAAACCGCTGCGCATCAGCGGCGCGATGAAAATCGCCGCCGGCCTGACCACCATCGACGAAATCATGAAAGTCGCGCCGCCGCCCGCGGGCGACCGCCGCAAAACGCGCTGACCGCAAGTATCGGGTCGCCACGCCGGAAACCAGGCCTTATTCTTGGCCGCATGAGTCCTCCTGATCACCCCGCAAAGGATTACACGCGCATCGCTGATGCCATCGAATTCCTGCGCACACATGCAGCAGCACAGCCCGACCTCTCAGCCACCGCGCGCCATATCGGCCTCGCAGAACATCACTTCCAGCTGCTGTTCACCCGCTGGGCCGGCGTCAGTCCGAAACGTTTCCTACAATTCCTGACCGTCGAAGCCGCCAAGGGCCGCCTGGCGCAAGCGCGCAATACGCTGGATCTGTCCACCGACATCGGCCTTTCGGGCAGCGGCCGACTGCACGATCTTTTTGTCACGCTCGAAGCGCTGACGCCCGGCGAAGCGCGCGAGGGCGGCGCAGGTCTGGTCATCCGCTGGGGCATTCACGATACGCCGTTCGGCCACGCCGTCATAGGCATTACCGGACGCGGCGTCTGCGCGCTGCATTTTATCGATGACGATGCAATGGCCGAAACCCTGCTGCAGGCAACATGGCCCCATGCCGCATTGTGCCACGCGCCAGATGACACTGCAGAAACGGCAAAACAGATATTCGTGCCCATCACACAAAAACCCCGGGCGCCGCTGGCCGTACTGGTCAAGGGCAGCAATTTCAAAATCCAGGTCTGGCGGGCACTGCTGGTCCTGCCCGCCGGTAGCGTCACAACCTACGGCGATATTGCCGGCGCCCTCGACGCACCGCGCGCTGCACGCGCCGTCGGTTCGGCCGTAGGCGCCAACAATATCGCCTACCTGATCCCCTGCCACCGCGTCATTCGCGCATCGGGTGTGCTGACCGACTACCGCTGGGGCAATGTACGCAAGGCAGCGATGCTCGGATGGGAAGCAGCACGATCAGAAGACCGGCAGCAGTAAACTACGCCGTCACCCACAACCGCTAGGCCTCAGCGTCGTGAAATCAACACTGCAAGCCGGACTCCAGTACAAGTTCAGTTACACCGTGCCGGAAAACAAAACCGTCCCGCACCTGTATCCGGAATCGGAATCCTTCCAACAGATGCCGCAGGTCCTCGCCACCGGCTTCATGGTCGGCCTGATGGAATGGGCCTGCATCGAGGCGATCAAACCCCACCTCGACTGGCCGCGCGAACAATCGCTGGGCACGCTGGTCAATTTTCCGCATCTGGCGGCAACCCCGCCGGGGCTGACCATCACCGTTGACGTCACCCTGGAGAAGGTCGATGGCCGGCGGCTGTTTTTTTCCGTAGTTGCGCATGACGGCGTTGACCGCATCACCGAAGGCACCCATGAGCGGGTTGTCATAGACAAGCAAAAGTTCGTATCACGGATTGCCGGCAAAAAGCCGCGCACCTGAATCCCCACTTTTTGACGGGGTTTCCGGACGATAAAACACGGGTTAACATGCCCGCGTTTCGCGAATTTTCTTGTCGTATTCAATGTCGTACCAAGGGAGAACAATAATGAACATGCAGAACATCATGGACACCATCATCGCCACGCTGACCACGCTGGGCCTGAAGATTCTCGGCGCCATCGCCGTCTGGATCATCGGCCGCTGGCTGATCGGCGTTGCCGTACGACTGGTGTCGGCCGCGCTGACCAAACAAAAAGTCGATCCGACGCTGCTGCGCTACATCGGCAATATCGTCAGCGTCGCGCTGAACATCGTCCTCGTTGTCGCCATCCTCGGCTACTTCGGTGTTGAAACCACGTCGTTCGCCGCACTGGTTGCCGCGATGGGCATCGCGATCGGCGCCGCCTGGGGCGGATTGCTGGCCAACTTCGCCGCCGGCGCCTTCCTCGTCACGCTGCGTCCGTTCAAGGTCGGCGATTACATCAAGGCCGGCGGCGTCGAAGGCACGGTGATGGAAATCGGCCTTTTCGGCACCGCGATCAACAGCCCGGACAACGTGCTCAACATCGTCGGCAACAACAAGATTTTTTCCGACACCATCCAGAATTTCTCGACCAACCCGTACCGTCGCGTTGACCGTACTGCGCAACTGGCACACGGCGTCAACGTGCATGATGCGATCAAGCGGTTGAAGGAATCGCTGGCGAAAATACCCAATGTCTCGACCACGCCGGCGCCCGATGTCGAAGTGATCGATTTCACGCCGCTGGGTCCGGTGCTGGCCGTGCGTCCGTACACCCATACCAGCCACTACTGGCAGGTGTACTTCGACACCAACAAGGCGATCACCGATACTTTCGGCGCAGCAGCCTACCCGGTGCCGGAAGCACACTACCACATCAACCGCGCCTGACCGGATGATGAAGCAGCTATTGCTCGCACTCGCAGCCGGCCTGCTGTTCGCCGGTTGCGCGCAGACTGATCAGCCGAAATCACAGGCGCGGCTGATCGAGACTTACTGGAAAGCCGTCGAACTCGAGGGCAAACCGGTCGAGGTCAAAGCGGGCACGCGCGAACCACATATGGTGTTGCGCGCCGAGAAAAATGCAGTCAATGGTTTTTCCGGTTGCAACACCTTCCGCGGCGCCTATGAAGTCAGCGGGAACAGCCTGCGCTTCAAAAACATGGCCTCGACGCTGATGGCCTGCCTTCCAGCCAGCAGCGATACCGAAAGAAACTTCCTTTCGGCGATCAAGTCCGCAAGCACGCAACACATCACTGGAGAAACACTGGAACTGCGCGACCAGGACGGCAAGGTCCGCGCACGTTTCGAATCGCGCTATTTGAAGTAAGGCTTCCCCGAAGGCAGCAAGCGGATCACTGCACCTGCAAACAAAGGCTCACTGCCCATCCACCGTCAGCATCGCCATGAACCGCGCCAGCGGCGTGCTGCGCAGCTTCTCCGGTTCGGCAAACAGCTTGTGAAGCGCAGACAGCCGTACCGCACCCAGCACCGGACCGGCCAGGGTTTCAAATTTCTGCGCCAGCAACAAGCCGCCCGGATCGCCCTGCCGCGGATCGCCCGCAGGAAACAAGGCCTCGACGTACTCCGTGACCTTACCGTCGGAAAATTCAACCTCGACGGCATTGGCACAGCTTTGTACTTCCGGGTTGTGATGACCACGGCTGTACTTCGCCTCTTCGATCAGCCGCACCTTCGCGCGCAGCTTTTCCAGTTGCGGATGCGCCGCCGCCTCGTCGGTGTAATGCCAGTTGGAAATACGACCGTAGATCAGCCCTGCTGCGACCATGTATTGCAGGCAATGATCGCGCGCCTCTGCATTCGGCAACGGACCGACCACATTGATGCGGCGCATCGCCTCGTCATGGGTATAGACGCGCACCTCCTTGACTTCCGCAAGATACGGCGCCACTTTTGAATGCAGGCGCAACGCCGCTTCGATTGCCGTGGTGCCGTTGCGTTGCCCCGGCACCAGTTTGAGAATGGTGCTTTCAACAAGAATACGGTCGATCAGCACGCGGTCCAGTTTCGGCGGAATGCCATGCAGCCGTGACGGCGTCAGGCCCCAAGGCGCGACACCGATGGCCGTCGGACACGCCGGCTCGCCGCTGACACCGAGTTGCGCGAACCACAGACCGCGGCAGGCCGCATCCGCAGCGGCCCAGGCCTTGCGCGGCCCGATATTCGGCGCATGGCGGTAAACCGGCGAACTCTGCCCGTCGACCCAGGCATGTGACAGCGCAGAGAACACCGCATCGCGATTGCCGCCGAGGATGTGCGCCGCGACACCGGCGGTGGCGATCTTCGCGCAAAACACGTTGTCGAGCGCATTGGTCGAACTGTCAAAGCGGTTGGCTTCGACCAGTCCGCCGTGGATTTCGTAGACCTGGATCAGCCAGCGCAATACGTCGCCCACCGTCACCGCCGTGCCGGCGCGGTCGCGCATTGCCGCCGCCACGATGATGGCTCCTACGTTATCCGAGGGGTGGCTGCCCCAGAAAGTGGTGTCGCTGAAATCCAGCCAACGGATCAGCGTGCCCAAGGCAAAGGCCGCGCGCTGCGGGTCCAGCACAAGATGTGTTGCCGGCACCGGAATACCCGACGTATTCGGACACTGCGCGACCAGCGTATCGAGCACACGTTTGCAGCCGGCATCATGCGCGGCGCCAAAGGCACAGGCCAGCGCATCGACCAGCCGCGTCTGTGCGGCATCAACAGCATGCGCCGACGGAATCAGCTCATGCGATGCATAGTCGGCCAGCATCTGCAGCATCACATCCTGGCGATGCGGCTGGCTTGCTGGTTTGACGGTCATAGGTTTGTCCTGGTGTGCGCGACTAATGCGCCCGGCTGAGCAAGCGCATGCCGCGCTCAAGACCATCCAGCGTCAGCGGAAACATGCGTCCGCCCATCAGCTCGCGGGTGATGCCGATCGACTCATGATAGTTCCATACCGCTTCGGGCTGGGGATTGAGCCAGATCGCATTCGAATACACCTGCAGCGCGCGCTGCAGCCACACCGCGCCCGCTTCTTCGTTGCTATGTTCGACGCTGCCGCCGGGATAGGTGATCTCGTACGGGCTCATCGTCGCGTCGCCGATAAAAATCACTTTGTAATCATGTGGATACGTATGGAACACATCCCAGGTCGCGATGCGTTCGGTGGCACGACGGCGGTTGTCTTTCCACACCCGCTCATATAGAAAGTTGTGGAAGTAGAAATATTCGAGGTGCTTGAACTCGGTGCGCGTCGCCGAGAACAGCTGCTCGCAGACGCGGATGTGGTCATCCATCGATCCGCCGATATCAAAAAACAGCAGCACCTTCACCGCGTTGTGCCGCTCCGGCACCATTTTCAGATCCAGCCAGCCGGCGTTTTTTGCCGTCGAGCGGATGGTGTCATCCATGTCGAGGATTTCCGGCGCACCGGTGCGCGCGAACTTGCGCAGCTTGCGCAGCGCCACCTTGATGTTGCGCGTACCGAGTTCGACACTGTCATCCAGATTCTTGAACTCGCGCTGGTCCCACACTTTCACCGCACGGCGGTTGCGTGATTCATGCTGGCCGATGCGCACGCCTTCCGGGTTGTAGCCGTAAGCGCCGAAGGGGCTGGTGCCTCCCGTGCCGATCCATTTGCTGCCGCCCTGATGACGCCCCTTCTGTTCCTCAAGACGTTTTTTCAGCGTCTCCATCAGCTTTTCCCAGCCGCCCAGCGACTCGATCAGCTTCTTTTCCTCATCGCTGAGATTCTTTTCGACCAGCTTGCGCAACCAGTCTTCAGGAATGACTGCTGCCGCCGCATCGATACCGACAATGCCCTTGAAGTACGCCGCGAATACCAAGTCATAACGATCAAAGAATTTTTCATCCTTGACCAGACAGGTGCGCGCCAGGTGATAAAACTCTTCGACGCTGCCGAAAGCGACCTGCTTCTCCAAGGCCTCGATTAGCATCAAGAACTCCTTGATCGAGACTGGCACACCGCCTTGACGGAGCTTCAGGAAAAATTCAATGAGCATTGAGAACGGTGGATCGTGGCTGGTGGCGATTATGATTTGCGTCGAGACATAAACACCAGCCGCTCGAACAGATGCACATCCTGCTCATTCTTGATCAACGCCCCGTGCAGCGGCGGCACGATCTTGTGCGTGTCCTGGCTGTGCAGCGCTTCCGGCGGGATGTCTTCGGCCATCAGCAGCTTCAGCCAGTCGAGCAGTTCGGAGGTGGTCGGTTTTTTCTTCAGGCCCGGTACTTCACGGATTTCGAAAAAGGCATTGAGCGCCTGCGACAGCAGCTGTTTCTTGATGCCGGGAAAATGCACTTCGACGATCTGCGCCATGGTGTCGGCGTCAGGGAAACGGATGTAATGGAAAAAGCAGCGGCGCAGAAAGGCGTCGGGCAGTTCTTTCTCGTTGTTGCTAGTGATGATCACCAGCGGCCGATGCTTGGCCTTGATCAGCTGCTGGGTCTCGTAGACATAAAACTCCATGCGGTCGAGTTCACGCAGCAGGTCGTTCGGGAATTCGATGTCGGCCTTGTCCACTTCATCGATCAGCAGTACCGAAGGTTCATCCGCGGAAAACGCCTTCCACAACATGCCCTGCACGATGTAGTTGCCGATGTCCTTGACCTTCGGGTCACCCAGTTGCGAATCGCGCAGCCGTGATACCGCGTCGTATTCATAAAGGCCGTTCTGCGCCTTGGTTGTCGACTTGACGTGCCATTCGTATAAAGGACGGCCCAGCGCCTTCGCCACTTCCAGCGCCAGCATGGTCTTGCCAGTGCCGGGTTCGCCCTTGATCAGCAGCGGGCGCTCCAGCGCCAGCGCGGCATTCACAGCCATCATCAGATCGTCGGTGGCGACATAGTTTTCGGTGCCGGTGAAACGTGACATTATTTTTCCTTTAAAATCAATTACTTAATTAATCATGCCGTGCGCAGCAAATCGGTGCGGCGGTCGATGTCGAGCAAGATGCCGGGATCATCACACTCCACCAGTCTCACCATCGCCTGATTGCGCTGAACGATGGCGCGCGCGCCGCTGTCACCGGAGAGCAATTGCAGTTCATGCAGAAACCGGCGGCCGAACGCGACGGGATGGCCACGGTCACCCTGATACGAAGGCGCCACAATGTCGGCACCCGCCATCAGCACCTGCGCGACACGGGCTATCGTTTCCGGACGAATGCGCGGCATGTCCGCCAGCGCGACGATCCAACCCGCAGCATCACGCGACTGCGCCACACCATGCGCGAGGCTGATGCCCATGCCCTGCGCCGCATCCGGACACACGGTCACCGTGCAGCCTTCCTGCTCCAGCAACTCGCGCAGCGGAAAATCACCGGGACGGATCACCGCGGTGACATCCAGTCCGGCGCTGATCAGATTGCGCGCCGCATGCGCAGCAATCGCCGCACCGTCATCCAGCGGGTGCAACAACTTGCCGCCGCCGAAACGCGAACCCGCGCCGGCGGCCAGCAGTATTGCCATGGGAAGTTTTTCAGAGCCGGCCATGCCCGTGATTATAATGGCCCACCCTTGGCGACTGCGTGAAAAGTCCACGTTGGGTTCGCCGGTTTCATCCCATAAAACAGAGGCCTGCCCGCGCCATGCCCAAGCTCTGCGCCAACCTGACCATGCTGTTCAACGAAGTGCCGTTCATGGAGCGTTTTGCCGCCGCCGCCAAGGCCGGCTTCCGCGGCGTCGAATTCCTGTTTCCCTATGAATACGACAAGACCCAACTGGCTGAAGCGCTAAAGAAAAACAATCTCGTGCAGGTGCTGCACAACATGCCCGCCGGCAACTGGGCCGCGGGCGAACGCGGCATCGGCTGTCATCCGCAGCGCGTCGCCGAATTCAAGGAAGGCGTGGATCGCGCCATCGACTACGCCACCGCACTGGGCTGCAAACAGGTCAACTGCCTTGCCGGCATCCGCCCGCCGCATGTCGATCCGATCGACGCGCGCGAAACCTTCATCCGCAACCTGCAGTACGCCGCACCGAAGTTCAGGGAAGCCGGCATCAAACTGCTGATCGAACCGATCAACACCCGCGACATCCCCGGCTTTTTCCTCAACTACACCCAACAGGCCGCCGACATCATCAAGGCCGTCGGCTCCGGCAATCTGTTCATCCAGTACGACATCTATCATGCGCAGATCATGGAAGGCGACCTCGCCCGCACCATCGAAGCCCACCTCGCGCTGATCCCGCACATGCAGCTCGCCGACAACCCCGGCCGCCACGAACCCGGCAGCGGCGAGATCAACTACCCCTGGCTGTTCAGCCACATCGACAGGATCGGCTACACCGGCTGGATCGGCTGCGAATACAAGCCGGCCGCCACCACCGAAGCCGGCCTCGGCTGGGCCGGCCCGTATCTAAAGACGACTTGATGCCGACGGCTTGACGCGCCCGGGGCTACCCCACACAATCATCGCGCAGATCGTCAGTAACGAATGGGCCCAATAAAAAACAAACGGGCCCGCCCTGGAACACAACCAGTAGGAGGAGTCATGAAAGCAGCACGTATCGCGTCCGCGTTGAGCCTCGCCATTGCCGCAGCATTCCCCGTAGCAGCATCCGCACAGAACATCACACTGATGACCGGTCCGCAGGGCGGTGTCTGGGTTCCGCTGGGCGGACAACTGAAAAGCATGTGGGAAAAAGCCATCCCCGGCATGAACGTTACCGCGACCCCGGGCGCCGGCATCGCCAACGTGCGCGGCGTTGACGAAGGCAAGGCGCAAGTCGGCTTCGGCAATTCCAGCACCACCGTTGACGGCCTCGCCGGCAACGCGCCCTACCCGAAGAAAGTGACCAAGGTCTGCCAGATGGCCAACCTGTATCCGCAGTACTTCCAGGTCGTCGCGCTGGCGGATGCCAAGGTCAACACCTTTGCCGACTTCAAGGGCAAATCGGTAGTGACGCAGCCCAAGGGTAATACCGGTGAACTGCTGACCAACCTGACGCTGACGCTGAACGGCCTCAACTACCAGGCGCTGTCGAAAATCAACTTTCAGTCGTACACCGACGCGGTGTCGATGATGAAAGACGGCCACGCCCAGATCTTCACCCTCGGCACCACCATCCCCGCCTCGTCGGTGATGGACCTCGCCAGCGCACGCGACATCAACCTCGTCCCGGTCGATGACAAGACCATGGCCGCGCTGCGCAAGGCCAATCCCGGCTACCAGAAGCTGATCGTCAAGGCCGGCACCTATCCGAAACAGGACAAGGACGTACCGCAGATCGGCTACTCGGCCCACCTCGTCGTCTCCTGCGACCTGCCGGAGCAGACCGTCTACACCATGACCAAGGCGGTCGCCGCCGGCGTCAGCGACATGGCGACGGTCAACAAGGCGATGGCCGGCCTCACCCCGAAGGACATGGCCGCCGACATCGGCGTACCGTTCCACCCGGGCGCGGCGAAGTTCTACAAGGAAGCGAAAGCGATGTAATCGCGCGCAACACGCAGTCACGACGGGGCGGCACTGCCGCCCCGTTCCACATCCGCTTCCGGGGAGCCGCATGACAGCCACCGAAAAAGAAACTGCTGCGCCGATCAAGTCCGACGAAAAAGCCGCCACCGCACCGTCCACGCGCCTGCTCGCCTTCACGGTCGCCGCGATCGCGATCGTGATGTCGGTTTATCACATGTACGTCGCCGCATTCGGTCCGCCGGAAGCGATGATCTTCCGCGGCACCCACCTGCTGTTCGCACTGACGCTGGTGTTCCTGCTCTACCCGCTGAAGCCCGGCGGCGGCTGGTTGTGGCGTGCCAGCGATGCCGTCCTGCTCCTGCTGTCGTGGGCCTTCATCTTCCACATCTTCATCAACTACGAATACATGACCAACCGGATCATCTACATCGATGATCTGACACTGTCCGACAAGGTCAACACCGTGATCGCCATATTGATCGTGCTCGAGGCCACGCGCCGCGTGCTCGGCTGGGCATTGCCTTTGACGGCGACGTGTTTCCTGGTCTATGCCTTCTTTTTCACCAACGTCACGCCACCGGTACTGATGGAGCAGCTCTACCTCTCCACCGAAGGTATCTTCGGCTCGACCCTGGGCGTGTCGGCCTCGTACGTGATGCTGTTTGTGCTGTTCGGCGCGTTCATGGAAAAAAGCGGCACCGGCCAGCTGTTCATGGACTTCGCGCTGTCGATTACCGGCCACACCGCCGGCGGCCCCGGCAAGGTGTCAGTGGTCAGCTCCAGCCTGTTCGGCACGGTGTCGGGTTCGGCGGTCGCCAACGTCATGGTCGACGGACCGATGACCATCCCGTTGATGAAGCGCACCGGCTTCCGGCCGCCCTTCGCCGCCGCGGTCGAGGCCACCGCCTCCACCGGAGGCCAGATCATGCCGCCGGTGATGGGCGCTGCCGCCTTCGTGATGGCGGAATTCCTCGCCGTGCCCTATGCCACCGTCGCACTGTGGGCAGTAATCCCCGCGATCCTTTACTACCTCGCGGTGTTTTTCGCGGTGCACTTCGAAGCCAAGCGCTACGGCCTGCACGGCGTGCCCAAGAACGAACTGCCGGTGCTTGGTCATGTAATGATGGAACGCGGCCACTTGTTCATCCCCATCATCACCATATTCATCGGCCTGACCATGGGCTACTCGGCACCGCTGTGCGCGCTGGTTGGCGCGCTGATGTGCCTGCCGATGGCGCTGCTGCGCAAATCCACGCGCAGCGGCATCACCTGGAAGAGCGTGCTCGACGCGCTCGAGGAAGGCGCAAAAAACACGCTGGCCGTAGCCATGGCCTGCGCCTGCGCCGGCATTGTCATCGGCTGCGTCACCATCACCGGGCTGGGCATCGTCTTTACCCAAATCGTCGTCGGCCTCGCGCAGAACATGCTGCCGCTGGCGCTGATCCTCACCGCCATCGCCGGCATCGTGCTCGGCATGGGCATGCCGACCACGCCGGCGTACATCGTCATGGTGTCACTGCTGGTCCCGGCGCTGGTGAAACTTGGCGCGCCGCTGCCATCCGCACACATGTTCGCCTTCTACTTCGCCATCCTGTCGGCGATCACCCCGCCGGTCGCATTGGCGGTGTTCGCCGCGGCGAGCCTGGCCAAGGCCGATCTGTGGGAAGCCGGCTGGGCCGCGGTGCGCATCGGCGCCGCGGGATTCATCGTGCCCTTCATGTTCGTGTTCGAACCCTCGCTGCTGATGATCGGCGCATGGCACGAGATCCTGCACTCGTTCATCACCGCGACCATAGGCACCATCTGCCTGGCCGGCGGATTGTTCGGTTACTTCTATCGAATAGCGCACACCTGGGAACGCGCGCTGCTGCTGTGCGCATCGCTTCTGCTGATCAAGCCCGGCATCCTCACCGATATCGCCGGGCTGGTGCTGCTCGCGGTCGTGCTGGTCAATCAACTGGTGATCCGCCGTCACGAACCGAAGAACGACGCCAGGCCGATGCCCGCGGGCTGACGCGCATATAATCGTTTCAACCGTTTGACCCCGGCGGCCGCAACATGCGGCCGCCGTCCCTTTCAACAGCAGCAAAGGACATCGTCATGAGCAACGTCGGCTTCGTCGGACTCGGCATCATGGGCAAACCCATGGCCCTCAACCTGATCAAGGGCGGGCACACGTTATTTCTGCATTCGCGCAGCGGCGTGCCAAAGGAACTCACCGATGCCGGCGGCAAAGCCTGCGCCAGCCCGAAAGAAGTCGCGCAACAAGCCGACATCATCATCACCATGGTTCCCGACACACCCGACGTCGACAAAGTACTGTTCGGCGCCAACGGCATTGCCGAAGGCCTCAGCAAAGGCAAGACGGTGGTCGACATGAGCTCGATCTCGCCCATTGAGACCAAAGAATTCGCCAATAAAATCAATAAATTAGGCTGCGACTACATCGACGCCCCGGTGTCCGGCGGTGAAGTGGGCGCCAAAAACGCGGCGCTGACGATCATGGTCGGTGCACCGCAAGCCTCCTTCGACAAGGTCAAACCGCTGTTCGAACTGTTGGGCAAAAACATCACCCTCGTCGGCGGTAACGGCGACGGCCAGACCTGCAAGGTCTGCAATCAGATCATCGTCGCGCTGAACATCGAAGCCGTCAGCGAAGCGCTGGTGTTCGCCTCCAAAGCCGGCGCCGACCCCGCGAAAGTCCGCCAAGCCTTGATGGGCGGCTTCGCCGCCTCACGCATTCTCGAAGTCCACGGCGAACGCATGATCAAACGCACCTTCGACCCCGGCTTCCGCATCGAACTGCATCAGAAAGATCTGAACCTCGCGCTGCAAGGTGCGAAGGCGATGGGCGTGTCGCTGCCGAATACGGCGACGGCGCAGGAATTATTTAATAGCTGCTCTGCGAATGGTGGTGCCAAGTCGGATCATTCGGCGATGGTCAAGGCGCTGGAGCGGATGGCGAATCATGAATTGACATGTTAGTTTTAATTTGAAATTAACACATTGAGCAAAACTTTCATGAAATTAGTCTTCAAGAACCCCCATCTATCCATCACTCCTTTTGAGCCAGTGCCACTCGAATTGCTCAACATAATTACAGGCGTGAATGGCTCAGGGAAAAGCCACCTATTGCAGGCCATTGAAGGTCGTCATGTGGTCATTGAAGGCCGAGAAAACTCAAACATTGTGCGCTTCAACTACGAAAATTTTAAATTGGAGCAAGAAAGTGCATTTACGTCGCAACAACTAATACAAGAGCGAGAAAACGCTTGGGCTCATTTTCAAGGACAAATAAAACCATCGTTAGAAAAGATTCGTAAGCAATTAAAACAAGGTTATGAACGCGCAAGGGACCTCAGCAAAGCTTCGGGAGTGCCACTTTGGGAAGTGGATTCCAACCCAGAACTTGATGAATATCGACACAAAGTCCGCACACTTTTTCAACAACCGTCAGTTCGACAAAAGAACTTTTCCCCCGGAATATATTCATTAATTAAATCTTCGCCAGTAGGTCTTGATGAACTCTCGCACGACGAGTTTATTTCCACCTACCGCCCTTATTCCGTTAAAAACGATTTCCTACCCTCGCAAATTGGCAGGATTGTTTGGGATTACTATGAAAAGCAGCAAAGAAATCGATTTAATAGATTTCAAAATACAGAAGATGGCTT